>NZ_JBXAHA010000006.1:0-385498 GCF_058794615.1 Cupriavidus sp. GW823-FHT07A04
GCTGCGCATATCATCGAGCAACGCATCGACAACAAGATCATCCGCCCCAGCGCCAACTACACCGGGCCGGAAAACCTGAAGTTCGTGCCGATCAAGGATCGCAAGTAATCTAGCCGGCTGCCGGTTTGCTCCCCTGTACCGCCCGTGGGAGAAGGGGGTAGTTGGCCGCAAAGCTGGGCCACTACCCCCTGATCATTACTCTCTTTCGTCCCTAAAAAATGAACACTGCAAACCGCAAACCGCTGCCCGGCACCCAGCTGGATTTCTTCGACACGCGTGCCGCGGTCGACGCCATCCAGCCGGGCGCTTATGACAAGCTGCCGTACACGTCGCGGGTGCTGGCCGAGAACCTCGTGCGCCGCTGCGACCCGGCTACGCTGACCGATTCCCTCAAGCAGATCATCGAACGCAAGCAGGAACTGGATTTCCCCTGGTTCCCGGCGCGCGTGGTCTGCCATGACATCCTGGGCCAGACCGCGCTGGTCGATCTCGCCGGGCTGCGCGATGCCATTGCTGCCCAGGGCGGCGACCCGGTCATGGTCAACCCGGTCGTGCCGACGCAACTGGTGGTGGACCACTCGCTGGCCGTCGAGTGCGGCGGTTTCGATCCCGATGCGTTCGCGAAGAACCGCGCCATCGAAGACCGCCGCAACGAAGACCGCTTCGACTTCATCAACTGGACCAAGAAGGCCTTCAAGAACGTCGACGTGATTCCGCCGGGCAACGGCATCCTGCACCAGATCAACCTCGAGCGCATGAGCCCGGTGGTGCAGGTGAAAGACGGCGTGGCCTTCCCCGATACGCTGGTCGGCACCGACTCCCACACCCCCATGGTGGACGCGCTGGGCGTGATCGCCATCGGCGTGGGCGGCCTGGAAGCCGAAAGCGTGATGCTGGGCCGCGCTTCCTGGATGCGCCTGCCGGACATCATCGGCGTGGAGTTGACCGGCAAGCCGCAGCCTGGCATCACCGCGACGGACACCGTGCTGGCCCTGACCGAATTCCTGCGCAAGGAAAAGGTCGTGTCGTCCTACCTTGAGTTCTTCGGCGAAGGCACCACCCACCTGACGCTGGGCGACCGCGCCACCATCTCCAACATGGCGCCGGAGTTTGGCTCCACTGCCGCGATGTTCTACATCGACGAGCAGACCATCAAGTACCTCAAGCTCACCGGCCGCGACGATGCGCTGGTCAAGCTGGTGGAAACGTATGCCAAGGAAACCGGCCTCTGGGCGGACAGCCTGAAACATGCCGAGTACCCGCGCGTGCTCAGGTTCGACCTGTCCACCGTGGTGCGCAACATCGCCGGCCCGTCCAATCCGCACAAGCGCGTGCCCACCTCCGAGCTGGCCGCGCGCGGCATCAGCGGCAAGGTCGAGAACGAGCCCGGCCTGATGCCGGACGGCGCGGTGATCATCGCCGCCGTCACCAGTTGCACCAACACCAACAACCCGCGCAACATGGTGGCCGCCGGGCTGCTGGCGCGCAACGCCAACAAGCTCGGCCTCACCCGCAAGCCGTGGGTGAAGAGCTCGCTGGCGCCGGGTTCCAAGGCGGTGACGCTCTACCTGGAAGAAGCCAACCTGCTGCCGGAACTGGAGCAGTTGGGCTTTGGCGTGGTGGCTTATGCCTGCACCTCCTGCAACGGCATGTCCGGCGCACTGGACCCGGTGATCCAGAAGGAAGTCGTGGACCGCGACCTGTACGCCACCGCCGTGCTGTCCGGCAACCGCAACTTCGACGGCCGCATCCATCCGTATGCCAAGCAGGCCTTCCTGGCCTCGCCGCCGCTGGTGGTGGCCTACGCCATTGCCGGCACCATCCGCTTCGATATCGAGAAGGATGTGCTGGGCACCGACGCAGATGGCAAGCCGGTGACGCTGAAAGACATCTGGCCGTCCGACGAAGAGATCGACGCGGTGGTTGCCGCCAGCGTGAAGCCTGCGCAGTTCCGCAAGGTCTACGAGCCAATGTTCGCCGTGACCGCCGACACCGGCGAAAAAGCCAACCCGCTGTACGACTGGCGCGAGATGAGCACCTACATCCGCCGCCCGCCCTACTGGGAAGGCGCATTGGCCGGCGAACGCGCGCTCACCGGCATGCGGCCCCTGGCCGTGCTGGGCGACAACATCACCACCGACCACCTGTCGCCGTCCAACGCCATCATGCTCGATAGCGCGGCCGGCGAGTACCTGGCCAAGATGGGCCTGCCGGAGGAAGACTTCAACTCCTACGCGACCCACCGCGGCGACCACCTGACGGCGCAGCGCGCCACCTTTGCCAACCCCACCCTGAAGAACGAAATGGTGGTGGTGGACGGCAAGGTCAAGCCGGGCTCGCTTGCCCGCATCGAGCCGGAGGGCAAGGTCACCCGCATGTGGGAAGCCATCGAGACCTACATGGCCCGCAAGCAGCCCCTGATCGTTGTGGCCGGCGCCGACTACGGCCAGGGCTCCTCGCGCGACTGGGCCGCCAAGGGCGTGCGCCTGGCCGGCGTGGAGGCGATCGTGGCCGAAGGCTTCGAGCGCATCCACCGCACCAACCTGGTCGGCATGGGCGTGCTGCCGCTGGAGTTCAAGCCTGGTGTCAACCGCACCACGCTGGGCATCGACGGCACCGAGACCTACGACGTGATCGGCGCACGCACGCCGCGCTGCGAGCTCACCCTGGTGATGCATCGCAAGAACGGCGAGCGCGTGGAAGTACCGGTGACCTGCCGCCTCGATACCGCGGAAGAAGTGTCGATCTACGAAGCCGGCGGCGTGCTGCAGCGCTTCGCGCAGGACTTCCTCGAATCGTCGAAGGCCGCTGCGTAAGCGCGCGCGGGCGCATCGACCAGCAACGTGTTCGGGCGGTATGGCGACGTACCGCCCGCTTTCATCAGGACGAATTTTCCATGGCCCACGTACCCCAGATCAAGATCCCCGCCACCTACATCCGTGGCGGGACCAGCAAAGGCGTGTTCTTCCGCCTGCAAGATCTGCCCGAAGCCGCGCAGGTGCCGGGCGCCGCCCGCGACGCGCTGCTGATGCGCGTCATCGGCAGCCCCGATCCCTATGGCAAGCAGATCGACGGCATGGGTGCCGCTACCTCCAGCACCAGCAAGACCGTCATCCTCTCAAAAAGCAGCAAGCCCGATCACGACGTCGACTACCTGTTCGGCCAGGTCTCCATCGACCAGCCGTTTGTCGACTGGAGCGGCAACTGCGGCAACCTCTCCGCCGCCGTCGGCCCCTTCGCCATCAGTGCCGGCCTGGTCGACCCCAGCCGCATCCCGCACAACGGCGTGGCCATCGTGCGCATCTGGCAGGCCAATATCGGCAAGACCATCATCGGGCACGTACCCATCACCAATGGCGCCGTGCAGGAAACCGGTGACTTCGAGCTGGACGGCGTGACCTTCCCCGCCGCCGAAGTCCAGCTCGAGTTCATGGATCCGGCGGCCGAGGAAGACGGCGCCGGCGGTGCCATGTTCCCCACCGGAAACCTGATCGACGATCTCGAGGTTCCCGGCGTCGGCGCGCTAAAGGTCACCATGATCAATGCGGGCATTCCGACCATCTTCCTGGATGCGGAATCCATCGGCTACAAAGGCACCGAGCTGCAGGACGCCATCAATGGCGATGCCAAGGCGCTGGCGATGTTCGAGACCATTCGCGCCCACGGCGCGGTGCGCATGGGCCTGATCAAACATATCGATGAGGCCGCCACCCGGCAGCACACGCCGAAGGTGGCCTTTGTCGCCAAGCCGGCCGACTACGTGGCCTCCAGCGGCAAACGGGTTGCCGCCGGCGACGTCGACCTGCTCGTGCGCGCCTTGTCCATGGGCAAGCTGCATCACGCCATGATGGGCACGGCCGCGGTCGCCATCGGCACCGCGGCGGCCATCACCGGCACGCTGGTGAACCTGGCTGCCGGCGGCGGCGAGCGCAACGCAGTGCGCTTTGGCCATCCCTCGGGCACCTTGCGGGTGGGCGCCGAAGCCAGCCAGGTCGACGGCGAATGGACCGTGACCAAGGCCATCATGAGCCGCAGCGCCCGCGTGCTGATGGAAGGATGGGTGCGCGTGCCCGGCGACGCGTTCTGAGGCACGCTGACGTGGCGGCATGGGTTTCACGCTGGAGTGCGCTTGAGCGGGTGAGCCATGTCCTTAGCTGCGTAGCTCCGTAGTGCCAGCCACGGCGCCCGCCACCGGGACTATCCCGAAGCTGCCACTATCTGCATCGATCGCCTGAGTGGATCAGCGTCTCCCGCCCCGTCCGCCCCGCTCGAATGGCAGTCCGGTCGCGTAGCGACCGGACTGCCATTTTCCATTCAAGCCGTACCTCTCGCCCTGCAGGCTTGCCTGGCCTGCCGAAGCCGCGTGTGGCCCAAATTGCGGTATCCCGTGAGGTGGCACCGGTTGGGTCGTAGGGCGCAAATACCTGGCCGTTAATTGCGCTAATGATGTCGATTCAGAGATCTCAATCGTGCTGCTCAGGTGGCTTGGCGGTCTGTGGCTCGACAGGCACGAAGATGACCTCGCCCGAGGCCACCAGCCGAAGCTCGCCACCGGCCTGTTCCGCGAACACTTCCGCCCTGGCAAACACCTGCCGCTTGCCTGCCTTGGTCACGCTGGCCCGCGCCACGAACGCCTGCCCCACGGCCGGCGCCATGCAGTTCACCGAATAGTGGGAAGCCATCACCGGCCCCCCTACCGTGGTGGCCGCGAATCCACAGGCGGTATCGACCAGGGCGCCGATCACGCCCGCATGGAGGAATCCCGCATATTGCGTGGCTTGGTCGTGCCAGGCCATGCGCAACTCCGCCGCCCCGCCCTGCGCGCTGATCACCTCGAAGCCCAGCCATCGGTTGAAGGCGGCGCTCTGGTTGACACGCTTGACCGTGTCCAGCGAATAGGCGCCGTTGGTGGTCGCGCTGGTGGCCGCGCTGGTGCTGCTCGTATCTGCTGTCATTGCATTGCCCTGCCTGATTGAGATCCAAGGAAAAAACTCACTGCATGGCCCGAAACGTAGCGTTGGCCCTGGCGCAAGCCACGCCGTCGGCGGTGACGAAAGCCTGGGCAAAGCACAGCGTGCCGCCAACCTTGGTGAATGACGTTTCGAACATCAGCCACTGCCCGATCCTGGCAACGTTGAGGAAGTCGATCGACAGGTTCACGGTGACCAGGCTGCGCGGCTCGGCGAACTGCATGCCGCACGACAGCCCCATGGCGTTGTCCGCCAAGGCCGTGATCAGCCCGCCATGGGCAAAGCCGCGTGCGTTGGTGTGGGCCTGGGCGAGCTTCACCGCCAGCACGATGGCCTGGTCAGTGCGCATCGAGTACAGCGGCTCCCAGGGGTCGGTCAGCGGACTATGGCGAAAATGCGGCGCGAAGCCGGCGGGAAGGTCGGCATGTTCGGCCGTGGCGTTGGTCATCGTGGTGTCTCCTGGTTGAATCGTTGAGGCTGTGATGGCTCAACCACTATTTTTAATGTAGACCAGTCTATATAATTCCAGCAGGATATCAACCCCTCCAACGACCGAGAACTTCATCACATGGCCGCTCAAGCCAAGCATCGGGACAAGATCGTCCGCGCCGCCGCCGTGCTCTTTCGCCGGTATGGTTACGCCGCCAGCGGCACCAATGACATCGTTGCATTGAGCGGTGCGCCAAAGGGCTCGCTCTATCACTACTTCCCGAAAGGTAAGGAGCAGATTGCCGAGGAAGTCATCGTGTACGCCGGCGAACTGGTGCGTGCGACGCTCGCGCAGCTATGCGCGGAACACGACTCGCCGGGGGCGATCGTGCGGGCCTATGGCGTCTTGATGGCCGGCTGGATGGCCCAGTCTGACTATCGTGACGGCTGCCCGATCTCCACCATCCTGCTGGAAATCGCCCCGGAGGCCGAGGGCGTGGCGGCAGCGGGCAACGCGGCCTTTGCCGCATGGGAAGCCGTGCTGGCCGATGCCTTCGCGGCGCGCGGGATCCCGCGGGTACGCGCCACCGAGCTCGCCGGCCTGGTGATCTGCGGCTGGCAAGGGGCACTGACGCTTGCCAAAGTAGCCAGGAGCGGTCAGCCAATCCGGCGCGCGGTGGATGAGCTGGCGCGACAACTCGACGCCGAGCCGCGGAACGTCGCCCAGGGCCAGCCCGGCTGACACGGCTTTCGCGAGTGGCTCGCCATCTCCCAGCCCAAGACACCTGATGTCCTACAACATGGAGCGCATCGCGAACCTCATTTGTACCAGCCTGCCAGCTGAGATTGGTGCCGAAGCACCATGATTCGTGACGGCACTTGCGAAAGACAACCAAGCTGCCGGACTTAGGCAAAGTTACCATACAACATCAAGCAAGCGAGCGCCCCGACATAGGTCAGCACGGCCCTACCGCACCTGGACAGGACGCGCGCCGGCTCACGACGATGAGTCAGGCACCCTCGAAGATTCGACGCCTGGCATTCTCGATATGCCGGCGCATCGCGATCGAGGCTTGAGTCGGCGACCGCTGCACAATAGCCTCGATGATCGCCAGATGCTCGGCCTGGACCTGCTCGAAGCGCGTGGGATTGCGCGTCTGCCCCAGGTTACGGGCCAGTTCCATGCACTGGCGAATCGGGCCGAGCGCATGCTCGACCGTGGGCACGAAGAAAGGATTGTGAGATGCCCGCGCAATGGACAGATGCAACTGCAGGTCCTCCTCCACGCCCGACGTCTCGCTTTCCTGTGTGCGGTCCAGCGCGGCGTAGGCGGCGCGAATGGCGTCGATGTCCGCATCGGTGCGCATCTGCGCTGAAATCTCAGCCACGCCGACTTCCACACAAAGGCGGAATGCATAGTAGTGCTCGATGTCGGCGATGCTGGAGATCTGGGGAGTGACCGGCTGCCCGCGTACCGGCATGCGCTGGATATAGCTTCCGGATCCCCGCCGCGAGACCACGATGCCTTCGGATCGCAAGCGCGACAGCGCCTCCCGCACGGTTGTCCGCGATACCGCATAACGGCTGGCCAGATTGGCTTCCGTCGGTAGCTTCTGGTCCGCGGAGAACTCTCCCCGCAGGATCGCTCCGATGATCAGCTTGCAAACCTGCTCCGAAAGACTGGTGCTGTCGGTTGCCGTCAATACCAATTCGTCCACACCTTGCTCCTGCTGCTGCGCCGGTTGGCCGGCGTATGGGTTGTTGCGCAAGCTGTCAGACTAACATACTGCATGTGAGGTCTATCAACAGTTCAGCAAGCCAATTCACTTTTTGAAATATGGTCATTAAGCCATCTACGGCCGGGGGTAAACCCGATTTCCCGATCGTTGTCGTTGACAACCCTTTGAAATCCTAAGAAAGTTGTCCTACTTTAAATGCGCTTGTCGGACAAATAAGTTTAAATTTAGTTGTATGACGTCCCATGAATGATTGCGATGCCAGTTCAGCTGGCACGCTCCATGGGATCCGGGCGCGAGCGCTCCATACGCCAGGCCAGACCAAACAAGACGGAGATTTCATATCGTGACCAAGATTGCATTAAGCGGCGCCGGCGGCCAGTTGGGCACCGTCCTGCGGACCGCCCTGCTGGCGCGAGGCTATGGCCTGCGTTCGTCGGGCAACTCGCAGTCGCTCGCACCGGTCGCCGAGGGCGAAGAGGTAATGCGTGGCGACTTGCGCGACCCGGCCGTGGTCGACCGCCTGCTGGACGGTGTCGACGTGCTGATTCACATGGCGGGAACGAGTGTCGAGCGCCCCCTGCCGGAGATCATCGACAACAACCTGCGGGCGCTCGTCGAGGTTTATGAGGGCGCGCGGCGCCAGAAAGTCGGCCGCATCGTGTTCGCCAGTTCCAATCACGCGATCGGCATGTATCCGGTGGACCAGCAACTCTCGACTGACTGCGAGTTTCGCCCGGATGGCTTTTACGGCTTGAGCAAGATGTGGGGCGAAGGGCTTGCCCGTCTTTACTGGGACAAGCACGGCATCGAGAGCGTCTGTGTGCGCATCGGCAGCTGCGTGGAGAGACCGCAAGAGTTTCGGCATCTGAGTACCTGGCTGGGACACGATGATCTCGTGCATCTCATCGAGCAGGGCATCACGGTGCCTGACCTTGGCTTCCTCGTTGTGTGGGGCGTCTCCGCCAATACGCGCAGCTGCTGGAACAACGATGGCGCGGCGCGCCTGCGCTACCAGCCCAAACAGAATGCCGAAGACTTCGCCGAAGAGATTCTCGCAGCCCCGAACCCGCTCGATGCCATCGGCCGCCAGTACCAGGGCGGCAGTTTCGCGAGCATCGATTTCACGCCAGAGGCGCAGCGCCATGGCGGCGCCCACGGGTAGCCCCTAAGCCAAGAGGCTTGATTTCCAACCGATGCCCCACGCCGAGGATCAATGGCCGCTTGCTTTGGCCACCTGACCTGCGTGGGCTGGCCCTGGGGCCAACCGGGATCGAGAACGACGTAGCGCGGCACACAGCTTTGCCGCGAATCCATAAATACAAGGAGACATGATGAAACACATAAAGGGCATGCGCTGGTGGATGGTCAGCCTGGTCACGATGGGCCTGATCGTCAACTACCTGGCGCGCAATACGCTATCCGTTGCCGCACCGACAATGATGTCGGAGTTGCATATGACGACCCAGCAGTACTCCTATGTGGTTGTGGCCTGGCAGGTCTGCTACGCCATGATGCAGCCGGTCGCCGGCCTGGTACTGGACGCCATCGGCACCAAGATCGGCTTTGGCATCTTCGCGCTGGCGTGGTCGCTGGCATGCGCCGCCGCCGCGCTGGCCTCCGGCTGGCAAGGCCTGGCGTTCTTTCGCGGCCTGCTCGGCCTGGCCGAAGCCGCCGGCATCCCCGGTGGCGTAAAGGCAACGACGGAATGGTTCCCCGCCAAGGAACGCTCGATCGCCATCGGCTGGTTCAACATTGGCTCGTCGATCGGCGCGCTGTGCGCCCCGCCGCTGGTCGTGTGGACGATCCTGAACGGCGGCTGGCAACGGGCCTTCATCATCGTCGGCGCGCTGGGCGTGGCATGGACCGTACTGTGGATGCTCTGCTACAAGCACCCGAAGAATCAGCAGCGCCTGTCGGACCAGGAACGCGAGTACATCCTTGCCGGCCAGGAGGCGCAGCACAAGGATGCCAACGCGGCCAAGGCAAGCTGGCTCGAGATCATGCGCAGCCGGAATTTCTGGTCGATCGCGATTCCCCGTTTCCTGTCGGAGCCGGCCTGGCAAACCTTCAACGCCTGGATTCCGCTTTACATGGCAACCGAGCGCCATATGAACATCAAGGAGATCGCGATGTTCGCATGGCTGCCCTTCCTCGCCGCCGACATTGGCTGCGTGCTGGGGGGCTATCTCAGCCCGTGGTTCCACAAGCACCTCAAGGTGTCGCTGTTTACCTCGCGCAAGCTGGTCATGCTGGTCGGCTGCCTGGCGATGATCGGTCCGGCCTGCGTTGGCCTGGTGGACAGCCCATACAGCGCCATCGCGCTGTTGTGCGTCGGCGGCTTCGCCCACCAGACCTTGTCGGGCGCGCTCTACTCGATCACGTCCGACACGTTCGGCAAGAACGAAGTGGCGACAGCCACCGGCCTGGCCGGCATGAGCGGCTACCTGGGCGCGACCCTGTTCACGCTGCTGTTCGGCATTGCCGTCACGCATATCGGCTACAGCCCGCTGTTCGTCCTGCTGGCAGTGTTCGACCTGATCGCCGCCGCCATCGTCTTCCTGATGGCGCGTGAACGCGCTGCGCCCAGCGCGGCAGCTGCCAACCTCGGCTCCCCCGCACTCCACTCCTGACACCTGACGAAACACAGGCCGCGACAAGCCTGCCGGGCCCGAACGCGCACGCGTTCGCGGCCTAGGCAAAGTGCTGCCCACGATTAGCGGATGCACGCCCATCGGCACGGCGCACGGCGCACGGCGCACTCATAGCGGCTCGCGGTTGTGCAAAAACATCGGCACGGGACCAGCCGTGCTCGAAAAAACCAAGAACCTTAGAGGAGATCGTTGAAATGAGAATGAAATTGCTTGCGGCCACAATGGCTGCCCTGGCCGCTGTCGGCGCAAATGCTCAGTCGAGCGTGACGCTGTATGGCGTGGCGGATGCCGGCCTCGAATACACAAACAAATCCTCCGCGACAGCCGCTGGCGCTCCCGGCGGCAACGCTTATCGGTTGACCTCGGGCAATCAGTCCGGCTCGCGTTGGGGCATGCGCGGCGTCGAGGATATCGGCGGCGGCCTGAAGGGCATCTTTGTACTAGAAAGCGGTGTGAACTTTGACACCGGCTCGTCGGGCCAAGGTGGCCGCCTCTTCGGGCGCGCAGCCTATGTCGGCCTGCAAAGCCCGTACGGCACGTTCACCCTGGGCCGCCACACGACCCCGTTCTTCGACTTCGGCCTGCTCTACGACCCGATGGCGATCTCGACACGCTACGGCATTACCTCGACCGCGCCGGAATTTGGCTCGCGTGCCGACAACAGCGGCAAGTACATTGGCACGTTCGGCGGCCTGACCGTGTCCGGTCTCTACAGCTTCACCAACAATGGCAACGAAGTGGCGGGAGCCTTCACCAACGGCCGCGAATACAGCTTCCTGGCCAGCTACGCGGCGGGTCCCTTCGCGGTGGGCGCGGCTTATGACCAGGCGAACAACACCGGCGCCGCCAGTGCGCAGATGATTCGCCGTGCCACCGCGGCTGGCTCGTACACGCTGGGTGCTGCCAAGGCATTCCTAGGCTACCGCTGGGCAAAGGCTTACAACGGCGCCTCGCTGCCTGGCGGCCAGTTCACCAACGGCGGGGCGAACCTGTACTGGGCAGGCCTGGCCTACCAGCTGACCCCGGCATTTTCGCTCACGGGCGCCGCGTACTATCAGGACTTCCGCAATAGCGGTGCCGACCCCTGGGACTTTGTCGCCACGGCGGATTACGCCTTGTCCAAGCGCACCGACCTTTACGCTTCCCTGTCTTACGTCAAGAACAAGGGCAACTCGAACCTGAGCGTGAACGGCTTCAACAACAACAGCCCGACCGATAGTGCGTACGTTCAGGCTGGCGCGAACCAGCTTGGCGCGACGGTCGGCATTCGCCACAAGTTCTGATCCGGTGCGAGACGCCGGCATCCTGACCGATGCCGGCGTGGCGGCGGTGCCAATTCAGGACGTCCTCTCTCTCAGGAACAAGGTGCTGCTCATCAAGGCCTTGGCCACCAGTTCAACCTGGTTCTCCCCTTGGGCATAGACCGAGACCTCCGTCACCACCTGGCGGCGCCCTCGCCGCACCACGCTGGCAACAGCGCGCAGGTTGGCCGCACTAGCCGCTTCGAGATACTGGATATTCAGCGAACTGGTAGCGCCGCCGCGCAGGTTGCCGGCATCGGCGCCCGAAGCCGCCGCTGCCGCGCCCGCCACGTCGATCAAGGTGGCGATCACACCGCCGTGCACGATCTCGCCGACCGTCACGTTGTCGGGCCGGAACGGGAGCAGCAATTCCACCTGGTCGACAGCCAGCACATCCAGCGTGATGCCCAGGGCACGGGCCACGGGCGAGCCCATCAGCACCTGCTCAACGGTATGGCGGATACGGGGGTCGACAGGCAGCGTGGCGGCGGCGCTCGCGGTGCTGGACAAGGCGGGAATCAGGGACAGCATCATGGTCTCCTTGGGAGGATCGGTACGATCAGGCTGGTTCCAGCGTAGACGCGACGGCGGCGCCGCTCAATGACCTCCCACGTCATCAACCGGCAGCCAAGGCCGGCGCAGCCAGCCGTTTATAATGAGCGCCCATCCGCCCCGCCACCCAGCCGCATGCCGTCAAACCCGCAAGACCCCAGCCAATCCGCCCAGCCAACCGACGGGCAGCCGGAGTCACAGCCGGAATCACAACCGAATGCACCACGCGGCGACGAAAGCCTGTTCGACCGCCCGGACAGCCCGTGCATCGGCATCTGCTCGACCTTGTTCGACGAGATCTGCCAGGGTTGCGGGCGCAGCGCCATGGAAGTCAGCAACTGGGTCTTCATGGACGACACGGAAAAGCAGGCCGTGTGGGAACGCATCACACGCGAGGGCAAAGGCAAGCGCTTCCGCCAGGGCTGAGCCAGGCCCGACTCTTCCGCCCACGGTGGCCGGCTTAGGCTTAGCCGCCTGCCAGCCGCCGCTCCATATCCTCCACCTCGCGCCGCTCCAGCCGCTGGCGCGCCAGCTTGCGCCAGTTCTCGGCCAGTGCCGGCAGCGTCGCCATGGCGTACAAGGCGCCCGCATCCAGGCGATCCACATAGAGCACGTGCAGCAGCCGCTGCAGGCTCCAGTCCGGATATGGCCGCTCGACCAGCACCAGGCTGTCGCCCCGCGCCAGGCCGCCCTCTTCCAGCACCCGGTAGTACCAGCCCGTGCGCAGGCTTTGCTGGACCGCGCGCGCCATGCCGGCGTGCCCGAACCGATGGTTCAGCTTCCAGCAAGGCTGGCGTGCCTGCGACACCTCGACCAACGCCCCGCCCAGGCGAAAACGATCGCCAATGCAGACATCGGCCTCGGTCAGGCCAGCGGTGCTCACGTTCTCGCCAAACGCGCCGGGCCTTGCCAGTACCTCGGCCGTCTGCGTGGAAAGCGGTGAGAGTTCCTCGCGCCAGGCCGGATAGTGATCGAAGGCGTAGTGGTGGATGGCCTTTTCCGGGCCGCCATGGTGCCTGGAGTCTCCCTGCCCGTCCCCGGCCAAACCCAGCACGGTGACGCGCACCGCCCCGTCCACCGCCTGCTTGTCGATGCCGCTAGGCACACCCTTGGGCCCAAACGGGCGCACGGTGCCCAGCAACACGCAGCCAATGGGAATGGACACCTCGGTCATCGTCATCGCCTGCCGGCCGGTTGCAGCACCAGCGTGTCGAAGGCCTCATTGCCCGGCGCGCGGCGGCCCGGCGCCATGGTGATGTACTGCACCGCGGCCCACTTGTCGGTCCAGTCGCGGTAATGGGTCGACGTCACGTTGCCCGATTGCCCGGTCGAATCCATGAAGCGCGACTCGGCCAGGTCTGACAGGTCGTAGATGGCACGCAGGCTGGCCGCGTGCACGCTCTCGAACGGCGCCGCCTCGTCGCGCAGGTTGTGGCGCCCTACGTTGACCGTATAGGTGTCGCCGCCACTGGGTACCTTGACGTTGAACAAACCCGCCAGGTAAGGCTGTTTGCCGAACGGCTTGTGCTCGGAGCGGGCCGCATGCGCCTGGCCCCAGCGCCAGCGCTCAGGCTTGTCGCCGTAGCGCCGGTCCAGGTCGGCAATGGCGAGGCGCCAGGCTTTGGCAACGGCATCGTCGCAGCTCTCCGGCGCCGGGGTCGTGCTGTCGTCGCACCAGAACGCGCCTTGCCCCCGCGGATTGCGCAATACGTTGAGCATGGGCTGCTGCACGTTACGCTGCTCCCACAGGCGGTTGAACAGCGTATCTCCGACCTTGTCCTCGAACAGCACGCGCGATAGCTCGCGCAGCCATGCGGTTGCGACCAGCGGCTCGGACAGCCTGGGCTGCATATCGCCATCCCATTTGCGCAGCGATGCGATCAGCGCGCGCTCGCGCTCCGGCAGCGCCGGGTCGCTGGCGATTGGAGATGCCAGCAGCAGCGGCAAGGCATCGCGCACGGCGAGCGAGAGCGTGTCTTTCTGGATCGCGCCAAAACTGTCCATGGTGTGCCGCTCGGTGGCGTCGATCAGCGTGCGGATGCGCTGGTAGCGATACGGCACGGTCCATTCGCTGGTCAGGAAATACGGGTAATCGTCCTCGACGATCTTCTGGTTGGCGGTGGCGATCACGCCCTCGGGCGGATTGAAGCTGCGCGGCAATTGCTCGAAGGGGATGAAGCCGCTCCAGTCGTAGCGCGCGTCCCAGCCGGGGGCCGGCGCTAACCCCTTCAGGTCATTGTCGGCGCGGCGCAGCGGCACGCGGCCCGGCGCGATAAAGCCGATGTTGCCGTCGACATCGGCGTAGACGATGTTCTGCTGCGGCGAATGGAAATCGCGCAGCGCCGCCAGGAAGCTGGCCCAGTCGGTGGCGCGGTTCAGCGCCAGCCCGGCCTGCACGGTCCGGTCATCGGCACGCAGCGCGGTCCACTGGAAAGCCACCACGTACTGCGCCCCGAGCGGGGCCGCGGCGGTCGCCACCGGCTCGGCCGCATCCGAAATCACCGGGCCGTGGCGCGTCTCGCGCACGTTCAGCGTCACGTCGGGCGCGCCCTTGACGTGGATGATCTCGGTGCGCATGACGAACTCAGCCCAGCCGTCCGGCGTCTGGTAACGCTGCGTGCTGCCAGGCTGCAAGCGCTCGATATAGAGATCCTGCACATCCGGCGCGGTATTGGTGAAGCCCCAGGCGATGCGCTGGTTATGCCCGAGCACCACCGCCGGCATGCCGGGCAGCGTGGCGCCCGTGACATCCAGCCCGGGAGCCTGCATCTGGGCGAAGTACCACAGCGCCGGCGCCTGCAGCCCGAGGTGCGGATCATTGGCCAGCAGCGGCTTACCCGAACGCGTATGGGCGCCAGATACCACCCAGTTGTTCGAGCCCATGCCCTCCACATAGCCTGCCGGCGCCTGCTGCTCGACACGCGCCATGGCCGTGGCCAGCGGCGCCAGGTGCCGGTAGAGATTGCCGTAGTCCATGGTGCGCAGCGGCCGTTCGCCAGGATAAGGCGCCAGCAGCTCGTTGATGCGCGACACGGGCAGCACCTGCGCGAGCCGCATGCGCAACGTCTCCTGGGTCCAGTTGCCGCCCAGGTCCCACGCCATCATGGTCTGCCAGGCCAATGTATCGGCCGGCTCCCAGCGCTCGGGCTGGGTACGCAAGATCAGGAACTCCGGCGGCAACGGCCCCTTGCGGCCATCGATATAGGCATTCACGCCATCGGCATAGGCCTGCAACATGGCCCGGGTCTCGGCGGAGGATTGGGCCAGGATGGCTTCGGCATTGCGCCGCACGCCCAGGGTACGCAGGAAACGGTCGGTATCCAGCGCGCTCGGCCCCAGGATTTCCGCCAGCCGGCCGGACACGATGCGCTTGCTCATCTGCAACTGCCACAGCCGATCCTGCGCATGGACGAAGCCGAGCGCAAAGTAGGCATCCTGCGCATTGGCCGCCTTGATATGCGGCACGGCATGGCGGTCCCGGACGATCGATACGCTCTCGCGCAAGCCGGGCAACTTCAGCGTGCCCGCGGTCTGCGGCTGCGATGCTTGCCGATACCAGACATAAGCGCCAAACGCGCAGACCAGCAGCAACACCGCCAGCGTCAATACCAGCCAGGTCAGCCGTTTCAACCAACGCATCGATCCCTCTCCCCGCGTGGCGTGTCGCGCCCGCGCTCTTATTTATGTTTTTGGTCCCATACCTCTTGCCCCGTCCGCAGGTCCGCGCTCAACTCCGCGTTCAGTCCCGCTTGCCGGCCAATGGCACTCCGGCATTATCGCCGAATCATGCCTGCAGCCAACGTGAATCGAGCCTGCGAACCCACCCATGAAAAATGCCCGGACCAGCCGGGCATTTTTCCTCGCCAACCGCCGGCCTCAGGCAGCCGGCTTCTTCATCTGCAGCGACTTGTACTCGAGGAATTCCTCGAGCCCGTACTTGCCGGCCTCGCGCCCGTTGCCGGACTGCTTGTAGCCGCCAAACGGCGCCTGCATGTTGAACGGGCCACCGTTGATATCAACCTGGCCGGTGCGGATCCGACGCGCCACGCGGATGGCGCGCGCCTCGTCGCCCGACCACACGCCGCCGCCCAGCCCGTAGATGCTGTCGTTGGCGATGCGCACGGCATCTTCCTCGGTGTCATAGCAGATGATCGACAGCACCGGGCCGAAGATCTCTTCCTGCGCCACCGTGGCCTTGGGATCGACATTGCCCAGCACCGTCGGCTTGACAAAGAAGCCCTTGTCCAGCCCTTCGGGCGCCTCGGGGCCGCCTGCAACCAGCTCAGCGCCCTCGTTGATGCCGCGCTGGATATAGCCGGTCACGCGGTCTTTCTGCGCGGCTGAGATCAGCGGGCCAAGGCGGCTGGTTTCCAGCAACGGGTCGCCCACGGTATAGCCCTCGACCACCTTCTTGGCAATGGCCTTGACCTCGTCGTAGCGCGCGCGCGGCACCAGCATGCGGGTATGCGCCGAGCAGGTCTGCCCGGAGTTGAGGAAACAGGCGCCAACGGTACCCTTGACCGCGGCAGCCAGGTCCGCGTCGTCCAGGATCACCGAAGCGGACTTGCCGCCCAGCTCCAGCGCCACGCGCTTGACACTCTGCGCGCCCAGCTCCGACACCCGCTTGCCAGCGCGCGTGGAACCCGTGAACGACACCATGTCGACTTCCGGGTGGCTGGCCAGTACCTCGCCCACCACCGGACCGTAGCCGGTGACCAGGTTGAACACCCCCGGCGGCAGCCCGGCGGCTTCAATCACCTCTGCCAGCACGAAGGCATTGAGCGGCGCCACCTCCGAAGGCTTGAGCACCACCGTGCAGCCCGCGGCCAGCGCCGGCGCCACTTTCAGCGTGATCTGGTTGAGCGGGTAGTTCCACGGCGTAATGGCCGCGACCACGCCCACCGGCTCCCGAACCACCAGGGAATTGCCGACTTCTTCCTCGAACGCGAAGGTCTCGAGCAGCTTGGCGGCCTGTGCCCAGTTGTAGACCGGGCCGCCCACCTGAATCGCGCGCGCCATCTTGATCGGCATGCCGACTTCGCCGGCGATCAGTTGCGCCAGTTCCTCGCTGCGCGCCTTCAGGCCCTCGGCAATCTTGCGGATATAGTCCGCGCGCACGCTGGGCGGCGTGGCCGACCAGCTGTCGAAGGCGGCTCGCGCTGCCTGGATAGCATCCTCGGCGTCGCGCGCGTGGCCTTCGGGGATGCGGCCCATGACGGCTTCGGTCGTGGAGTGGATGACGTTGATCAGGCCGGTACCGTGCGGGGCAACCCACTTACCGTTGATAAAGAGTTTGTCTCGTTGTTGCATGGCCACAGTTTTCAGTTGGGTGAATAGGCGGGTGCAAATTTTGTTACTTTTATGGTGCATCACATTGTAGTGCGCTTTGGCGACTCTTTTTTTTGCAGCGCGCCAGCAGCCCAAACAACGTGGCGATAATCGGCCGGCGAGCCGCATGACGCAAAGTGCGGTATGCCACACAGTGCTGCTCGGCCTATCACAATGGAGCGAGACATGACCGACCCGGTTTTTCATAAGACCGAGCAAGGCCAGGATGAAATCCGCACGCGCGCGCGCAAGCTGGACCATAAGCTGCGCGCCTTGCTGCTGATCGTCAATGGCGAGCGCCGGCGCAGCGAACTGCTGGCCCAGACCGGCGGCATGGGCGTAGGGCCGGAGAGCATTGACGCCCTGCTGGCTGCCAGTCTGATCCGCGCGGAGAATGCGCCGCAGCCTGCGGCAGTGGCTGCCAGCCCCGCAAACCCGCCCGCCAGCGGGGATCGCTATGGCGATGCCAAGGCCGACAGCCTGTTCTCCATGTACGGCATGCGTGGTGCCAATGTGCCGTCATGGGACGACGCCTTGCCTGCGCCAGCCTCCCCGCAAACCGTGGGCGGCACTTACCAGCAGCTTTATCACTTCTATACGGATGTCATCGGCCATCACCTGGGCCTGCGCGGCTACCTGCTGCAAGTCAAGGTGGAAAAGGCCGGCAGCCCGGCGGAACTGGCGGCGCTGCGCGACCCGCTATACAGCGCCCTGCACAAGGCCAAAGGGGAGATTACCGCCGGCGCCATCATCGACCAGCTCGACAGGATGGTGCGCGACGACGGGCATGCATCGGCTTGAGTTGCCTTTAGTGGCCTTTAGTGGCCGCAATGGATCCCGGCCACAAAAACAAGAAGGGCCGCACATGGCGGCCCTTCTTGTTGGCTCGGCTGGCGCTAGCGGCTCAGCCGTCAATACCCTGCGACTCCAGGTACTCGTCATACGTACCCAGGTAATCGGTCAGCGTGCCATCGTTGCGCACTTCGATCACGCGCGTGGCCAGGCCGCTGACGAACACGCGGTCGTGCGAGACGAAGACCAGCGTGCCGGTGAACTTGTCCAGCGCGATCTGCAGCGATTCGATGGATTCCATGTCCATGTGGTTGGTCGGCTCGTCGAGCGCCAGCACATTGTGGCGGCCCAGCATCAGCTTGCCCCAGATCATGCGGCCCTTCTCGCCGCCGGACAGCACCTTGACCGACTTCTTGATGTCGTCGGCCGAGAACAGCAGGCGGCCCATCGTGCCGCGCAGCGACTGGTCGTCGTCGCCGGCCTGGGTCCACTGGCTCATCCAGTCGATCAGGTCGCGGTCGACCGGGAATTCCTCGAAGGTGTCCTGCGGCATATAGCCGACATTGGCGTTCTCGGCCCACTTGATGGTGCCGCGATCGACTTCCACGCCGCCCTTGACGGTGCTGCCCAGCAGGCTGCGCAGCAAGGTGGTCTTGCCGGCGCCGTTTTCGCCAATGATGGCCACGCGCTCGCCGGCCTGGATCGCGATCGACAGGTTGTTGATGACCTTGCGATCGTAGGTCTTGGTCACGCCCTCGGCTTCCACGGCCAGGTTGTGCAGCTTCTTGTCGAACTCGAAGCGGATGAACGGGTTCTGGCGCGACGACGGCTTGATGTCCTCGACCTTGATCTTGTCGATCTGCTTCAGGCGCGAGGTGGCCTGGCGGGCCTTGGACTTGTTGGCCGAGAAGCGGCGCACGAAGTCCTGCAGCTCGCCGATGCGCTCCTTGGCGCGCGTATTGGCCGCCAGCTGGCGCTCGCGCGCCTGCATGGAGGCTTCCATGTAGTCGTCGTAGTTGCCCGGGTAGACCTTGAGCGTGCCGTAGTCCATGTCGGCCATGTGCGTGCACACGGAGTTCAGGAAGTGGCGATCGTGGGAGATGATGATCATGGTGGAATTGCGCTCGTTGAGCACTTGTTCCAGCCAGCGGATCGTATTGATGTCGAGGTTATTGGTCGGCTCGTCGAGCAGCAGCACGTCCGGGTTCGAGAACAGGGCCTGCGCCAGCAGCACGCGCAGCTTCCAGCCCGGCGCCACGTTGCTCATGGTGCCCTGATGCTGGTCGGTGGGGATGCCCACGCCCAGCAGCAGCTCGCCGGCGCGCGCTTCGGCCGTGTAGCCGTCGTACTCGGCATACTTGGCCTCCAGCTCGGCGGCCTTCATGTAGTCTTCGTCGGTGGCTTCCGGGTTAGCGTAGATCGCGTCGCGCTCGGCGGCGGCGGCCCACATCTCGGTGTGGCCCATCATGACCACGTCCAGCACGCGCATGTCTTCATAGGCGAACTGGTCCTGGCGCAGCTTGCCCAGGCGCACGCCAGGCTCCAGCATGACGGTGCCGGCGGACTGCTCGAGGTCCCCGCCGAGGATCTTCATGAAGGTGGACTTGCCGCAACCGTTCGCGCCGATCAAGCCGTAGCGGTTGCCCTCGCCGAACTTGACCGAGATATTCTCGAACAACGGCTTGGGGCCGAACTGCATGGTGATGTTTGCGGTAGAAAGCACGTCTGGGACCTTGTATGAATGATGAGGCGCGGGACTTGCCGCGCTTGCCTCGGGCTGCCGCCCTGCTGATGGCTGTGCAAATGGCTAATCGCTTGATTTGCTTAGCTGCGTGGACGGCGCAAAGCCAGGCATGGCGACCTGGTGGCGCGTTGGCGCGGGGCCCGGGCAGGGAATTCGGGAAACAACCCGCGATTTTACCACTGGCGGGCAAAGGAACGAAGCGATAAGCCTCAGATGTGGGCGCAAGGCGCCGCTTTCAACACCGGGTAACCCGACAGCGACAGCGAAAATCCATCCGCGCGTGCGCTCAACTGCGCCTGCCCTCCCACTGGCAGGGTCAACTTGCGCGGGCAGTGGCCGAACGGCAGGCCGGTGAGGACCGGCACCGACAGGCGCTCCTGCATGTACGCCACCACGGCAGGCAGGTCATAGCCGTTGTCGTAATCCGTCACGCGGTAATTGGAAAAGTCGCCCAGCAGGATCGCGCGCTGGGCGCCAAGCACGCCAGCCTGGTCCAGCTGCAGCAGCATGCGCTCGACCCGGTAAGGCGGCTCGTTGACGTCTTCCAGGAACAGGATGCCGCCCTGCACCGCCGGCATGAACGGCGTACCCAGCAAGCTGCACAGCATCGCCATGTTGCCGCCCCACAGCGTGCCTGACAACGCGCCCGTAAAAGGCTGCCCGCCAGCCTGCGGCGCATCCACGTCGATGGTGTACGCCGGATCTCGCAGCACGCCGTTGAAGTGCTGCCACATGAACGGGTCGACCACGTCCGCGCCAAAATCCGCCAGCAACATCGGGCCGGCAAAGGTGACGCCGCCGGTGGCCGCCAGGTACGCCAGCTGGAAGGCCGTGAAATCGCTGTGGCCGACGATGGGCGTCTGGCTCGCGCGCGCCTGCTCGGCGATGCGGGCAAAGTCCACCTGCTCCAGCAGCCGTGCAATACCGTAGCCGCCGCGCACAGCCAGCGTCAGCTCATGCGGCGCGCCGGTGCCGATGGCATGCAGGTCGGCCAGCCGTTCGGCATCGCTGCCGCCAAAACGCAGGTAGCGGCGCGCCAGCACATCCGGGTTGCCGACATGAAAGCCCTGCCCCTTGAGCCAGGCGCAGCCGCGCGCGGCGATGGCGACGTCGTGCGGATAGCCGGAAGACGCGATCAGGCGGACTTCGGTGGCTGGCGTAGGCGTGGGCTGGCTCATGCGTCGGGGTTCTGGCTTGGGTCGGTGTCGGTGGAGGCAGCAGGCGCGGCAGCGGCGCAATGCGCGCAGGCAGGCGCATCGCTTGTCCCCGCAACCTGCGCGGCTTCTTGTTCGGCTACTTGCGCCGCTTTCTGCGCGGCCTTCTGGGCCCGGCGCCTGCCGCCGAAGAAATCCTTCAGCATGCGCGAGCACGCGTCGGCCATCACGCCACCGGCAATGGTGGTCTGGTGATTGAGCTGCGCCTGCTCGAACAGGTTCAGCACACTGCCCGCGGCGCCGGTCTTGGGATCGGTGGCGCCAAACACCACGTGGCGAATCCGCGCATGCAGGATCGCGCCGCTGCACATCACGCAGGGTTCCAGCGTCACGTACAGCTCGCACTCCGGCATGCGGTAGTTGCCGATCACGCGGGCTGCGGCGCGCAGCGCCTGCATTTCAGCGTGCGCGGAAGGATCGACCGAGCGGATCGGCAGGTTGTGGCCGCGCGCGATGATGGTGTCGTTCCACACCACGACCGCGCCCACCGGGACTTCGCCGGCGGCTTCGGCCAGGCGCGCTTCGTCGAGCGCGGCCTGCATATAGCGGCGGTCGCGCGCAAGCGCCAGATCCATGGACAGATCCGGGCTTGCCAGGCTGGCCTCGGGCGGGAGGGTCGGCTCGGTCATCGCGGCTGCATCATGCGGCGAGTCAGTCCTGCGCCGGCAGGCTGAAGGCAGCGCTGACCTCGGCCCAGCAGTTCGGGGTCTCGAACAGCACCAGGCGGGTGAGCTGCAACTGGTGCCCGAAGCAATCCTTGAACACCGGGGCAAGCATGTCGAAGGCGATCTGGGCCAGGTTCTCCACGGTCGGGATGGCATCGAGCACCACCGTCTTGTGCCCGTCCATGGTCTGCAGGAAGTTCAGCAGCGCGGTATCGCCGCGATGGATCAGGAAGGCGTGGTCCCACTTGGACACCAGGTGTTCCGTGGCCAGCGCCTTGATATCGCTGAAGTCCAGGATCATGCCCTCATCCGAGGCGCCGGCGCGATGCAGCACCTCGCCCGACAGCGTCAGGTCCAGGCGATAGCGGTGGCCATGGATGTTGCGGCACTGGCCGCCATGGTTGGGAATGCGGTGGCCGGAGTCGAACTCCAGCCGGCGGGTAATGGAAACTTGCTTGTTCATGTGGGCCAATGGGTGCCGAGGTGTGCCGGTGCGTACCGGCGCGATTTGCGCGATTTGCCTACCGGATGCCGAGCAGCTTGTGGGTCTGCAGCGAAAGGCGCCAGAGCGGGCGGCGCTGGCAGAACTCCACCGCCAGCGCGGTATTTTGCCGTGCCAGCGGGCCATCCATGGCCTGCACCAGGAAATAGCGGAAATCAAGGTGCTCGTATGCGGCGAAATCCTGGCCATCCTGCGGGATCACCACCTTGAGTTCGTCGCCGCGCTTCACCACCAGTTCGGAACCCATCTTGGGGCTCACGCAAACCCAGTCGATGCCCTCGGGCACCGGCAATGTGCCATTGGTCTCGATGGCGATCTCGAAGCCGCGCGCATGCAGCGCGTCGATCAGCGGCGCATCCAGCTGCAGCAGCGGCTCGCCGCCCGTGCAGACCACTAGCGGACGCCCGGCGGCGCTGCTATCCACCGCCTGCGGCCACTGGGCCGCCACCTTGTCGGCGAGCGCCTCGGCAGTGCGGTACTTGCCGCCCTCGGTGCCATCGGTGCCGACGAAGTCGGTGTCGCAGAACTGGCAGACCGCGCTGGCACGGTCTTCCTCGCGCCCGCTCCAGAGATTGCATCCGGAGAAGCGGCAGAACACGGCTGCGCGGCCCGCGTTGGCGCCTTCGCCCTGCAGTGTGTAGAAGATTTCCTTGACGGCGTAAGTCATGCTGGCTGGTAAAGCTCTGATCGCTTTTATAGGTAGTGCTGTGGGCGGTGCAGTGAGGCAGTCGGTGCACGGCGCGCGGCGAATGCCGGGCGGGCAACTGGCGACGCGTGGCGACTCTTGGCCAGACTATTGGCCAGGAAACTGCGGCGAACTCGCTATTTTCGCACAGGAGCGCAATCCGCTCCAGCCGCCTCCTTGATTTCCCCTATTGCCAAGGCCACGCTCAGGCGCTGCCCATGGCCCGCGCCGGCCTAAAGTTGCGCCCAAGCCGCCTCACGCAGCTTGCCACCGACAAAATCCAGGAAGCTGGCGATGCGCGCCGAAAGCTGGGTATTGAGGTAGTAGACCGCATTGATCGACTGACGCTCGTCAATGGTGTGCGCCATCAGCACCTGCACCAGGTCGCCGCGACGCCGGTCCGCGTCGGTCATGAAGTCCGACAGGCAGACCAGGCCCTCGCCCGCCAGTGCCAGCTGGCGCAGGGTTTCGCCGCTCGACGCCGACAGATGCGGCGTGATCTGCACCTCTTCACCCACGGCACCGCGCAAGGGCCAGCGATTGAGCGACTCGGGCTGGTTAAAGCCAATCAGGCTGTGGCCGGCAAGGTCCGCCACGCTTTCCGGGCGGCCCCGCGCCTTGAGATAGGCTGGGCTGGCCAGCACGCGCACACGGCTGCTGGCCAGCGCGCGCGCATGCAGGGTGGAGTCGCGCAGCGTGCCGATACGGATCGCCACGTCGGTACGATGTTCGAGCAGGTCGATGATCTGGTCGTTGGTATTGAGCTCCAGCTCGATTTCCGGATACGCCCGGCGGAATTCCCCGATCAGCGGCACGATCACGTGCAGCATGAACGGGGATGCCGCGTTGACCCGCAGCCGTCCCGCCGGCCGCTGGCGGCGCACGGCCATCTGCTCCTCCGCCAGTTCCACGGAAGCCAGGATCGCGCGCGCGTGGGCCAGCAGTGCCTCACCCTCCTCGCTCAGCGCCAGCCGGCGCGTGGTCCGGTGCAGCAGGGTGGTGCCCACCTTGTCTTCCAGGCGGCTCAGCGCACGGCTGATGCCGGAGACGGTTTGCCCCAGTTGCTCGGCCGCAGCCGTGATGGAGCCGCTGTCCACGACGGTGGCAAAGGCCTGCAGTTCTTCGAGAGTGATCTTCATTGTTGAATACTAATCAAATATCTTATCCAGATCACCCACTTAATCTGCAAAGAAGACAGCGGCAAACTGCGCCCATCCTAATTCCGGACGCTCCTGGAGCCCACCATGCCCATTGCCCTGTTCGCGCTGACCATCAGCGCGTTTGCCATCGGGACCACCGAATTCGTCATCGTCGGCCTGATCCCCACCATCGCCGCCGATCTGCACATCACCCTGCCATCGGCCGGCCTGCTGGTCAGCCTCTATGCGCTCGGCGTGGCCATCGGCGCCCCGGTGCTGACCGCCCTCACCGGCCGCCTGCCGCGCAAGGCGCTGCTGCTGTCGCTGATGGCCCTGTTCACGCTGGGCAACCTGCTGGCGTGGAAGGCGCCCGGCTACGAATCGCTGATCCTGGCGCGTATCCTGACCGGCCTGGCCCACGGGGTGTTCTTCTCGATCGGCTCCACCATCGCCACCAGCCTGGTGCCGAAGGAAAAGGCCGCGAGCGCCATCGCCATCATGTTCACCGGCCTGACTGTGGCGCTCGTCACCGGCGTGCCGCTGGGCACCTTTATCGGCCAGCATTTCGGCTGGCGCGAGACCTTCCTCGCGGTGTCGGCGCTCGGCCTGGTCGCCTTCGTCGGCAGCCTGATGTTCGTTCCGGCCAACATCCGCCATGGCGCCCCTGCCTCGCTGCTGCAACAGGCCAAGGTGCTGGCCGAACCGCGCCTGCTGCTGGTCTACGCCAAGACCGCGATCGGCTATGGCGGCTCGTTCATCCCCTTCACCTTCCTCGCCCCCATCCTGCAGGACGTATCGGGCTTCAGCGCCGGCGCGGTCGGGCTGGTCATGCTGGTGTACGGCGTATCGGTCGCCGCGGGCAACATCTGGGGCGGCCGCCTGGCCGACCGCCACGGCCCCATCGCCGCGCTCAAGATCGTGTTCCTGCTGCTGTCCATCGTGCTGTTTTCGCTGACCTTCACCGCGCCGCACCGCTGGCTGGTGGTGGTGACCGTGCTGGCCTGGGGCGCCGTCGCCTTCGGCAATGTGCCGGCGCTGCAGGTCTATGTGGTCAAGCAGGCGGAGCGCTATGCGCCGGGTGCCGTCGATGTGGCATCGGGCCTCAATATCGCCGCGTTCAATCTGGGCATTGCCGGCGCGGCATGGGCAGGCGGGCTGATCGTGACCCATATGGGCCTGATGCATACGCCGTGGATTGGCGCGCTGGTGGTACTGGCGGCGCTTGGCCTGACCGTGTTGAGCGGGCGGCTGGACCAGCTGGACCGGCTGGCGCAACACCCCAAGAGCGAGCGCAAGCTGGCCGCCACCAGGGCCTGACCCCGGCGCATCACGCCTGTTCCAGCACGGACACGCCGCCAGCCCGATATTGATGACCAACGTATGCACGGTATTGACCAGCGGACCGGGATGGGCGGCCCGCATGGCGCGGGCTCCGCGCCGAGGCTGGCGCCTTGCGCGACGGCGGCACCATGGCTGGCATCCTAGATGGTCTGATTTGTACTGCTTGGTAAAAAAAGGCCATAGGCGCAGCAGGGGCGGCCGGCAAAGGCCGCCCTCTCGATCAGGACAGGCCGAGGTAGTCGCGCTTGCCCACCGGCACGCCTTTGTGGCGCAGGATGTCGTAAGCCGTGGTGACGTGAAAATAGAAGTTCGGCAGCACAAAGCCCAGCAAGTAGGACTTGCCGTCGAACGTGACGGGCTCGGGGCGCAGCTTGAGCTCGATGGTGCGCGTTTCGCTGCCCTCTAGCTGGGCGGGCTGGATGGTGTTCAGGAAGGCCACCGTCCTGGCGATGCGCTCCTGCAGTTCCGGGAAGGTGGTTTCGGTGTCGGCAAAGGACGGCATCTCGATGCCAGCCAGCCGCGCCGCGCAACCCTTTGCGCTGTCGCTGGCGCGCTGCACCTGTGCCGGCAGCGGGTCCATGTCCGCCACCAGGCGGGTCTGGATCAGGTCGGCCGGGTCCATGCCCTGCGCCTGCGCGAATGCGGCGCCCTTGTCCAGGATGGCCGACAAGCTGCCGAAAGCCCGGATAAAGGCCGGGATCGATACTTCATACATCGAGAGCGACATGGGGGTGTCCTTGGATAGTGATTGCCAGACGCGGCATCCCGCCAGCGCGCAAATTGCGCCGCGGCGGGTTGCGCGACACGGCGAGGATAAACCTTCCTGCGGTTTCTCGCCGGCCGGCCGCTGGGGGCCGCGGGCGTGCACAAACCGGCGAGCGGGAATGAAGGCCGGGAAGCCTCAGGCCGGTCCCCGCCACTCGCGGACAAAGCCCTCGGGCGCCGGCCGGCTGGCCGGGCGCACCGCGTCCTTGGGCGTGCCGACATACAGGAAGCCAACCAGCGTTTCCTCCTCACCAAGGCCGAGCGCCTGCCGGACACTTTCGTCATAGCTGTTCAGGCCAGTTGCCCAGAAGCCGCCGTAACCCAGGATATGCAGGGCGTTGAGCATATTCATGGTGGCCGCGGCCGTTGCCAGCAACTGCTCGATCTCCGGCACCTTGTGCCCGCGCTCCACGTGTACGCCAAGCGCAATCAGCATCGGTGCGGCCATGGCCTTGGCCCGGAAGCGCTCGCCATCGCTCTGCGGGTCGCGGGCCCGCGCCGCCCGCACGAACACCTCGCCGAGCGCGGCGCACGCCTCGTCGCGGATCACAATAAAGCGCCAGGGCTGGAGCTGGCCATGATCCGGCGCCCGCAAGGCCGCCTCGAACACCAGGTCCAGTTCCTTCGGCGACGGCGCGGGCGCGCCCAGCGGCCACGGCGACTGCCGCGTCAGCAGGAAGTCAAAGGCCACCTTCTGCGGGTCGGAAAGCGCCAGATCGGCCAGATCGATATCGGCAGACATTACATCCTCTCCATAGGGTTCGATGGCACGCTCGGCGCGCCAGTCATTCCTGGTGGCTCGCTTGCGCCGACGGCGCTTGCGCGCTGCGCACGAACTGCATGGCCTGCGGCTGCTCGACCAGCACGCACTGCTTGCCCGTACGCGTGCAATGGTCCCGCACGCGCCAATAGGCGTTGTGGCTGACGCAGCCTGCCTGGCAGATCACCAGGTCGGCTGCGATCAGGCTGGCTTCCAGTGCCTCCCCGTCGTCAGGATCGGCGGCGTCGCCGCCATCGTGGTGCAGAAACTGGCCACCGGCCATCTCCACCACGCGCTGCGCGACGCTGGCACCCGATTTGTCCTGCCCCACGCAGAGCACGGACTTCGCGCGCAGACTAGCCCTCTCGCCGACCGGTTCGGTGTGCGTTGCCGACGCCCCCCCACGGCCAAAGCACGCGCTCGTCCATTCACGCAGGCGCATCCACAGCGCAATGCCGCCGCCAAGCCATGTCATGCGTCCAAGGCGGATCGGCACGACACCATCCTCGCGCGCATAGGCCAGCGCCGTGTCGCGCACGATCACCGCGGCGCGAAGGCGCATGGCCTCAGCCTGCAAGCGCACGATCTCGGCGGCCTGCGTGACCAGCAGTTCACTGCAGCGCGCCTGCGCGTAGCCATATTGCAGCATCAGCACACCATGCTCCTGCGCCAGGCATTCGAAGTCCTGGGCTTTGGTCATGCGCTATGCACGCTGGCGGCGTGCGTTGCGGGTGTGCGGGCGAGGTGGAGTACGGGCATGGGAGGCCTCAAGTGAAAGTCGGGCATGGCGGTCACGGGCGCGGAGCCAAGATCCGGATGTTGTTGACTCCTTTAGTATAAATGAGAATCATTACTATTATTTGTGCTTTGCGGGCACACGTCAAGCCGCTTTCGCTCGCGCCGGCCCTGTCGGGTTCAATCCCAACAAGGGCCAGCGCCCAGTTGGCCTCTTGATTTAAGATATCCCCTCCCCCTCCGGATGAGGCGCATATCGCCTCGACGACATGAACGTCCCCTTTCCGATTCGCAAGGAGTGTCCGCCAGGCGCCTGCACGTGCGGTCGCGAAGCGCTGCTGGACGACCCGCAATCCGACATGCGGATCCTGAGGCTGACCCGGGAAGAGGAAAAGCGACTGATCGCCCGCCTGGAAAGCCTGTCGAGTCTTGCCGAGCTCAAGGACATGGAAAAGCGCATGCATGCGCAACTGGGCATCGTGCTGACGATCACGCCCAGCATCCACGAAGTGCGCACGGTGCGCGGCATCAACATCCAGGTGGAAGAGCAAACCGGGTTATGCCGCAAGACCAAGCAGGCGATTCCCGCGGCGATACGCCGTTGCCTGGAGACAAAGCCGGATATAGCGTACGCGATCCTGAACGCGCGCGACTTGCTGGGCGGCGCCTGAGGGGCCTATGCCCGCCCCTCATTCCGCCACGATCTTCCTGCCGCTGGCGATGTGCTTCCACTGCGCAAGATCCTGCCTCATGCGCGCGCCGAATTCGGACGGACTCATTGCCTTGGGCGCCGAGCCGTCCGGCTCAAGCACGACACGCACATCCTGCGACGCAGCGATCTCATTGATCTCGCGGTTCAGCCGCTGGACCAGCGGCGCGGGCGTGCCGGCAGGTGCGAGGACACCGACCCAGATCTCGATCCCGTAGCCTGGCACCGATGCCGCCAGTGACGGCAATTCGGGAAACGCCGGGTTCGGCCGCTGCGAGGTCACCGCCAGCGCCCGTACCTTGCCGGACTTCAACTGCGTCACCAGCGAGCTGTAGTTGGACATCATGACGTCGATCTGCCCCGCGGCCAGATCGATCATCGCGTTGGAGGCCCCTTTGTACGGGACATGCATCATCTGGACTTTCGAGATGTCGCACAGCAACTCCGTCGCCAGCTGCGCCAGCGAACCGATCCCCGCCGAGCCGTAGGTCAGCGCGCCCGGCTTCGCGCGCGCTGCCGCGATCAGCTCGGCCGGCGACCTGATCTGGGTCGAGGACGAGACCGCCAGCAACAGCGGCCCCTCGGCGACCATGGACACCGGCGCGAACGCGGCGAGCGGATCGTAGGGCGAGCGCGGCTGGGTGGCGGCAGCGGTCAGGAAGGTCGATGACGTCAGAAGCAGCACGGACCCGTCCCGTGGCGCCTTGGCAACCGAATCGGCACCGACGACGCCTGCCGCACCCGGCTTGTTTTCCACGATGACCGTGGTCCCCAGGCGCTTTGCCAGCCCCGGCGCGATCGCACGCGCGATCACGTCGTTGCTCGCGCCCGCCGAAAACGGCACGACAATTCTGATCAAAGGCGGCACCTTGGCATCGGTCTGGGCCGCCACCATGGTTACCGCGGACATCGCGGCAAGCAACAGCGCAATGTGGGCTAACGTCTTTCGCATTCGGCGCTCCTGTCTCAATGGGTAGCAATGGGTAGCAATGGGGAGAGCAGCATGGATGTCAGGATCCGGGAGCCGGATGTCCACCCGGGGTCCCGTGGAATCCGGCGACGTCCTGCCTAGACGGGGATATCAAGGTCCAGCAGCGGCGCGTACTGCTGGGCGCCAAAGATGTCGCCATCGCCGGCGCTGCCGCTGGGCCGGGTGCGATAGATCGTGAACTTGATGGCGTACGCGGGATCGTATTCGACGAAATCGGAGATCCGTTCGACCGGGATCCCATATAGCGCGGCCATGCTTTCCCGGCTCAGCACGCGCGAGCGCTTGACGCGTTCGTACTCGTGCGCCTCGCGAAAGATGATGTCGAAGGTGATCTTGTTGACCCCCGCGTTCTTGCTGCGTATGGTCTTGGCGAGTTGATGCAGTTTTTGCGTTGCCATCGTTGTCGTCGTAGTCATCGTAGTCGTCGTTGTCGTCGTTGTCGTCGTTGTCATATGCGGCACCAGGCTCAGACGCCAACTTCAATGAGGTGGGTGGGGAACAGCGCCATGGGGTCTTGCACCTCCACCGTGTGGTTCAGCGTCCAACGATAGGCCGCGCTGGCGTGCAGGACTTCATCCAGCGGGAACGACACCGAACCGGCCGTGCCTTTGACGTCAGGCAGCCGCGCATAGAACATCTGGCGCAAGCCGATCATCGTCACCTCCTCGGCCATCGCGCGGGTCGGGGCGACCCCCTGCACCAGCACGCAGAGCTCATGCCCCGGCCGGTCGCGCAGCGGCTCCAGCTCGCCCATCACGCCATCGCGGCCGTACACGCTGTAGTGCAGTTGATAGCCGCTGTCGCCAAAACGCGCGCGCACCTGCTCGCGCGCCCACGCAATCACCCGGTCCACGTTGGCGATGGTGTAGGGGTCGCGGATGCCGCACAGGCCGACGAAGCGCTCGCCCACCTTCCCCGCGCCTTCCAGCTTGACCCGGACCGTTTCCGCCTCGATAAAGCGCGAGCCCGTGATGCGCGTGGTGCGATCGTCCACCTGCGCGTAGCGGCAATGCGTCATGTCCAGCCTGCCCCCGGCGACGAACTCCTCGTACGGATTGGAGCGCTCGTACATCGCATGGCCGGATACCGAGGCGACGGTGCAGCGCTGCTCGGGATGCATCGCCGTGACCTGGACGTCCTCGTGGGAAATGACGCCCATCACGGTCTCCTTGCCGCCATAGGGCTCGGCACAGAACGATGCGCACTCGAGCACCTTGCCCAGGTAATAGGCATGATCGGCGGAAAAGCCGTGGTGTAGCGCCGGCGCGGCAAAGACCGCGGCATCCGAGCTGCGCCCGCCGATAATCACGTCGGCGCCCTGGCGCAGCAGCGCCACATAGGGATGGACACCGGCCATGGCAACGATACGGTCGGTTGCATCGAGTTCGCTTTCGGTCAGGTCTGCAAACCCATCGAGCCCGCTCACCGTCTTTCCGCGCCGCATTGACTCGCGAAGAAAAGCCTTGTCCACCTCGGAATAGAAGTAGCCGACCCGGAACTTCTTCAGGCCATGCTTGGCGGCCAGTTCGCCGATGATCCGCACGTACAGGTCCACGCGGCTGTTCGACCCCGTATCGCCGGCCGAGCCGATGATCATCGGCACGCCGAGACGGCGCGACGCCAGCAGCATTTGCTCCAGATCGTGGCATTGCCAAGCTTCGGGACTCGTCGAGGTGTCCGAGCCCAGCGGCACCGGGCCCACGTCGTCGCTTCCCGAATCGGCCGCGATATAGTCAGGGCCCGCCTCCACCCCCAACCCAAAGCTCTCAGTGCGCAACGGCGCAAAGCCGAGATGGCCATTAGGGCAAATGATCTTCAGGGACTGCATGCAGTGTTCTCCAGATGGTGTCTTCCCCAAGCCGGGCTTGACGATTCATCTAGAGCAGATTGCGTGCCACAGGGCGAATCATGAAAAAATCTTTATATTTCATAGATTTAGCGCCACACCCTCCGCCTTTCGCGTGATTTTCACGCAAAAAACCATGCCGTAATTGCGTGAAGTTCACGCATCCCCCTCGTCGCTTCCGGCAGTCGGGGCCAGCAGTCCCAGCTTCATCATCTGGTGCCGCAAAGCGTGCCGGCTCAACCCCAGTTTCTCGGCCGCCGCACTGACGTTCTGGCCGCACGACACCAGCGTCTGCTCAATCAGCGCACGCTGGAAGCGAGCCGTGGCCTCCTGATAGTCCTGCCCCTGCTCGGACGCAACGTGCCCGTTCATTGCAGCCGGCTGCGCCACGGCATCGTCCACCGCGCCCGCGGGCCGCGCCACGTCCCGCAGGATGCGCGCCGGCAGGTGATGCGGCCGGATGCAATCGCCCTCCTCCAGCAGGCAGATGCGCTCCAGCAGGTTCTCGAGTTCACGCACATTTCCCGGCCACCGGTACGCGCGGAAAATGCGCGCCACCTCCGGTTCCAGCCGCTGGAAGTGGCTGCCGTACTGCGCGTTGTACTTCGCCAGCGCGTTGCTCGCGAGCAGGAAGATGTCGTCGCCACGCTCGCGCAGCGGCGGGATATTGATGGCAATCACCTGCAGCCGGTAATACAGATCCTCGCGAAACTTGCCGGCCTTGACCTCGCTCAGCAGGATCTTGTTGGTCGCTGCGATAAAGCGGGCGTCCACGCTGATGGGACGCACCGCGCCGACCCGCCGGAACCGCCGCGTGTCCAGCAGCGTCAGGATCTTGGACTGCATCACAGGATCGAGCTCGCGGACTTCGTCCAGGAAGACCGTGCCGCCATTCGCCGCCTCGATCAGTCCCTCCTTCCTGCTGACCGCGCCGGTAAACGATCCACGCTCATGGCCAAACAACTCGGATTCGAGCAACTGGGCGGGAATCGCAGCGCAATTGATATCGATGAACTCGCGCCCGGCCCGATTGGACTGCGCGTGGAGCATGCGCGCCACCAGGCTCTTCCCCGTCCCGGTCTCGCCATAGATCAGCACGGTGCTAGCCTGGCTGCGCCCGACGCGGGCGACCAGTTCACGCAGGGCGACGATGGAGGGATGCTCCCCAACGAGCTGCGGGCGAGAAGGTTCGTTCATCATGGGATACGAGAGCCGGCACCGGGGCGGAGGACGCCCCGGAGGCCGGCAAGTTGAGGTCGGTCATCTGCGCGGAAGATTAACCTATTCCAAAACGGCGACGGGGGGGTGAGCGGATGGGTGCATGTGCCAGGGGGACAAACACCGCGGCGGCAAGCGCTGGTCCAGCCGGGAATGATGGCGTGGGCGTTGCCATGGCACTGGCCCGGCACCCACTGTTGCCAGCAGGCCCGCCGGTGGCGATCAGCCTGCGAGACAGGCGGTCGCATTTCCTTCATGAGCGTATTCATAGGCAGATATGCCGCTCTACGCTCTAGGACTCAGGGCAATGCTTCTGCAGTATGCGCAAGTAGTCGCGGCTGACCGAAAAACCGGCAACGCCATGGGGCATCAACACTCGCCGCAAGGCGTCGCTGCCATATTGGTGATGGCCGCCGTTGCCCATGCCGTCCCTAAAGTACAGATTGACAAAGCCCTCGACAAAGCTGTCACGGAGACGCGCTTTCCACTCGGGGAACGGCAGCGGCACCACTGGCCGCCGGCAGACAATAAGAATAAATGCTGTCGCCATCCTGGCGCCGCACGATTTCGACCTCGATGCCGAACAATTGGCGCACCAGCTCGGGCGACACCATCGCGTCCGGCGCACCGTCGGCGACAAGGCGGCCGGCCTGCATCGCCAGCAGGCGATCTGCGAACTGACTGGCTTGGTTCAGGTCGTGCAAGACCATGACAATGGTCAGGCCGTAGGCGCGATTGAGCGCGCGCAACAGGCTCAGTATTTCGATCTGATGGCCGATGTCCAGAAACGTGGTCGGCTCGTCCAGGAGCAGCCAGGCGGATTGCTGCGCCAGCGCCATGGCGATCCAAGCGCGCTGACGTTCTCCGCCGGATAGTGTCCGGATATCGCGCTCACGCAAGCGACGTAGGCCGGTGGCCTCGAGCGCCCAATCCAGTGCTGTCTGATCGTCCCGCGACCAGCCGCCGAGCAAGCCATGATGTGGATAGCGACCATATCGCACCAGTTGCTGCAAGGACAACCCGTCCGGCGCGGAGGGCGACTGCGGCAGTGTTGCCATGGCCCGCGCCAGCGCTGCGGCCGGCCAGGCGGACAACGCCCGCCCGTCCAGTGAGACCTGCCCTGCCTGCGGCGCAAGCATCCCGGCCAGACCGCGCAGCAGCGTGGATTTGCCGCAGCCATTGGGGCCGATCAGACAGGTGATCCGGCCCGGCTCCAACGTCAGCGAAGTGGGCCGCACCACCACGTGCCGGCCATAGCCCAATTGCAATGCCGTGGCTTGCAGAATCATGGACACCTCCCACTCTGTCGCTGCAACAGTGTCAAGAACACCGGCACGCCGATCAAGGTGGTGAGCGCGCCGGCCGGCAGCTCCAGCGGCGCAAACAAGACGCGCCCCATCAGGTCGGCCGCGAGCATCAGGCCGGCCCCGCACACGGCACTGGCCGGTGCGAGGAAGCGCAGTTCGCCACCGACCAACTGCCGCGCCAAATGCGGCACCACCAGGCCGACAAAGCCTACCGGCCCGGCTACCGCCACCGCGCTGGCGGCGAATACAACCGCCACAAGCACCGCCGCCAGCCGCCAGCGGCGCACCGCCAAGCCTAGCGACCTTGCCATGTCGTCGTCAAAGCGCAGCACGGCCAGCGGCCGCAGCACCACGACCACGCCCAGCACGCCGACGCCCAGCCAGGGCAACAGCACCGCGATATGTTCGACATCGCGCCCATAAAGGCTGCCGCTCAGCCACAGCAGGGTGATTTCCGTGCGCCCGCCGCCCCAGCCCACCACCACCCACATCACCGCCGCGTTCAACATGGCGCCCAGCGCCACCCCGTACAAAGCCATGCGTAGTGGATGAAGCCGGTGGCGCCAGCTCAAACCCAGCAATAACAGCGCGGTCGACACCGCGCCGGCTATGGCGACAAAGGGCAGCATGCCGATGGACAATTCGAAATGCGCCTGGGCGCTTGCCACCAGCTTCAAGGCATCCAGCCACAAAATGAAACCCACCACGAACAGGCTGGCGCCGGCCGAGACGCCCATCACGCCCGGGTCGGCCAGCGGATTGCGGATCACGGTCTGCAACAACAACCCGGACAATGCAAACTGCGCACCCACCATCAGCGCCAGCAAGCTGCGCGGCAAACGCAAGCGCCAGACCAAGTGGTGGGCCAGCGGCGCCTCAGCAGCCGGCCGGGTCAGGCCGGCCCAAATTTGCTCGATGGGCAGGGCCACTGAACCAAAAGCGAGCGCCGCCAGCAACAGCGCCGTCAGTCCCAATAGCAGCGCCGCCATCAACGGCCAGAAGGGGTAGCGGCCAGCCGACCAGGCTGGTGGCCGAGACAAAGCCTTTACGCGGATCTCCGTCATCGTCAACGCACCCGTCGACCGATCAGATACAGAAACAGCGGCCCGCCCAGCACCACCATCAGAATGCCGACTGGTATGTCCTGCCTCGTTGCCACGACATCGGCCGACGCCAGCAACGCCGCGCCGACCAGCGCGGCCAATGGCAACAGCACCCGGTGGTCGCTGGCTGCATGGCCGACCGAGAGGCGCACGATATGCGGCACCATCAGGCCGATGAAGCCGATCGGCCCGGCCACGGCCACACTGGCCGCCGTCAGGATTACCGCCGCCAGTCCGGCCAGCACGCGCCAAGTCAACACCTTGACGCCCAATGCCTGGCAGACGGCGTCATCCAGCATCAGGACATTGAGAGGCCGGGAAAACAGCAAGCCCAGCACCAGACCCAGCGCCACCCAGGGAAACAGCTGCGCCAGATGCGCGGAGGTGCGGTCCGCCAAGCCGCCGATCAACCAGAAATACAGGCCATTGGCTTCATTGGCCGCCACCACCAGAACCACCATGATCGCCGCCGAGCAAAGGATCGCCACGCTCATGCCTGCCAAGGTCAACTGGATCGGATCGAGCCGAGCGCGCCAGGCGATCAGCATAGTCATGAGCGCCGCCAGCAGGCCACCGCCGATGCCCGCCAGCACCATGCCCGCCACCGACAGCGGCAGCCATATGGTGGCAACAACGATAGTCAATGCGGCGCCAGCGCTGACGCCGAGCAGATCCGGCGAGGCCAGCGGATTACGCGTGACTGACTGCGCGATCGCGCCGGCCATCCCAAGCGCCGCGCCGACCAGAATGCCGGCCAGCAGGCGTGGCAAGCGCAACTCCCACAACACGAAGCCAGCGGCAGAGTCGTCCGGCCGCCACAACAACGCAGCCAATTGCGGCAGCGACACGACGGCGTCGCCGTGGGTCAACGACAGCACGGCAGCGCCGACGGTCAGCGCCACCGCCGTTGCCGCCATCAACGCGACTCTGGCGAGGCCCTCCGAAAATGCAGCCATCCCGCTCAATCCCTGAAGCTCAGCGGCCGCGCCCGAGCCGCATCCGGAATGTCTTGCACCGGGGGAAAGACGCCTGGATACAGCAAGTGCGCCATTTCCCGCAGCACCATGTCGCGCGCCAGCGGACCGTGTACCTCGGCATATTGATTGCCAACGCGATACGCCTGCCTTCGCTGCACCGCCCGCAAGCGCGGCCAGACCGGATGGGCGCGGATCGGCGCATCGCCGGCCTGGAATGAGAAGATAAAATCCGGATTGAGCCGCAGCAGTTGCTCCATGCTGATCGCCTTGCCATGTGGGTTCATCTGCCGTGGATGCGGACTCGGCCCCAGCGCGTTGCGGACCTTCAGCGCCCGCATCAGCGTGGCGGTCATATGGTGATCGTAGTGTGCCCACAGGGTATCCGCCCAGTGCCAGATGAAGATGGCGGACGCCCCACCAGGAGCGCGCCGTCCGACTTCGCTCAGCCGCTGCGCGAAGTCGGCGTTCAAGCGGCGCCCCTGCTCGGCGAAGCCGGCCGCCGTTGCGGCCGAGGCGATGGCATAACGGGACTGCTCGTAGGTCACAAGGTCATAGGCCAGGAAGCCGCCGATCTCCTCGAACTGCTTTTCGAACATCTCCGTGTAGGTGCGAATGCCGATGGTCAGATCCGGCGCCAGTTGCGCCAGCATTTCCATATTGGTCTCGTTGGCTGTGCCCAGATCGACCGCCTTGGCGACATGGCGGCCAAGAAAGGCCGGCTTCTGATTGCCCATTGAGGACACGCCCACTACATCGCGGCCCAAGGCGCCCATCAGGTCGGCACCGAAGGCCGAGACCGAGGCTACCCTCGCCGGCTGCTTGACGATAGTTACGGCCTTGCCGCGGCCGTCCTGCACGCGCACAGGAAACGTGTCGGCCAGCACCGGCCCGACAGCCAGCAGCGCGACCAACAGCGCAGCACATTGCAGCATTCGCTTCATCGACGACGTCCTTCTCTCAGCGTAAGGAAGGTCATCCTAGTCGTCGCGGCCGTCGGTCGGCTACCCGAAAGCGGAGCGAATCCCCCGAAAACACAGTTGCGCGGCCGGACAAATCGACGTGCGGATGCAACAAATATTCCTGATCCGGCCATTAGCACTACCGTTGCGGGGAGCGGGCCTGTAGCGGCTGGCCCAGAGTGGTCGGCATCAATCCTGCAAGCCCATCAGGCCTGCCTGCGCCTATCGCGAGAACCCAAAGATGCCGACCTCCGCCGCTCTCCTCCGCCGGTTACTTTGCCTGGCGAGCACGGAAAAGAAACGATTGCTCGCCGCCCTGCCGCTCACGGTGGCCGCTGCGGCCCTGGAGCTACTACCCTACTGGATACTGTACCGCGCCATCGCACTGACGCTGCTGGCCGACGACGCACTTGCGGCCAGCGCGCTGTACCAGTTGGCTGCCTGGCTGGCGCTGGCGCTGCTCGGCAAATATCTGTGCTACACCGCCGCCTACGCCCTCAGCCACCAAGCCGCCTACCAGTTGCTAGCCTACCTGCGGCAGCAACTGGCGCGGCGCCTGTCGTGGTTGCCGCTGCGCGACTTGCAGAGCTTTCGCTCTGGCGAGCTCAAGCGCATTCTGCTGCAGGACGTCGAACAACTGGAATCCTTCATTGCCCACCATACGGTGGAACTGCTGGCCGCCCTGGTCACTCCGCTGTGCGTCGCGCTGCTGCTGTTCTGGACCGACTGGCGGCTAGCGCTGGCCACCCTGGCCACGGTGCCGCTAGCGGCGCTGGCCTCGGCGCTGCCGCTGCGCCGGATGAACGCACACTTCGAGCGCTACACCCGTGCCGAAGCAGCGCTCAATGCCACCCTGGTCGAATATGTGCGCAATATGCCGGTAATGAAGGCCTTTAATCAGGACGTCACGCGCTTCGAGCAGCTGCGTCAACAGTTGCACGACTATTACGCCTTGATCCGCGAGGTGACCCACAAAACCGTACCCGGCTGGTCGCTGTTTACGGTCCTGTTGAGCGCCAGTGCTTTTCTGATTCTGCCGCTGGGCGCCTGGTTGCACCGAGAGGGTCATATCGATCTGGCCGGCGTGATGCTAGCGATGATGCTCGGCGCCGGCATGCTCAAGCCGCTGCTCAAGCTGACCCAGTTTTTCTCGGACTTCCAAGCGGCGCGAACCAGCCTGGGGCGCATCCTGCCGCTGCTGGACGCGGCAACCGCGGCCCCCGGGCCCGAGCAGGCGCTGCCGGCGCCGCTGAACGTCGAACTGCGCGCCGTGTCCTGCGCCTATGGCACGCGCCAGGTGCTGCACACGGTCGACCTGCAGTTGCCGGCGGGTAGCGTCACGGCGCTGGTCGGCCCCTCGGGCGCCGGCAAATCCACGCTGGTGCATTTGCTGGGCGGACTTCTGCAGCCGTCGCAGGGCACGATCACGCTCAATGGCATCGCGCTCGACACGCTGTCCGATGCGCAGCGCTGCCTCTTGATCGGTGTCGCCACCCAGGAGGCCTTTCTGTTCCAGGGCACCTTGCTGGAAAACCTGCGCCTGGCGCGCACCGACGCCAGCGACGAGGAAGTGCGGCAGGCAGCGCGGGTCGCCCAAGCCGACGCCTTCATCCAGGCGCTGCCAAGCGGCTACGATACAGAGTTGGGCGAACGCGGTCTGACGCTGTCCGGCGGCGAACGCCAACGTCTCGCCGTCGCCCGCGCGCTACTGGCCGCCACCCCCATCCTGCTGCTGGACGAAGCCACCGCCTTTGCCGACAACCTGACCGAGCACCGTTTCTACCAGGCCTTGCGCCAAACCTATCCTGACAAGACCATTCTCATCGTCGCCCACCGCATGCACGCTGTGGCGCAGGCCGATCAAATCGTGGTGCTGGCGGACGGCCGGGTCCAGGACTGCGGCCGCCACCAGGTGCTCTTGCACCGCAATCTGCTGTACCGCGGCATGTGGCGGCGCCATCTGGATAGCGAAGACTGGCGGCTGCTCCCGCAAGATGCCGGCAACCTGGCCGCGCCGGCCACGGCGGGAGGCTGAGATGCACGACCCCAACTCCTCCACCCGCCAGTCCGAGCCCGGCCTGTTGCGCATGCTGCAGCGAGTCATTGCGCTCAGTGGCGCCTCGCCGCGCACCTTCTATCTCGGTCTTGGCTTGCGCGGGCTGGAACGCGCGCTGGCGCTGACGCCGTTCCTGATCGGCTACGCCTGGTTCCGCGACGCCGTCGCCGGCGGCGCGCCCACGGCGCAGCCGGCCAGCATCGGCGCGCTGGCCCTGGCGTTGCTGCTGGCGCTCGCCGCGCAATGTTTGTGCGGCTACGTCGGCCAGTTATGCTGCTTTCTGGGCGCTTACCGGCTAATGGGTGGCTATCGCGAGCATGTGCTCGCCACCGTACAGCGCCTGCCCTTGCACACCCTGCGGCAGCAGCGCGCCGGGCAATTGGCGGAAGTGCTGTCGGCTGACATCAAGAACGTGGAAAGCATCTTCACCCACGTCACCGCCGATCTGGTCACGGCATTCGCCGTGCCCCTGCTCGGTCTGGCGGCGCTGGCCTGGCTGGACTGGCGCCTGGCCACTTGCCTGCTGCTGGCGCTGCCCTTGGCGCTGTGGCTGCTCAATGCCGCGCGCGCGCTGTTCCTGCGCGCCGGACGGCGCAAACAGGAGCAATTCCGCGAAGCGTCCGGGCTGCTGGTCGAGTACGTCACCGGCATCGTCACCTTGCGGCTGTTCAATCAGTTCCGCCCGTGGCTCGCCCGGCTCGACCGCCATTTCGAACGCATGCGCCAGAGCAGCATTGACGCCGAGGCCTGGGGCGCAGGCCCAGTCCAGCTCTATCGCCTCTGCCTGGAGTGCGGACTGGTGGCGCTCCTGCTGACCGGCGGTTACCTGGCCGGTGCCAGCGCGTTGCCGACGCTGCACTGGTTCCTGTCCCTCGTCGTCGCCTACAAGCTACTGGACCCGCTGCTCGATGCTGCCGTCTACTTGACCGTGCTGCGCATCGCTGCGCAAAGCGAAGCCCGCATCCAGGCCGTGCTCGAACAGCCGCCGCTGCCGCAGGCCGTGCCCGACCACACAACGCCGCTGGCCTTGCCGGCGGGCTATGACATTACCTTCGATGCAGTCGAGTTCGCCTACCAAGATGCCCAGCCGGCCAGGGCGTCGCGTTGGCACTTGCAAACCCTTTCGTTTCATGTGCCCGAGCGTAGCTTCACCGCAATCGTCGGCCCGTCCGGCGCGGGAAAAAGCTCACTGGCCCACCTGATCGCGCGTTTCTTCGATCCGCAACAAGGCCGCATCCTGCTCGGTGGCGTCGATCTGCGCCAACTCGACAGTGCGGCGCTTTACCGGCGCATCGGCATGGTGTTCCAGGACGTACAGTTGTTCGACGGCAGCCTTCTCGACAATGTACGCATCGGCCGCACCGACGCCAGCGACGAGGCGGTCATCGAGGCCTGCCGGCAAGCCTATTGCGAGGAATTCGCGCAGGCCCTGCCCGAGGGCTATCACACCCGCATCGGCGAAGGCGGGCAACGGCTCTCCGGCGGCGAGCGCCAGCGCCTGTCGATCGCGCGCGCCTTGCTGCGTGATGCCCCCGTCCTGCTGCTGGACGAAGCCACCGCCTCGGTGGACGCCGAAGCCCAGCACCGGATCCAGCAGGCGCTGTCGCGGCTGGCTCGGGGCAGGACAGTGATCATGATCGCCCACCGCCTCAACACCATACGCCACGCCGACCAGATCCTCGTGCTGGACCAAGGCCGGCTGGTCGAGTCCGGCTGCCACGACACCCTGCTCGCCAAGCAGGGACTCTATGCGCGGCTCTGGCACGGCCAGCATGCCGAAGAGATCGACGCCGAGGTTGAGGATGCGCGTTGAGCGCCGCGGTGCACGCTGAGCCGCCCGCCGGCTTTCTGCAAGCCGATAGCGGCTTCGACGCTTTCGGGCCGGCCCACGTCGCTTTGCGCGCCACCCATTACGAGCTGCGGGCCTTTAGCGACGCGCTGTACCGCCATTACGGCATCGAGCAGCCGCCGGGTATCCGACGCGCCGTCGCAAAACGGCGTGCCGAATTCCTAGCCGGCCGCCTGTGCGTCGCCGACGCCATGGCCGCTCTCGGCGTGAATCCCGCGCCAGTGGCAATCGGCGCGCAGCGCGCGCCGGCATGGCCGCATGGGCTGGTCGGTTCGATCAGCCATGCCGAAGGCCTGGCCCTGGCTGCGGTTGCTCGCAACGATCAAGTCCATGCGCTCGGCATCGACTGCGAACGCTTGCTGTGCGCCGCTACGGTGGCCGAGGTGAGCGCCAGCGTGCTGCGCGCGGAAGAGAGGCGCTGGGCGGCAACGTTGGCGCCGTGCGCTCGGCAGCGGTTCGTCACCTTGGTGTTCTCAGCCAAGGAAAGCCTCTTCAAAGCACTCTATCCCAGCGTCAATGCCTATTTCGACTGCCAGGACGCCGAAGTCTTCGCCGTGGACGCAGACCGTTTCCAGGTCCGGCTAGCGCGCACCTTGAACGCAGGCTGGCGCCAAGGCCAGTGCTTCACCGGGCGTTATCGCACATGCGGCCAGCATATGGCCACGCTGCTGGTGGTGAGCGCGGTCTGAAGCCGACAACGCGCACAGCGACAAAAACTCCCGATAGGAGCACTGACACGACGGTTTCGGGGAGTTCGCCCCAGGCCGTCGCTGCGACATTATGGGAATGATTCTTGTTTCTCATCATCTCAAAGCATGACCGCATGCCTATGACCAAGCCTACGTCAGCGCATCACGGCACAATGCCAGCCACCCGTAGCGCGCTGCAGCCGACCCTGATTGCCGTGGCGCTGGCCATCCTGCCGTCACTGGCATGGGCGCAGGCCAGCGTAGATCCCGTCACGCTGCCCGCCATCGAAATCACTGCCGAAAAGCGGAGCGCCAGAGCCCAGGACGTAGCCGTCAGCCTGTCGGTCAAAACCAGTGCCGACCTGGAAGATGCCGAGATCCGCTCCCTCGCCGAACTCTCAAGCCTGGTTCCGAATCTGAACCTCTTTTCCTGGGGCGGCCGGCGCGACACCAACGTCTTCATCCGCGGCATCGGCCCGGGACTGTTTACTGAACCCACGGTCGGCTTCTATGTCGATGGCGTCAACTACCTCGGCAACGGCTTGTTCGACCTCGACCTGCTTGACATCGAACGCATTGAAGTGTTGCGCGGCCCGCAGGGCACGCTCTATGGCGGTAACTCACTGGCCGGCGTAATCAACATCGTCACCCGTCCTCCTGCGGACACGCCGCAAGGCAAGTTGTCGGTGCAAGCCGACGATCGCGCCACGCGCGGCGTCAAAGGCGTGCTTGACGTGCCGCTGATCGCAGACACCTTGGCGTGGAACCTGGCCTTCGCCGGCACCGAGGGCGACGGCTACGTCAAGAGCGGCATCACCGGCAAGAAGCTCAACGCGCGCGAAGACTACTCGCTACGCTCCAAATTGCGCTGGACGGCAAGCCCTCGCCTGACGTTGAACTGGAGCCTGGACGCGGAGAGTTTCTCCGGCGGCTCCTATACCTACGGTCCGCTGGAGGATATGAAACGGGACCGCTACACCTCGACCACCGTCTTGAGCGGCAATGACCAGCGCGAGTCACTCGGCAGTGCGCTGCATATCCGCTGGGCGGGTGATGATGTCGACCTCACCTCGGTGACCAGCTGGCGCGACTGGCGCTCCAACAACCGAATCGACCAGTTGAGTGCGTCCTACGGCTTCTACGACAGTCATAGCCGAGACACGCTGACGCAACTCACGCAGGAACTGCGCCTAGCCTCCAAGGGCGAACCGACATTGGGTTGGCTGGCCGGCCTATACGCTTATGACACCACGACCCGCTCCCGCTCGGTCAGCAACGCCGACTATACCGGCGTGGTGCTGGGCGGCCCGATCACTGACCGCTATGCCTACAACAAAGACAGTTTCGGCTACGCCCTGTTCGGGCAGATCAACTACCGGCTGACGGACACGCTCACCCTTAGCGGTGGCTTGCGCATGGATGACGAAACCCGCAAGCTTGACGCGCAAGTCAACCGCCAGAGCATGGGCACCGACTACCCACTGCAGGGGCGCCTGTCGTTCCGGAAGTGGCTACCCAAAGCCACGCTGTCGTATGCCCCCGCGAAGAACACACTGTGGTATGGCACTGTTGCCAAAGGCTACCGCGCGGGCGGCTTCGACACCTTGTACCTGGATCGTGAGCGTCCAACGTTCCGGCCCGAAGAGAGCACCAGCTACGAATTGGGCTACAAGGCTTCCTGGTTCGAACAGCGCGCCGAATTCAGCGCCGCGCTATTTCAGACCGACCTGAAAGACCAGCAAGTGCAGCGCATCATCCCCGGTGCCACCGCCTTCAATGTCGTCACCGACAATGCAGGCCGCGGCCGCAGCCGTGGGCTGGAAGCCGAAATCCGCGCGCTTCCCGCACGCGGCTGGATGCTCAGTGCAGGCGCCGCCTATACGCAGACGCGCTTTTTGCAGTACCAGTTCGACCAGGCCACCGACTATGCCGGCAATCGTTTCCCTTTCGCGCCGCAGTTCAGCGCCAACCTGGCGCTGCAGCACCGACGCCCGCTGAACGACGCCTTATACGTGCTGGCCCGGGTCGATCTGCAATACAAGGGCAAGCATTATTTCAACGCCGCCAACACCCTCAAACAGGACGCCTATACGTTGGTCAACCTCAAGCTCGGCGTTGAAGCACAAAGGTGGGATGCCTATCTCTGGGTGAAGAACCTGACCAACCGCTTTTACGCCACCGTGATCTCGCAGCAGGGACTGGTGCCGCTGGCCGAGATCGGCAGCCCTCGCACTATTGGCGCCACATTGACACTGCGCTACTGACGCGCCAAAACAGGGTTCCCCATGTTGAATCACGTTCACTCAGCTACCGTCACGCAACGCGCCGGCACGCCGGCCGCGCCCCTTACAGCGTGGTTGCGCTGTTGGCTACCACGCCCCCAGGCCCGGGTGCGCCTGCTCTGCCTGCCCCACGCCGGCGGCTCAGCCAGCTTCTTCCGCCCATGGAGCCTGGCATTGCCGGCGTGGATCGAAATGTCGGCTATCCAGTATCCGGGCCGCGAAGACCGCATCAACGAGGAACCCGTGCGTGACCTGCCAGCATTGGCCGCGCAGATCGCCCAGCAATTGCAGGCCGCGCCGCGATGGCTGGACCGGCCTTATCTGCTATTTGGCCACAGCATGGGCGCAGCGCTGGCATACGAGCTGAGCTTGGCCCTATGGCGCGCCGGCTGCCAGCTGCCGGGTCACCTGCTGCTATCGGCTAGTGAAGCGCCCAGCCGCCGACGGCCAAGCCGATTGCACGCCGGCCCGGATGCAGCGCTAATCCAGGAGGTGCTGCGACTAGGCGGCACCCGAGCCGCGGCGGGGTCCTCTCCCGAATTGGTCGCGCTGATCCTGCCAGCGTTGCGCGGGGATTACCAGGCCATCGAAACCTATGCGCCGCGCCCGGACCGCCCATGTCTGACGACGCCGATTACTGCACTAGTCGGTGACAGCGATACGGAACTGTTTCCTTGCGACGCCCAGGCTTGGGCCGAGGAGACCACTGGCGCCTTCACGCTGCGGCGTCTTCCTGGCGGCCATTTCTACCTGGTCCCGCAGCAAGCAGCGGTGCTCGCCACTGTGCTTGAGGCCGGTGTGTCGGTACCACAATCCGCGCCGTGGCCGAGCACACCTTAACTGGCCCGCCCGCATGCCCGCCGACATCGCCCTCTCCCGTCTGGACGCCTCGATGGCACGCTGCGGCGTGACCTTCGTCTGCGGCTACCGTTTCCACGGCGCCATTGACGCGGAGCGACTACATCAGAGCATCGCCGGCGTCCTTAGCCAAGTGTCCCGACTAGCGCGCTCGATCTGCAGCGATGCGCGCGGACGCGGACACTGGCAAGCGGCGCCAGCCGCCAGCGAGTACTTCTGGACCATGATGGTCTCCGACCTGGATGCCGGTTATCGCCAAGTATTCCGCGATGTCTTCGCCTTGAAGTCGCAGCGCCGCTGCGCCCCGATGTTCTTCATTCTGATGCGTACCGCGTTGTCGCCAGACGAGTTCATGATTCTCCAGTGCGGCGATCACAGCCATTGTGATGGCGGCAGTGTCGCGCTGCTCTTCAACCAGGTGATCCGCTACTACAATGCGCTATGCGCCGGGGATAGCCCGGTGATCGAAGGCATACAAGCTAGCCTGCGTCGATTGACCTCGCCTGCCCCCGACGCTATCTACGCCTTCGGTCGCGGCAAGACTTTGATCCGGCTTGGCCATGTCCGGCATCTCGCCAATCTCTGCCGGCTTGCCGCCTATCGCACGACAGACGCTGGCCAGTATGCCACCCCCTATCCAGCGATGGCCGGCCAGCTGGCACGGCACTCTCCGCAGATGGCGCAATGCGCGAGCGTAAGCTTCGATCTCTCCCGACTGATGCGCCAATGCCAGGGACAAGACCCTGACCTCACGCCTAACAGTTTGGTCTGTGCGTTGATTGCCAAGGCCTTGTATGAGCTGAACCACGGCTCGCGCAAGATCGCGCACACCGACACAATCAGTCTGCGAATCTTGATGGATATCCTGCCGCCCGCGCTGCGCCAATGCTGCATCGGCAATTACATCGCCTATCTGCCAGTAACGGTCGCCGGCGGACAAGCGCTGCACCAGATCGGACGGCAGATCCAGAACCTGCTGCTTGCCTGGCAAGCCATGGGCGCCCATCTCAGCCTGTACAAGATGCTTGAATTCGCCCTCGCCCGTGGCTTGGCCGGCGGTTTCAACGATACGACCTCGTGCACCCTGTCCAACTTTTCCAATTACCAACTGGACCGGCATCCAAACTGCCTTGCCGGCGCGCAGTGCCGCGACTATGTGGCGAGCGCCAACAGCAACCCCAAGGACCTGATCGGCGCACGGCTAAACAACCGGCCGGTCCTGTCCTTCCGCTTGTCGCCCGCCCATCGCCTGCAGCTCGGGTTTTTTCATACGCTGGGAGATCCCGGACTGAATCGGCAGGTCGCTGATCAGATAGATCGCATCATTCAACGCTAAACGCCGCAGCCGACGGCAGCGTGCTTGTTTCCGTTCTTTCTAAATATTCAAATGACCAGCACTCATGACAACAGCAAACATAAACTCTGCCCAACGCATTGTCATCATGGGCGGCAACGGGCGGGTCGGGCGCGAAACAGCACGTTATCTGCTCAAGCATACCCACCACGCTCTGGTCCTGGCGTCGCGACAGGGCGCTCCCGCAGATGACACCAGCTCGCTGCCGGTCTCGTCCCGGCTTTCCTGGATCCGGCTGGACGCGTTTGACCGCGAGGCGCTCAAAGCCATTTTGTGCGATGCCGCGCTGGTCGTCTCCTGCGTCGGCCCGTCCGGCCTGATTGGCGACCGCATCGCCAGCGTCTGCCGGGAAGTGGCGACTCCCTTGATCGACGCCGGGGGCTACGACCCCCTGCTCCAGGCCCTGGAGGCTGCCGAACCGTCGCCGGTTCCGCTGATCATCAGCGTCGGCCTGCTACCGGGGCTGTCGGGATTATTCCCCAAATACCTGATCGAGCGCAGCGCGCTTGGGCGCAGCCCGCTCAGCCTGCGCACCTACTGCATCGGCCGCGATGCATGGAGTTACAACTCGGCCTGGGACATCATTCATGGCCTCGGCGACTTCGGCCAGCGACGCGGTTTCCCCGAAATTCGCAATGGCAACCATCAACGGCTGCCATTGCACCGGGCTAGCCATCGAACCTGCTTCCCCAAGCCGGCGGGCCGGGTCACCACCCTGCTAATGCCGGCCGAGGAGCTAGCACGCTTGGCGCGTCAGCTGAACATCCCGCAGGCGCGCGCCTACGGCAGCAATATCGGGCCGCGCGCGGCCATGGTCTGCCTGCTGGCCAAGCTGTTCGCGCTCTATCGCCGCCATGAAACCATCGCGTGCGCCGCGAAATGGCTGGTCCGCGCCGCGCGGCAGGATATGCGGCATTTGCCGCCGGTATACGGCCTCAAAGCGGAAGTGCGCTACGAAGACGGCGAAAGCGCTAACGCGACGCTGATGATCTCTGACACCTACCGGGCCACTGGTGCCACCATCGCGATTGCCGCGCGCTGCTTGCTGGAAGGCCCCGCCATTCCCCCCGGCGTGCATCTATTGCATGAGGCCATGGACTGCCAGCGCTTCGTTGCGCTGTTGCAGGTCGAAGGGCTGATCGTCATCGATGGCTTGACGCAATCCGTAAGCCCCGTCAGGCAGGAGTCTGCGACATGAAGCCATTCTCGAACTTGCCGCCAGCCCGCATTGTCGTCATCGGCGGCAATGGCGAAACCGGTCGCCGCATCTTGCGCATGCTGCGCGCCCGGCACCCGACGCTAATCCTGACCAGCGCCTCGCGCCGCGCCGCCATTGGGGACCGCCTTCCCCCTGACGTGCGGCACATCGCTATCGACATGCGCGACTCTGATAGTGCCATCGCAGTGCTACGCCAGTTCGATCTGGCCATCCTCGCTCTCGGCCCCATGAACGCGTTCGCCGCCACACCGCATGCGCTATGCCTGCAAGCGGGCATAGATTGCATTGACATCAACGACAACCTGGACGCCGCAGACGCGATCCTGGCCTTGGACAGCGAAGCAAGTCGCGCCGGCCGACGCATTCTCACGGGCATGGGGCTAGCACCCGGGCTATCGACACTATTGCTGATGCAGTTGGCGCGGGAACTGGCTTCGCCCAGCGGCACCTACCGCAGCCGCTTTTACGCCGGCGCGGCCTATGGCGGCGGCGAGTCCAGCCCCCATGCGATCCTGGACAGCTTCCGCTCCCAGCGCACCTGCTTGACACAGGGCCAGCGCTGCCAGGAAAGCACACCACGCCGCGATGCTCGGCATCAGTTCCATTTTCCCGGACAGCGCGAAGCGCTGCCCTTGATCCCCTACTCGAGCCCGGAAATCGCCGGGTTGGCCAGCGCGCGCGGCAGGACCGGCTGCGCCGCCATCGCCACGCTAGACGCGCGTTACCACATCCAGTTTCTGTCACCGGGCATGGCCAGCCTGTTCGCACGCCTCGACCGCGGGCGCGGTATGCGCCAGCGACTGGCACGCCTGTTCTACAGCAACGGACAGTCGATCAAACGACGCAAGAACGCCGACCCGGACTGCAGCCTATGGGTGTACCCCGACGACCGGCCGCAGGATGGCCTGTTAGTGCACGGCGGCATTTCGTCCTACGATTTCACCGCCGCGATGGCTTGCGCTGCCGTCGAAACGATGCTCGACCGCGCGCTCGATGTCCAAGCCGGGGCGCATGCGGTCGAACATTTGCCAGACACGGCGCATGCGGCGCTGAGCGCCGCGCTGCGCAGCCACGGCGTCACCTATCGGCGGGCCAGTGATCTCCAGTACCAACGCGATCCCTTGCATTTCGGCTGGTGCCAGATCGTCGCCGACAAGGGGGAAGATTGGCCGCACTATGCACAGTGCTGGTATGACATAGCCCTCCATCCGCGCATGAGCGCGTTGCAAACCCGCTACCTCACCGAGTCGGCATTGTGGCGTCAGCTCAAGGCCAGCCTGTCGCCGCTGGGCCTTGCCCGCTTCGTGGCTCGGGTGATGCTCCACTGGCGCCGCCATTACATCGCCCTGGCACCAATGCGCAAGCGGCACGCCACGCAAGCTGGGCATTGGGCACGCATTACGCGCGATATCAGCATGTTCACCGCCGGCTATAGCCAGGCTCGCGCGCTGCTGGGCCAGGAACAGGCGTTCACCCTGTACCGGCGCATGTTTCTCGACACTGGGCGCATGGAAATGCGCTGGCTCTGGCCAATGCCGGAAGTGGTCGCGGAAAGCGCGTCGCCAGAGGTCGGCATCCGGGCGTACTGGCAAGCTTTCGCCGAACGCTGTCGAGAACTCGGCCTGCTGTCTGGCAACAGCACCGCCCAAGGCTACGACGTCGCGTACTGCGCTTATGCAGACATGTTCGGCCAACTTGAGTGCCCCGAACTCGGCAATCTGGTCAGAGAGATGGAGTGCGAGGCGTTGACGTACATGGCATCGGCGTCGCGGGTGCGCATAGACTGGCGCCAGGAAGAGTACGGACGGGCCAGCATCCGCATCGAAACGGCCTCGCTTGCCGATACCGAAGCACGTGGGCGCACGACGGGCGAGGAAGCGTGTCCGCCGCCATGAACTAACCGTCACGCAACGCGCTGCTAAGGCACGAAGGGGGTGGAAATGCTGGTGACCGTTTGCCAACCTAGCCGTTGCGCACGGCGCTGGGCAACATACCGAAATGTTTGCGAAAAGCCGAACTGAAATGACTGACGTTGCTGTACCCCAGCATCATCGCCGTTTCCGTGACATTGTGCTTGCGCAAAAACTGCCTCGCTTGCCGCATACGCTCCGCCTGGAAACAGGCATAGATGCTACTAGCGAACAGACTCCTAAAGCCCTGTTTCAACTTGAATTGATTCAGTCCCACCTTGCGGGAGATTTCGGCGATGGTGGGCGGCGCACTGAGATCGTGCAAGAGATAGTCCCTCGCCTCCAGCAGTCTGCGGCGCTCCCGCAGGCAGATATCGCCATGCCCGCAGTCTGCGTGAAATGCCTGCAGATGCCAATAAAGAAATTCGAGCGAGGCGGAGGACAGCAAGAGCTTGGCATCGCGGGCCTGTTGAAAACAGTGGACCAGTTGTCCCGCCGCCGCACTCACACGATGGCAGCCACGGCGGCTACGTGTAAAGAAGCGGTCGACGGTGATGTCGTCCACCAACGGACCGTCGCCACCGGCCAACTCCATGAGCAACTCGAAATCAACCATCAGTTCGACATCAAGCAAACTGCAGCAATGCGCTATGTCAAATCGTTCACCATTCGCGAACCCCACGTTCAAGTCGCCAGGCGACATCGCGATGGTCTGGCCCCTCACCTTGGCCTCGAACCGCCCTTGCATCAAGTAATTGAAGTGAATGTAGTCGCTCTGGTGTTGATAGGAAACCGCCTTCACAGGTTCGGACTGGCGGCTAGACGAAACGAGGTTGATGATCAGGCCGCGCTGCAACTCGACACACTCGGCCTTGATATCGAGTAGATCAATCTCCTGCTGCTCGCGATTCATGGTCTCACCCTTCCATTCAGATTGCTCCACATATGACATTGATGACGATCATCGCCCCGCTAATCCAACTGGAGACTCGACAAGCGCAGCAATACCCTCGCGCAAACGGTTCCACAGTCCAATATAATTGCTAATGCTTCTCATTACAATGCATATTCAATCCACTCGCTTCCGCCCTGTCAGCTGCCTTCTCGTTTCCAACGAATGGATGCGAGGCCCGGAGCTGGGTGCTCATGCCGGCGCCCCAGCTAGTGGAGGGGCGCAGGCTATGCTGACGGCCAAGGCAGCGCTGGGGAGAACCAGGCTGCCATGGTCCTCGCCCTCAAGCAAACGGAACTCGGCCCGCAATCCCTGCACGCCCTGCAGGCTCTGCGTGAGGGCGCGGGCAGAGCCGACCTGCTTGCGCGCCTGCTGGCGGCGCGCGCGTTCCGGATCCGCGTTCGGCACGCCTTCTTCGAGGCTGCCTGCCGTGATCAGCAAGCCGACGGGTGGCTCAAGCGGCGACGCCTGCCGCACGAAGTGGTCCCGGAATGGCAGGATGGCGCGATCGCCCCACCAGATCGACGGGCTGGCCGCAACGTAGTTCTGAAACATGCGGCTGCGGGTGAACAACGCGTACAAGGTCAGCAATCCGCCATAGGAATGGCCGAACAGAATCTGCCGTTGTGGGTCGATGGGAAGCTGCCGCGCCAGCCACGGCTGCACGTCATGCTCGATAAAGGCCAGGAAGCGATCTGCGCCGCTGCGGCTCGCTCCGGGCGTCGGGCCCGGCATCGCGGCCAGAGTGTAATCGTCGGTGCGCCCCTGCATGTCGTAAGGCCCGTCCGTCGCATATCCCAGCCCGACCACTACCGGTGTACTGGCCCGCGCTCCATCGGGGCGCGCCGCGCGGTTGCGCGCCAACTGCGCGAGCAGGGGAAACGACGCGTTACCGTCCAGCGCGTACAGGACGGGATATCCCTGCTGCGGCGCCGGCTCCGGCGGCAATGCGACGAAAATGCGCCGGCGTTGCCCGGCGATTGTCACGTCGAGCTGCCGGCTCGCAGGGACCTGAACGGGCGGCGAAGCGGCGAGGCTCGGCAAGTCACGGGACGAGGCGCCGGATCTCATGGCCGTGAGGCAGCCGGAGAGCGCGCCGCCCAGGCCCGCCAACAGCAGCGTGCGGCGCGTGATGGTTGCGGATATCGGCATGTCAAAGCCCGAGGCTCGTCCAGTATTCGCCCTGCAGCGCGACCGCGCAGAGCCGCAACAAAAATTTGCTTGTCTTTCTCACGCCGACTCCGATAATGCTAATGATTCTCATTTCATTTTATCCTGGAAAGGATGTGTGTTGTGGCGCCGTTTGTTTGGCAAAGCAACGAAATGGTTTGCGCTGCCCCGCCGGATAAGCAGTCGGCGCCGCCAAGCTCAAAGGGGTAGGCAGCATGGATGCGCGCGAAGACCGTCTTCTTGATCCCGGCAAGCCAGGATTGGCTACACACATCGCCAAGATCCGTGAGATGCGACCGGGCCTGCGCATGCACGCCGATGACGCGACGGACGAATTCAATGGCACCGTCTCCGGATGCTGCGCCCCCGGCCTGCACCTGGTGGTGCTGCTCGAGGGAAATCTGGACCTGTCGTATGGCAATCGGCGCGTGGTACTGACGACCGCCTGCCCACGCAACGCACACGAGCTATCCCAGCGGCCACCGGGCTACGCGAAGGCGTTCCTGATGAACGCCATCGAACCCGAAACCTTCAGCCGTCGATTCAGCAAAGGAACCTATGCGCGACGACTTAGTGCCGTCGTCTCCGGCGAATGGCTGCAGCACCTCCAAGAGGCCAGTTGCGCAGCGATGCCCGCGCGCTTGCGTTCTCTGCTGTCTTCTCACCTGCTGGCGCAGCCCTGGCAACCTACGCCACGCGCGATAGCCTTGGCCGAGCAGATCGTCCGACCGCCAGCCTTTGAACCGATCTTGCAGGCGATTTACCTGGAAAGCCGCATGCTGGACCTGCTGGCAGAGGCATTGGCACCGCCGCGGGGCAGCCAGAGCATCATCCACAATATCGCGCAGCCAAATGCGACAGGCCTTAGCTCAAGAGGGTATTGCCGCATGGCGGAGCTGCGGGCATTCCTTAGCGGCGCGGCAGCCAACCAGCTTTCGCTCGAGGATATGGCGCGCCAAATGGGCATGAACGCCAACACCATGCAGCGGCAATTCCGTACCGCCTACGGCACGACCATATTCGACTTTTTGCGCGAGAACTCCCTGCAGCGAGCCCGGCTGGCGCTGGAGCGCGACGCCCTCAGCATCAAGCAAGCTGCAGCACTAGCCGGCTATACCAGCCCTGCAAATTTCGCAACTGCCTACAAACGGCGCTTCGGGGTGACACCGAAACTTGCCCGGCGCAGCGGTCAGCGCTGAAGACAGTCGCGCAAACAAGTTCGTTTCTTGCACAAACACTTCACATGCCTTCAACGCAGATAATGAAAACGCGAATGACTCTCATTACCTAAATTGAAACCATGTCACATTCCTTACCCTGTTTTGTCCTCAAGTCCGCAGTGGCTGCCGGCGTCCTGGGGGCATCCGGTGCCTGGGCGCAGATACAGCCGGCGAAGCCATCAGATGGCGAGGTAACGCTGGAGGCCGTGGTCGTGACTGCCAGCCAGCGCGAGCAGGCCATCAAGGAGGCGCCGGCCAGCATTTCCGTGATCACGCGCAAGGACATCGAGGCCAGACCCTACAACTCGCTGGCCGACATCCTGCGCTCCGTGGAAGGCGTCAGCGTGGTGGGCGCCGGGCCGAACGACCAAGACATCTCGATCCGCGGAATGCCGGGCGAATACACGCTGATACTGGTGGACGGCAAACGTCAGAATACCCGGGAGACGATGAATCGGAGCACGGCTGGCGTTCAAGGCAATCTGCTACCTCCGTTGAGCGCGATCGAGCGCATCGAGGTGGTGCGGGGCCCGATGTCGTCGTTGTACGGTGCGGATGCGATGGGTGGCGTGATCAACGTCATCACGCGCAAGGTCCCCGAGAAATGGGGCGGCACGGTCACCGTCGGCGGCGTGTTGCAGCAGGAGAAAAACCAGGGCGACACCCGGAGCGTCGATTTCTGGGTCGGCGGCCCGATCAAGAAGGATGTGGTCGGCTTGCAGGTGTCGGGCAAGGCGTTGCATCGCGGCGAGGACAATATCTATTACCCGCTCAATGGCACCAGCGGGGCAAATGGTCAACGCGACCTCAGCTTTGACATCAAGCTGGCGGTCAAGCCGGCGCGCAATCAGGATCTCAGCCTGAATGCGGGACGAGAGCAACTGACCTATCTCAGCACGCCTGGACGGAGTATCGCGGTCGCGACACCACGCAATGTGCCGACGACCATCGTTGAGACTCGCCATGCGCGCGAGTACTGGGGCGTCACGCACAATGGGCGATGGGACCTCGGCAACTCCACCTTGTCCCTGTATGGAGAGCGGGGCACGCAGGACCAGTGGACGGCATCGGGCCGGACTCCGGTCAAGCCGGCGATTACCGACACGGTGCTCGAAGGCAAACTTGAGGTGCCATGGGCAGGAGAGCGCAATATCCTGACCGCGGGTGGTCAGCATATCTGGTCCCGGCTGTCCGGCGTGGGAAGGCAGGATGCGGTGCCGAAGGGGCATGCGCCGAATTCGGACAGCATCAAGCGCGATGCCTGGGCCCTGTTCGGCGAGAACGATTATTTCGTCAACAGCAAATTCACGCTGACCACGGGCTTGCGGCTCGACCATGACGATCGGTATGGCAGCCATGTCAGCCCGCGCATCTACGGCGTATACAAACTCAGCCCGACATGGACGATGCGCGGCGGCGTGTCCTCCGGCTTCAAACCCCCTACCCTGCGTCAGAGCACTGCTGGCTATTGCATGACAACCGGCGGCGTGGCGGGCGCTGTCCCCGGCACCTTGTGCGGGAACGCGAACCTCAAGCCCGAAACCAGCCTCACGCAGGAGCTGGGCGTGCGTTACGACCAGGGCAAGAGTCAAGTCAGCCTCACCCTGTTCAACAACCTGTTCAAAAACAAAGTATCCAGTTATGACACGGGGGTCGCTGACCCCAGCTCCCCTGGCCGCAATATCTACGCGTACAACAATATCGACAAAGTCAAACTGTACGGCCTCGAACTTGGCGCCGGCACGCATCTGGCCACGCAATGGAGAATTTCCGGGTCGTACACGATGACCCAATCGCGACGCGAGGGCAAAGCGGAAAGAGCATTCGATGGCAGCTCGCTGAACGGTTACCCTTTGGATAAGACACCAAAACACAAGCTCAATATGCAGGTGGATTGGACACCCCTGCCCCAGCTGAATCTCTATGCCGACATCAACTACATCGGCAGGGAGCAATGGGCAGCATTCCGGAATGGCGCCCGGGGCGTACGCGAAAGACCCTCCACCACCACGTTCGATCTGGGCGGCAGGTATCGCATATCCAAGAATCTCGCACTCAATTTTGGCGTGCTGAACCTGACAAACAAGATGGTACCCGTGGACGACCGTAGTCGCGCCAACGGCTTGAGCGGCAACTGGATGGTGGATCAAGGCCGCCGCTTTGCGCTGAGCCTGACAGCTCAGATGTGAAGAGCTTCAATCGTACTCACGGCGCTACTTCCCATGAGTTCATTAATGATGCGGTCCATTTAGATTGTTCGCATGACGATTGGCTCGTTCGTCATTGCTTGGCCATGGCCAGCACAATGAAAAGCAGCCCATTGCGCATGGCCGGGATAGGTGAAAAGAAACATGGGGACCGGTATGCGAATCCTTCCACGTCAACCTAAGTTGGGGCAGAAAGAATGAATGCAATTCCTCGCGCGGAATCTTCGCTCACGACACAGATCCTCCTGGACCTATACCGACCAGATTCACGTCTTTTTCTCTCCAGCCCCAGTCATACGTTGCTGGCCCAGGATGTCATCGACGAAGTGCCTCATTCGGATGATCCGCTAGGACAGCGTGTACAGCTTGCGCTGAACCGAGCCAGCGACACGGGGCATCCGAACGCGGTGGCGGCCGGCGCGATCCCGTTCGATGTTGGCAAGCGCGCAGCGCTTGGTGTCGTCCGCGCGTTGCTGCGTGCCGGGCCCTTGACCGTTTCGCAGGCGCCGCTGCCCGCAGCCGAACGCTACGCGACGCGTGCAGTTCCCCCGGGCGACGCTTACGCGGCTGGGGTGGCGCAGGCCATAGCGAACATTCACGCCGGATATCTGGACAAGGTCGTGCTGGCGCGGGTGCTGGAATTGTCCGGCGAGCACCCGGTAGATGTGCGCGCATTGCTCACCCGTCTCGCGGCGCGTAATCCCCACGGCTACACCTTCTCGGTGAAGGTCGGCGAAGGACGCACGCTGCTCGGAGCCAGCCCCGAATTGCTGGTCAGCCGCTACCAAGGCGTAGTGCGGGCCAATCCTCTGGCTGGATCTGCCCCCCGCAGCAGCGACCCGCTTGAAGATCGCCGTCGCGCAGAAGCGCTGATGGAGTCCGCTAAGGATCTGGAAGAGCACCGCGTGGTTGTCGATGCGGTGAAGGAGAGCCTGGCTCCGCTGTGCAAGACGCTGAATGTGCCCGGGCGGCCAGCGCTGATGCATACCGAGACGATGTGGCATCTGTCGACTGAAATCGGTGGCACGACACAGGCCGATGCATTGACGCTGGCACTTGCATTGCATCCCACACCCGCGGTGTGCGGCTATCCGCGCAGTGCCGCGCGGGAACTGATTCTGCAAACCGAACCGTTCGATCGCGGCTTTTACGCCGGCATGCTGGGCTGGGTGGACGCGCGCGGCGACGGCGAGTGGATCGTCACCATCCGCTGCGCGGAAGTCGCCGCTAATACCTTGCGTCTGTTTGCCGGAGCTGGCGTGGTGAGGGATTCGCTGCCGGATGGGGAGCTGGCGGAAACGACGGCCAAGTTCCGCACGATGCTCGACGCAATGGGTGTGGCGCATGATGCCGCGAGCGGTGCGGCGACGGAGGTAGCGGCATGATGCAGGCTCATTGCACGCCCTGGCCGGATGCGGTCGCGAATGAGTATCGCAGGAAGGGATATTGGCAGGGTCAGTCCTTTCCACAGTGGTTGGCGCGACTGGCCGAGCAATATGGCACGCGTACCGCGTTGGTGCAGGGCGAGACGCGTTGGACATACCGCCAACTCGCGGATGAGGCACAGCGTCTGGCCGGCGGTTTCGTCACACTGGGGATTCGCCCGCGCGATCGCGTTGTGCTGCAGTTGCCGAATTGCGCTGCGTTCTTCGCCGTTGTCTTCGCGCTGTTCAGAATCGGTGCGCTGCCGGTCTTTGCACTGCCGGCCCACCGCAAGCAGGAGATCGGCTATTTTTGCCGGCATGCCGAAGCGGTGGCCTATATCGCGGCGGACCGTCATGCCGGATTCGACTACCGTGAACTGGCGAAGAGCGTGCAAGCGGAAGCGCCGACGCTCAAGCATGTGCTGATAGCCGGCGATGCAGGAGGTCACATCGCGCTGGACAGCTTGCCTGCACGCGTAGACGAATTGCCCGCGGCTCCCGCCGCCAGCGACGTCGCCCTTCTACAGTTGTCCGGCGGCAGCACCGGCACCCCGAAGCTGATCCCGCGCACGCATGACGACTATCTCTACAGCATTCGCGAAAGCGTGCGCATCTGCGGCCTGACCGAGGACAGCGTCTACCTGTGCGTTTTGCCCGTCGCGCACAACTATGCAATGAGTTCGCCCGGCACACTGGGCACGCTGCATGCGGGCGGTACCGTCGTGTTGAGCGACAGCGGCAACCCTGATGCGGCCTTTCTGTTGATTGCGCGGGAACGGGTGACCATCACCGCGCTGGTGCCGCCACTCGTACCGGTCTGGCTCTCGGCCGCCTGGCGGCGCCGGGATGCGCTGGCCAGTTTGCAGGTGGTGCAGGTCGGAGGCGCCCGGTTCGGCGGCACGCTGGCGCAGCGGCTGGAGATCGGGTTGGGCGCGAAGCTGCAGCAGGTGTTCGGGATGGCCGAAGGACTCGTCAACTATACGCGGCTCGATGACCCTGTTGATGTGGTGGTGCGCTCGCAAGGCCGCCCGATTTCGCCGGACGATGAAATCCGCATCGTGGATGACGAGGATCAGCCCGTCGCGCCGGGCGAGGTGGGGCATCTGCTGACCCGCGGCCCTTACACCATTCGCGGCTATTACAAGGCCGATGCGCATAACGCGCGCGCCTTTACGCCGGACGGCTTTTACCGCACCGGCGACCGTGTGCGCATGACGGAAGCGGGCTATCTGGTGGTGGAAGGCCGCGCGAAGGATCAGATCAATCGCGGCGGAGAGAAGGTCTCGGCTGAAGAAGTGGAGCACTTTCTGATGACACATCCCGAGGTCGTCGATGCGGCGCTCGTGCCGATGCCCGACGCCTATCTGGGCGAGAAAAGTTGCGCCTATGTGATCCGCGGCAATCCGGCGCTGCACGCGGCGGGCCTTTTGCGTTTTCTGCGCGCGCAAGGCATTGCCGCCTACAAGATTCCTGACCGGGTCGAGTTCGTCGACGTACTCCCGAAGACGGCCGTCGGAAAGACCGACAAGCAGGCATTGCGCCGGGACATTGCGAATCGGCTGGCTGCCGCTGAGGTGGCGGTCAGATAAATCACGGTGAATGAACAGCTTATAACGCGTCATTCATCGCATCAGGTAAACACTCTTATCGTTGATATGGCAATCCCAAAGATCTCCTCTTACACCATGCCTGCGGATTTTCCTGCCAATCGGGTGGCATGGCGTTTCGACGTCAGCCGCGCGGCTTTGCTGGTGCACGACATGCAGGACTATTTCCTGGATTTCTATGACCGTCAGGCGGCTCCCATTCCTGATCTGCTGGCGCACACACGGCGCCTGATCGATATCGCGCACGCCACCGGCATGCCGGTGTATTACACCGCGCAACTGCCGCAGCAGACGGCAACCGAACGAGGCCTGCTGACTGACATGTGGGGCCCGGGATTGACGGCGCAACCAACCCGCAGCGCCATTTGCCCGAGCCTGGCCCCCGCGCCTGGCGATCATATTCTCGACAAATGGCGCTACAGCGCGTTTCAGCGTTCAGAACTCGAATCCATGCTGCGCCATCAACAAAAGGACCAGCTTGCCATTTGCGGCGTCTATGCGCACATCGGCTGCTTGATGACAGCCTGCGAGGCGTTCATGAGAGACATCCAGCCGTTCTTTGTCGCCGATGCGCTGGCCGATTTTTCACCGGAGGCGCACCGTATGGCGCTTGACTATGTGGCGCAGCGCTGCGGCAAGGTCGTGCGCACGGAAGAACTGGCCGCCGGAGTCGCCGCGCGTGGCTTCGTCAAGCCGCCGTCGCTCGCCGCGCTGACGGCACAGGTCGCGCGCAGCCTGCAGATAGCGGAAACGGAACTACAGCCGCAAGACAACCTGATGGACTGGGGACTGGACTCGGTGCGCATCATGGCCTGGGTCGAGGAATTGCGCCAGGCTGGCGCGGACGTCAGCTTCGTGCAATTGGCGCAGGAGCCGACGCTCGCCGCCTGGTGGCGATTGCTGCAAGGCGCCACCCACACGCGCGCATGAAGCGAGTGTTCCTATACACGTAACGCCCAATCTCACGAGCGAACGAGAACGCCATGCTTGTCAGTACCGCCGCAATCGCCTTGGCGCAAGCCGACAGAATCCTGTTCAAGATGTGCAAGCACTACGCCATCAAGGTGAGAGTCAAGTTTGACGAGAAGGCCGCCGCCATCGATTTTCCGTATGGCAGATGCCATATAACGCGCACGGATGACGTACTGAGCATGCGTTGCGAAGCCGAGTCAGCGGAAAAGCTGGAGAAGATTCAGGACGTCATGGACGAACATCTGGCGCTCATGGCACGCAACAAGCAACTCGTGATCGACTGGCAGCGTGCTTGATCCCCTGCCCGCTCTCTTCGCCGTCTATGCATTTCTCCCGTGGGACGCCACCTCATGCTGCAAACAAGTCAACGCATGCACACTACCTCCGCGCAATACGGCATCTGGGTAGCACAACAAGTCGATACCCACGATCCTGGCTATCTAACGGCGGAAACGATCGAACTCGGCGGCACCCTGGACATGGCTGCGTTCATGGCCAGCGTGCAAGAGGTGCTTGACCACTGCGATGCGCTGCACATGCGTTTCGAGTGGGATGACGACATCCTGTGGCAACGCCGCCAGCCGGCCTGCACGCAAGTGCCGCTGGTGGATTTCGGCGCGCAGGCCGATCCGGTGCGGGCTGCACAGGACTGGATGCAGACCTCCCTGTCCATCTGTTGCGACGTGACGTCGGACGCCTTGTATCGCACGGCGCTGTTCAGGCTCTCGGCGCAATGCCATTGGTGGTATTTGCAGGTACACCACATCGCACTCGACGGTTTCGGCTACAGCCTGATCCAGCAGGCCGTGGCTGCCCGCTACAACGCCCGCGTAACGCGCGCGCCCCTGCCGCCGTTGCCCGATTGGAAGCTGGACAACGTCGTGGCCGCGCAAGCGCATTACAGGCAAACAGGCAAGTTCGACATCGACCGGGCATTTTGGCGTGAACACCTGCGTGAGGTGCCCTCTGCCGCACGATTGGCACCAGAGCAAGACTTCGGCAACACGGCGATCCGCCATACGTTGTTGCTGGATCCGGCGCACGTCAAGGTCTTGCGCGCCGCCGCCGAAGCCGCTCGGGCCGATTGGGCCGCATGGATACTCACGGCCATCGGCATGTGGCTCGGCAAGCAGGCAGGCCAGCGGCACCTGACGTTCGGCCTGCCGGTACTGAACCGGCTAGGCACGCCAGCGCTGAGTGTGCCGTGCATGGCGATGAATATCGTGCCGCTGAGCGCGCATGTGCGCGCCGAGGCGTCGCTGCAGGCGCTGGTGGCCGAAACTGTCGGCAGGCTGCGCGCGATCAAACCCCATCTGTACTATCGCTACGGATGGATACGCGGCGACCTGGGACTGCTGGAGAGCAACAAGTTCCTGTTCAACCAGGCCGTCAACCTGATGCCGTTCGATCGGCAGGTAGCCTTCGCTCATCTGTCCAGCGAAACGCGCCCCGTGAGCGGGGGGCCCGTCAAGGACTTGAACGTGACGCTGGCCGTGCGCAACGGCGCATGGCACGTGACACTGGAAGCCAATCCCAACGCCTATGACGTGACGCGGCTGACGGCGCTGGCCGGCAGTCTGTCCGAGTGGCTCTTTGCGCTGGCCAGCCACGCGCCCGATGCGCCCCTGGCGCCGTTGCTGGGCGATATGCCGTCGCTGTCGATCTGCCGGGGCGAGCCGCTGGCCAAGCCGGCACTCGACGTGATCGCGTTGCTGCAACGAATGGCGGCGCGCTACCCCAACCAGATCGCCATCGAATCGAACGGCGCTCGCCTGGACTACCAAAGCCTCCTGAAACAGGTCGAGGCGTTGGCTGCCGCGTTAGCGCAGCGCGGCATGAGCGAGCACTGCCGGATCGCGGTACTGGCACCGCGCTCGCCGGCCGCTATCGTCGCGATGCTGGCTGTCCTGTGGGTGGGCGCGGTATTCGTGCCGCTGGATCCCGAGGGGCCCGCGCAGCGCACGGCGAGCATCCTGGCCAACGCGGCGCCCGACTTGGTGCTGACGCGTATGCCGTGGCAAGGGCTGGCCGGATCGCTGCCCGTGCTGGATCTGGATCAGGCCGGCGTCGTGATCGACGGCCCCGCGCGTTGCTGTTCGCCGCAACCGCAACATCCGGCGTATCTGCTATACACGTCGGGCTCCACCGGCGAGCCCAATGGCGTGCTGGTCGGGCGCGGGGCGCTCGCGCATTTTGTGGCCAGCACCCGTGCGGTGTACGGCATCGAGCCGGCGGACCGGGTGTTGCAGTTCGCTCCGCTGCATTTCGACACCAGTCTTGAAGAGATCCTCATCACGCTTTGCCACGGCGCTACGCTAGTCATGCGCGACGATGCGATGCTCGATTCGGTGACGGTGTTCGCCGCGTCGGTGAAACGCCTCGGCATCACCGTACTCGATCTGCCCACCGCGTACTGGCATGTGCTGGCGCATGCCCTGGATCCAGACACGGCACGTAAGCTGGATCGCCTGCGCCTGACCATCATTGGCGGCGAAGCCGCCCTGCCCGAGCGGGTAGCGCGCTGGCGAGACCTGCTGCCCGGACAGGTGCTGCTGAACACCTACGGCCCGACCGAAACCACCATCATCGCGACCACCGCGCGGCTGTGCGGTCCGCAAGCCGCATGGGAGCCCGGCGATGCCGTGCCTATCGGCTTGCCTCGTCCCGGCGTCGAAGCGCGCATCGTGGACGATCGCCTGTATCCCGTGGCGGCAGGCGTGCCGGGCGAACTCGTGTTGAGCGGCGACGCGCTGGCGCTGCATTATCTGCACGACCCACAACTCACGGCAGCGCGCTTTGTCCGCTTGCCCGATTGCGGCCAGCGCGCCTATCGCACCGGCGATCTGGCGCAACTGCAAGGCGGGCAACTGCGCTTTCTGGGACGCATGGATCATCAGGTCAAGATCAGCGGACTGCGCATCGATCCGCTGGAAATAGAAAACCTGCTGCTCGGCGCACCCGCTGTGCGCGAAGCGGCCGTGGTGCCAGTGCAGCGCGGGCCTGGCATATGCACGCTGGCAGCGTTCGTGGCGGGCACGGGCGACGTGCAGGCGCTGCGGGCGATGCTGGCCCAGTCATTGCCAGCGCCCGCGGTTCCGGACGCCTGGCATGTGCTCGAGCAATTGCCGCGCAACCCCAACGGCAAGACGGATCGCAAGGCCCTGTTGGCCCACGCCGCAGGCCGGATCGCGGACACGGATCTCGATGCGGACGGCGCGGGTGCGCTCGAGCGGCAGGTGATGCGGATCTGGCGTCAGGTGCTGGGCGACGTGCCGTTGACAACAGCATCGAATTTCTTCGATCTGGGCGGCAAGTCGTTGCAGGCGATGCAGACGGCCAGCCAGCTCGCGCTGGAGCTGCGCCGGGACGTGCCGGTGTCCATGCTGTTTCGCCACGGGACGGTGCAGGCGCTTGCCGACGCGCTGGCGGCGCCGCAGGCTTACCGGCCACAGGCCTTGCACGATGCCTTTGCGCCGTTGCTTCCCATCCAGACCGGCTCGTCCGCCGCCCCGGCGCTCTTCTGCCTGCATCCGGCCGACGGGCTCGCCTGGAGTTATCTGCGTTTGGCGCGCCACCTGCCCGATATGACGGTGCATGGCCTGCAGATGTCGATGGCGCAAACGCTGGAGGCGCAAGACTTCGACGCGTTGGTCGAGGGCTACATGCAGCGTGTGCGTGCGTTGCAGTCTGACGGGCCATACCACCTGCTGGGATGGTCTCTGGGCGGCGCGCTGGCCCATGCCGTCGCCGCCAGGCTAGCGCGGCAGGGCCACGCGATTGGCTTGCTGGCGCTAATGGACAGCTATCCCGCCTCGGCCTGGGCGGGGCACCCGCAGCCTATCCTGCGCGACGCGTTGCAGATACTGCTCACCGTCAACGGCGATTTCGATACGGGAGGACTGGCGGACGAAACGCTGCGTCAGCGGCTGTTGCGCACGAATAGCCCGTTCGCCGCGCTGGGCCGGTCCGGGCTCGACGCGTTCGCGCGGCAGACGCTGCGCCAGATGCAGTTGTTCCGCGCGAGCCAGACGCCATCGTATGACGGTGATTTTCTGCTCTTCCGGGCCTCCCTTAGTCCCGGCCACTTACCTGGCCCCGACAGCTGGCGGCCGCATCTGCGGCCAGGCCGCTTGCAATGCGTCGTGCTCGACTGCTCGCACGACGGCATGTCCGACCCAGCGCCCATGGCCGCCATCGGCGCAACGCTGGCTGCGCGCCTGGCATAGCCGGGCCGGCCGGCGACAGCTGCCGCATCCCCTCGTTCTACAGGAGTTTTATCGCATGGATAGCACCATCTCCGATTTCCCGGAATCCGTTGCCGTGGTAAGCGGCGCGGCCCAAGGCATAGGCGCGGCCGTGGTTCGCGCGCTCTGCGCGCGCGGCGTGACCGTCGCCGCGCTCGACATCCAGGCGGAAGTGCTGGAACAACTAGCGGCCGACGGTGCCGCAGCCGGGTATCGGATTCATCCTGTTAGGCTAGATATCGCCGATGGCGCCGCCGTGCGCGCTGCGGTGGATCGCATCGACGCGCAGATCGGCCCGATCGGCATGCTGGCCAACGTGGCGGGCATTTTGCCCGTCGCGAGCGTCGACGTCCTGCGCGACGAAGACTGGCACCGCAGCTTTGCCGTCAACATGCACGGCGTGTTCCACTTGTCGCGTGCAGTGGCGCAACGGATGATGCCGCGCCGAGCGGGCAGCATCGTCACGGTTGGCTCGAACGCGGCGTTCGTGCCACGCATGCAGATGGCAGCCTATGCGGCATCCAAGGCGGCTGCGCATCAGTTCACCAGATGTCTTGGCCTGGAGCTCGCCGAGCACGGCATTCGCTGCAACATCGTCGCGCCCGGCTCGACCGACACCCGGATGCAGCGCCAACTATGGACGGATAGGAACAGCAAGGAAGGCGTCATTGCGGGTTCGTTGCCCGCATATCGCACGGGCATCCCGCTGGGCCGCATTGCAGATCCCGAAGACATCGCGTCAGCCGTGCTGTTCCTGCTATCGAACGCATCTCGGCACGTCACGCTGCACAGTTTGTGCGTGGACGGCGGCGCCACGTTGGGCGTGTGACTCCAGCCGAATCTCGTCAGCGCCCCAGTCACTCAATCAAAACGTAGTGACTGACTTCGCTTGTTATCGCTCCCCCACCAGTACCTCTCCCTTCAGGACCGCCATGTCCACCAAATCTACCCAGACAACGTCCGCAGCCACTCTGCCCGTCGCAGAGTTGATGCCGCTATTGATCACCAATCTCACGACCATGGGCGGCAGCTACGCCTTTATCGCCGTGGCGGGCCCGATGGCCCGCCTGATGCATCTGCAGGCCTGGCATGTCGGCGCCATCATCGGCATGGTCGGTCTGGTTTGGATCGTAACCGCCCGCCTCTGGGGCCGAGCCGTGGATGCACGGGGCCGTGTGCCAGTGCTTCGCATGGCGATCGTCGGCTTCACCGTCTCCTACGTACTGTTGGCGTGTTACGTCTGGTGGGCACTGCAAGGTGGTACGCATCACGTTCCTGCCATGGGCTTGAATATTGCGGCGCTACTGCTCACGCGCGCGGCGATGGGTGGCTTCTTTGCCGGCCTGCCCGTAGCGGCCACCGCCTGGATCGCCGACCACACCGCAGCCGAGTCACGGGCTGCCGCCATAGCACGATTTGGCGCAGCTGGCGCCATTGGCATGGTATTCGCTCCGCCCTTGGCGGGTTGGATTGGTCAATACAACCTATCCGTTGCGCTGCTCGTCTTTGCGCTGCTCCCGCTCGCCGGACTGCCATGGTTGGGGCGCCTGCAAGACACGCACAAACCACAAGCTCTGCGCGCTCCGCAACGCCTGAAGATCACCGACATGCGCATCCGCCTGCCGTGGCTGAGTTCCTTTACGCTGTTCAGCGTCATCATGATGGCCAACAGCTCGCTGGGCTTTTTCGTTATCGACCGCCTGGACGTCCCGGCCCACCAAGCGGCCGCCGTTGCAGGCTATGCCCTGGGCTGCGCGGGGCTGGCCTTGATCCTGATGCAAGCGATTGTTGGCAGGCTGCCGCATGTCGCGCCCCAGCAATGGCTGCGATGGGGTGCATTGGCAGGTGCGGCGGGCTTTGCATCCGTCTTGCTGGTCGGACCAACGCAGCCGATGGCCGTGTGCCTGAGCTATTCCGTGGCCGCTCTGGGCATGGGCGCCGCGCTCCCGGCAGTTGCCGCGCTGGCTAGCAATGCTGTCTGCGCTTCCGAGCAAGGCGCTTGCGCCGGAGCCATGTCCGCTGCGCAAGGCTTAAGCATGGTGGTAGCGCCGCTACTCGGCACGGTGCTCTATGACCTGCTGCCGCACGCACCTTTTGCGTTGATCAGCATCCTGTTGCTGGTGCTGTTCGGCGCGACCTGGCGAGGCACACAGGAACATGTCGCGGCATGACGCTTGTCGCGTCCTGGTTCATTTCAGCAAGTGTGATTCCTCGCGCGTCGACAGCATGTCCATGGCAAGCCAGAATCTTTTTGAAATGGCCTCTAAATGGCGAGCATGAGCGGCGTTGCGATGGATCTCTCCATCAAGCAATCGCATGACCATCGCGCAAACGCCTTGCGCGACTCAGAATGCCCTCAGACGACAGACAGCGGCGAAGGCGCCAGATCGAGCATGATACGAAGCTCGACGTTGTCCGGATTGCGCGGCTGCCAAACGCGACCGATGACCACAAAGATGATTGGCTGTCCTGGGAACTGAATCAGGTCGCCGATCACGGGTGTTATCGCGCCGGTGTGGGGAGTCAGATCCAAGTCGATGTCTCTTGCCGCGGCTTGCGCGGCTAGGGTGAACTCAAGGGTGATCGTGAGTTTCATATGGACCCGTTCGTGGTTGAGAATATTGGATCATTGGATGCTTCCATTCTTCCACATTGCGCTGGCCCGCTCCTGCGCCACCGCGACCTGCTTGCGCGGCGCATGCGCTTTGCCGGCCTAGCTCTTCTGATTGGTATGTTCGCCGTAGTAGAACATTGCCGAGCGGGCTGTGTGAGTTAGGAAGGATCGGCAGTCTTCGTCTCCGATGCAGATCTTGGAGCGTTCCGTCGCGGCGCCAAGCAATACCTCCTTCGCCGCGCTGTCGGCCCGATCAAGGGCGACGGCCCGTGCGCGCTGGTCGGTGAGATCGTCATCGACAAGGAAATAGCGCTTTGAGAGCAGATGCGAAAGCATGAAGTCACTCAGTGCCTCCTGTACCGATATCGACAGGCCAAACACTCTCTTCGGCATGTTTGCCGGATTAACGCCTCCCCAGTCATATGTCCCACCCTCTCGGTTTCGACGTGGGTTGACGGTGAATTTCGATGACATGGTACCGACCGCCATCACGTGAATGCGGTCTGTCGGTTGCCCCATGGACGACTGCGCTTCGTGGACCGCGAGCATGCCCGGCGCATTGGCGTACAGACCGCCGTCAACATATTGATTGTTGTTGAACGTATATCGTGGAAAGTATGCGGGCGCCGCGCTAGTCGCCATGGCGACATCTACCAGCCGGCATTTATGATCTCGCTTGAAATCCGGATGATGCGGCGTCTTGAAGATCTGCGGCCTGCCTGTCGAGTAATTGATCACCGGTATGATGACCGGATGCCTGCATGCTCCGAGGACTTGATCACCAAATATCATCTTGTCACGAAGCAGCGACTGCAAAGGTGCGGAAGAAAATGGTGCGCGCCAGATTCCCGCCAGAGACCAGCGCCGCTTGAAGATCAATCCCCCATGACTGGCGAGAAGTTCGACAATGCGCTGCGCAGGGATTTCCATCGCAATGGCCAATGCCAGGATGCCACCGATCGATGTGCCCGTGACAAGATCGAACCGAGTGGCGATTGGCGCGCCAATCTCTTCTTCGAAGTCAGCTAGCAATTTGGCCGTATAAAGGCCTCGGAAGCCTCCGCCTGACAGCGCCAGGATCTGAAACCGTCCGGAGTCTGCATTTGTCATTCGGGACCTCCTCGCCGGAATTTCGATGACACGTCTTTATCCCGTTGCGTCGCTGTGCAGCAAGAAGCATGATAATCACTTGTCGAAGCAGTTGTCAGCATTCAGAAATGCAGCCTGACGCTGGCGCCGCGCATGCAGATGGTCAACGAGGGCATGCAAGCCTAGGCCGGGGGGCGCAACAGATCAACCAAGCCCTGATAGGCATATTACGACTGCTATAGCAAGCTTATCGACGTGTATCTTGACATGCCCCCTGGATGCCGGACCATACGATATGATCGCCTTTCCGGGCGCAATGACACAAAAGCATACGTTATGCCTGCTATTCGAAGCACATCGACAGGCGATGAAATCGCTGCTGAAATCGGTGCCCGCCTGCGCTCCAAGCGCATAGAACGCAACGTCACGATCGAGGACCTGGCGAAACGCGCCGGGGTCGGCCGGACCGCTCTGGGCGACCTGGAGGCCGGACGGGATGTGCGCGTATCCACACTGGTAAAGGTGATGCGAGCGCTGAGCATGATCGGCAGCCTGGACGCAGCCTTCCCGGATACCTTGCCACCAAGCGAAGCGCTGTCTGCGCGAGGCGAAGTCCGCAAGCGCGCCTACAAGCCCAAGGAACGATAGTTTGGTGACGCAAGGGAAGCCGCGCTCGCCGCGGCGCGCCCGTCCGGTACAAGGCGTTCCCGCGAGCGCCCATGTCCTCATGCGCGGTCAGACCGTTGGCGCCGTTATAGTGGGGCGCAACATGGAGCCTGCCACCGGCCTATGACCTGACGTTCTCCGCAGGTGCGGGTTATGTGTTCAACGGCCGGGCGGCGCTGGCCCGGCTCTGGAAAGTGGCACCGAAGGAGATTGAGGCGCGCGCCGGGCGCCCGCGCATGTTTACACTCTGCGCGCGTAAGTGCAACCGTTGCCAAAGCGGCCCTGGTGCAAACCGGAGGGACGTACACGACGGTCGTGTCGCCGCGGGAGACCCGCTTCATCCACGGCGACACCTCACACCAGCTCAAGAGCGCCAGAGCGGCAGTAGCCGGGGACTTACATGCCAGCAGCTTCGAGCTCGCGGCCACGGGTTTCCGGCAGCGTCAGCGCGGCAATGATGAGCACGCCATAGGCCGCCGCGGCGAAGATGCCGATGCTGGCGCCGAGTCCATATTGCTTGGACAGCGCGCCGATCAGGAAGGGAAAGAGTGCGCCGACAGCCCGGCCGAAGTTGTAGCAAAAGCCCTGGCCGGAGCCACGCACCCGCGTCGGGAACAGTTCGGTCAGGAACGCGCCCATGCCGCTGAAAATGCCCGAAGCGAAGAACCCGAGCGGGAAGCCCAGCCAGAACATGGCGCCGTTGCTCAACGGCAGCATCGTGTAGCCAAAGGCAACCGTCATCGAACCCACCGCGAAGAGAATGAAGTTCGGCTTGCGGCCAAGCCTGTCGGTCAGATAGGAACTGACGAGGTAGCCGATCCACGAGCCGAAGATGATCATGGCCAGGTATCCCCCCGTCCCCATCACCGTCAGGTGACGCTCGGTCTTCAGGTACGTCGGCAGCCAGGTCGTGATCGCGTAGTACCCGCCTTGTGCGCCGGTCGCCAGCAGCGCCGCGCGCACCGTCGTCGACAGCAGCTTCGGGCTGAAGATCTCCGTGAAACGGGGACGATCGCTCGCCTTGCCTTGCGCCGCCTTCTCTTTTTCGTAGACGTCCGGCTCCTTCACGTAGCGGCGGATGACCACCACCAGCAGCGCCGGAAGCAGGCCGATGAGGAACAGCGCGCGCCACGCCAGTTCGGCCGGCAAGACCGAGAACAGCACGGAGTACAGGATGGCCGTCAGACCCCAGCCAATCGCCCAGCCCGATTGCACCAGGCCGACGGCCTTGCCGCGATCCTTGGCGCGGATCACCTCCCCGATCAGCACGGCGCCGGCGGTCCATTCGCCGCCGAAGCCGAAGCCCATCAGTGCGCGCGCGGCCAGCAGTTGCTCGTAGTTCTGCGCCAGCCCGCACAGGCCGGTAAAGACCGCGAACCACACCACCGTCAATTGCAGCGTCCGCACCCGGCCGATGCGGTCCGACAGGATGCCGGCGGCCCAGCCGCCCAGTGCCGAAGCCAGCAAGGTGAGCGTACCGATGAAGCCGGCGTCGGCCAGGCTGATACCCCAGGTGGCGACCAGCGTCGGAATGACGAAGGAGAGCATCTGCGTATCCATGCCGTCGAGCATATAGCCGACCTTGCAGCTCCAGAAGGCGCGCTTCTGGCGAGACGATGCATCGCCGTACCAGGAGAACAGGTTGCCGCCGGCGTCGACAGACGCCGTTGGTGCAACGGAGGAAACCATTGCGGGATTGGGGGGGGGCGCCGCCGCGGGGGTCTTGTTGTCCATGAAACGCTCCTGGGCGCGTGGGTTGAACGGTCTTTCGCGCGGCTACCGGGGCCGGCCCATTGCCCATCGCCCATCGATGGATGAACGCAGCCCTCGGACTCGCGCGGATCTTTCGTTGGCCGCCGGTGGACTAGAACACGGCAAGCGAGGCGTTCTTGATATCGGTCACCAACATGTGGCCGGGCTTGTGCGCGATCGCCAGCGGCAACCTCGCGGCCATGATCGCGGTCTGGGGTGTGACGCCGCAGGCCCAGTAGACCGGCAGCTCTCCCGGCTTGATCGTGACGGGATCGCCGAACTCCGGCTTGGCCAGGTCTTCGATCCCCAACTCGTGCGGGTCGCCGATGTGGATTGGCGCTCCATGGACGGCAGGGAAACGGCTGGTGATCTGCACGGCGCGAATCGCCTCGGCACCGCGCATGGGCCGCATCGACACCACCAGCTCGCCACCGAAAACGCCCGCGCGCCGGTTCGCGATCCTGGTGCGGTACATCGGCACGTTGCGGCCTTGCTCGACATGCCGCAAGGGGATGCCTTCCTGCGCCAGCATGTGCTCGAACGAGAACGAGCAGCCGATGGCGAACACCACGAAGTCGCTCTGCCACAGGTCGGCCAGCGATTCGCTCTCTTCGGCCAACCGCCCGTCGCGATAGATGTTGTAAGCCGGCACATCGTTGCGGATATCCACCTCGCGCCCGAGTACCGGCACATGCCATTGTCCCGGTTCACCGACGCCCAGCAACGGACACGGCTTCGGATTGGCCTGGCAGAAGCGCAGGAAATCGCTAGCGTACGCCGACGGCAGGATGGCCAGGTTGGCCTGGGCGTAGTCGCCGCAATAGCCTGCGGTGGGGCCACGGAACTGCCCGCTGCGCACGGTCCGGCGAAAGTCGAAAGGCATCAGGTCTTCGGGCATCTGCGTTCTCATGGCGTTATGACATCGTCGTGGTTGCCTTGAACGATAGAGAGTAAAATTTTTTATCGCCAACGACTTTTTGTTGGCACCTATGTATAGAATTTCTTAACAACCTTACGGGTTTCCCCCTACCCGCACCGAGCTGGTGCCAAACCGGGATTAACGCCAACTGTCGGGATATCCCAAGCAATTTGGCGCCTTCTGCACCGATTCACTCCACAGCCGGATGAATACGCGATTCCTCGAAACCTTCGTCACGCTAGCCAAATTGCACAGCTTTCGTGCAACGGCAGCCGCGCTGCATGCGACGCCAGCTGCCATTTCCCAACGGATAAAGGCACTGGAAGATGAGCTGCAAACCGCGCTGGTCGACCGGGAGAGCCGCGAATTTCGATTGACACCCAATGGCGAGTACCTGCTCGGGTACGCAAAGGGAGTGGTAGAGGCCGCACGGCGGCTGCAGGCCGCCGCCTCTGGCGACAGCAAGATCCGCGGGCGCCTGCGCCTGGGCGTGATCGAGACCGTGGTGCACAGCTGGCTGCCGAACTACATGCGACGGCTCGCCGCGGACTACCCACAGCTGGAAGTCGAACTGACCGCCGACGTGAGCGTGGTGCTCCAGCGCAGGCTGATTGCCGACGAGCTCGATCTCATCATTCGCGTCGAAGGCAGTGACGAAAGCAACGTGGTGTGCAATGCGCTCGCCAACTATCCCGTGCACTGGGTGGCGCGCGCAGGCTTGCTGTCGCACACGCGCGGCTCGCTTGCCAGGCAGGTGCTGCAACATCCCATCCTGACGTTCGGCCGGGGGACCGCGCCGCATCGCGCGCTGGAGGACATCGTGTCCAAACTCGCGGGAGCCCACGGTGTGCCGCTTTCGGAAACCCGCATTACCGGGTCGCCGTCGATTGCCGTGATCGTGCAGCTCGTGCGCGATGGTTTCGGCGTGGCCGCGATTCCGCGCCTGTTCGTCGACAAGCTGATCGAGAGCGGCGAAGTCGTGGAGTTGCCGCTGCAGCCCGCGCCTCCGTCCATCGTGGTGTCGATGTCGCGGCGTGCCGACGCGCCGCTATTCGTGCACGGCGCAGCCACCTCGGCACGCGCAGCCTGCGCGGAATACTGCCGCAACAGCAACAGGCGGCTGGTTGAGCCGCTGTGACGGCACGTTGGCCAGCGCCCAGAGGCAGCCGACGGCCTTGCGGCTGGCGGCCTTCCCTGGTGCTTTCGCGCCCCGATTCAGCTCAGGGCTTCTTTGGCCGTACTGCGTCTGCCGTACCCTGGATGAAAGCCTGAATCTTCTCCACGTCCTGCGCGGTCAGCTTGCCGGTGAAATCCGGCATGCCCTGCTGCACGAAGGGACCGTTGAACACGATCTTGCCCAGGTTCTCGATCAGGCCGGACCCGACGTAAGCCAGATTGGGGATATTGCCGCCCTTGTCCACCCCCGGCACGCCATGACAGAACACGCAGTTGTTGACGTACAGCTTCTGCCCTTCCTGCACATGGGCGGGGTTGTACTTGACGCCGGACAACAACTCGGCCATCGGATATGCTGCCGCTTCGGCGGCCTTGGCCTTGCCGCCCACGGCAAACGTGTAGACCGTGCCGGGTGCCTTGCGGTCGGTGGCGCGTGCGCTCAGGCCGAACACGCCACCCCACCCTACCGCAATCGACACGTACTGCTTGCCGTCGACCAGGTAGGTGACCGGCGGGGCCACGACCCCCGTACCGACCGGCGCCTCCCATAGCTTTTCGCCATTAGCCGCGTTATAGGCGATGAAGCGGCCGTCCGCGGTGCCCTGGAACACCAGGTTGCCGGCCGTGGTCAGCGTGCCGCCGTTCCACGGCCCCGCATAGTCCTGGTGCCAGACCGCCTTCTGCGCGATCGGGTCCCATGCGATCAGCCTGCCAAACGGCTTGCTCGTCGGTGGCTCGGCATTGACCAGCATGCCGAGATTCCATCCTACCCCGCTGTGCGCTTCCTGAGAGTCCTTCTGGTTGCGCGCCCACGCCTTGTCGTCCGCCAGGGTCAGGGGCACGTGCTGCGCCGGAATATAGGCCAGGCCGGTGCGCGGGTTGAACGACATGGCATGCCAGTTGTGCGCGCCGAACGGGCCAGGCACCACGTCGACCGGCTTGAGGCTGGTATTGGCAAGCGGACTCTCGACCGGCCGCCCATCCTTGTCGTAGCCCGTGGCCCAGTTCACGTCGACGAAGTTCTTCGCCGAGATGAACTTGCCGTTGGTGCGGTCGATCACGAAGAAGAAGCCGTTCTTTGGCGCGTGCAGGATCACCTTGCGCGGCTGGCCGTCGATCTTGAGGTCGGCCAGGATGATGTCCTGCGTCGAGGTGTAGTCGGAATTGTCGCCCGGCGTTTCCTGGTAGTGCCAGACGTATTCGCCGGTATCGGGATTGAGCGCCACCACCGAGGCCAGGTAGAGATTGTCGCCGCCGCCGGGGCTGCGCAGCTTGCGGCTCCAGGGCGCACCGTTGCCGGTGCCGATATACATCAGGTTCAGCTCGGGGTCGAAGGCCATGGTGTTCCACACGGTGCCGCCGCCGCCATTGAGCCAGTATTTGCCGCTCGGGTCCCAGGTGCCGGCCGCGCGGGCCATGGCCTCGTTCTCGAACGGCTTGGCGGGGTCTCCCGGCACCGTGAACCAGCGCCACCGCTGCGCACCGGTCTCGGCGTCGTAGGCGGTGATGTAGCCGCGCGCGCCGTACTCCGCCCCACCGTTGCCGATGATGACCTTGCCCTTGTACACGCGCGGCGCGCCCGTGATGGTGTAGGAGAACTTGTGATCCACCACGGTGTCCTGCTCCCACGCCTTCTTGCCGGTCGCGGCGTCGATGGCCACCAGCCGGCCGTCGAAGGCACCGACGAAGACCTTGCCCTTGTAGACCGCCACGCCGCGGTTCACCACGTCGCAGCAACCCTTGTAGCCGAGATTGCGCGGCACCTTGGGATCGTAGGTCCAGAGCCGCTTGCCGGTGCGCGCGTCGATGGCATGGACGACGCTCCACGGCGCCGTCACATACATCACGCCATCGACCACCAGCGGCGTGGCCTCGACCCCGCGCGTCGATTCCAGGTCATAGGACCAGGCCAGGCCCAGCTGCGCGGCGTTGCCGGTGTTGACCTGGTCGAGCTGGCTGAAACGCGTTTCCGCGTAGTCCAGCCCGTAGGAAGGCCAGTTGGCGGTGCCGCGCTCATTGGCGCGGATCGCCGCGCCGTCGATACCTGCGGTGATGGCACGCACCTTTTGCACAGTGAGTGCCCTGGCGGGCGCGGCGTCGGCGCCGAGCGCCGCGCCCGCCGGTGATGCCAGCGCAACCGCCGCGAACGTTCCCAGCCACAGCGCGGCTGCCCTGTCCTGCTTGCTCTTGCTCCTGCTCCTGCTCCTGCTTCTTCTCATCATGGTCTGCTTTCCTTGTCAGGTCCGGTCAAAATACTTTGAGCACGCGAAGATTGAAACGGCTGCCTTCCATCGGCCCGTTGCGCACCGAGATGTCCTGCCCATAGGTGCCCAGCACCTGTACGGTCGGCGTCGGGAACCACGCCATCCCCAGTGAAAACTTGGAACTATTGGTGTTGTCGTTGCGGGAGACGCCGTTCACCTTGCTTTCGCCGCCGGCCGTGTAGGACAGCCCGCCGCGGATGTCGAAGGTGTCGGTGACGTTGTAGCGCAGCCAGCCCTGGCCCTGGAACAGCGGGGCTTGCTTCAGGGTGGCCGAGGCCGCGCCAAACTTGTTGTTGTCGCCATAGAAGGTCACGTCGGCGATCAGGTCGAGGGTGAACTTGCCGACCAGGGGCGTGATGTAGCCCGCCTGCAAGGCAAACTTCCAGCGGTTCTCGCCAAGGTTGAGTGCCCGTTCCTTGTCGTAGCTGCCAACCGGCACGTAGAGGAACGGCGTCATGCCGAAGTACCGCTTCTGCTGCGGCTGGTTGACCAGCCATACGGTCGCGGCCAGGATCGGATCGCCCATGCCGCCACTGCTGCCGAGCCCGCTCAGCTGGTCGCGCCCGCGCAGGTTGCCGAACGGCAGCAGGATCTGCGGGTCGACGGTAAAACCGGCGATGTCCATGAAATGCACATAGCGCGCGATGCCGATATCCGAGTTCAGGTTGCCGCCGGCCACCTGCCTGCCGCTGGCGTAGACCTTGTCACGCTCCGCGTGCTGGTAGTAAAGCATGCCCAGGTTGGTGCCCGCCGGCAGCGCGGTATAGTCGCCGGCGTCCACGTCGATGGCGTGCGCGGGCGCTGCCGCCAGCAGCAGGGCCGCGATGACGCTGCCATGGCGCAGGGCCGAACGCGTCCTCCGGCGCATGGCCGGTCCTTGTTGTTGCATGTCTCCTCCATTTTTTGTTGTGTGCCCATGCCGCGGCACAGCCAGAGGGCCGTGCCGGGTCTGACGGGCAGGATGCCGCAGGCGCTCAGGCTGCCTGCTGGCGCGCGATATTGATCACGCTCAGTTGCGCATATTCGGCCAGGCCCTCGGCGGCGAACTCCACGCCCACGCCGGACTCCTTGGCGCCCACCAGGGGGATGTGCGGGCCGAAATGCAGGTGATGGTTGACCCACGCAGTGCCCACGTCGAGCCGCTGCGCCACGGCATAGGCACGCGCCTGGTCGGACGACCAGACCGAGCCACCCAGGCCGTAGGGCGAGCCGTTTACGCGCGCCACGGCATCGTCCAGGTCTTCGTACCTGAGCACCGGCAGGATCGGCGCGAACTGTTCCTCGGCAACCAGCGCATTGGTGTCGGGCAGGTCGCGCACGATGGTGGGCGCGATAAAGTAGCCATCGCCCTTGAGCGCGGCGCCACCGGCCAGCACCTTGCCGTCGCGCCGGGCCGCGGCCAGGAAGCGGCCGGCCTTGTCGAACTGCATGGCGTTCTGCAACGGCCCGAGGGTCACGCCGGGCTCGGCGCCGTTGCCAACCACGGCCTGCCTGGCCAGTTCGGCCAGCGCATCGCAAAGCGCGTCATGGATGGAGGCATGCACGTACAGGCGCTTGAGCGCCAGGCATACCTGCCCGCAGTTGTAGAAGGCGCTGCCGAAGATCCTGGGCGCGATTTGCGCCACGTCGGCGTCGTCGAGCACGATCGCACCGTCGTTGCCGCCAAGCTCCAGCGTGATGCGCTTGAGGCGGGGCCCGGCGCTTTCCATCACTTTCTTGCCCGTCGCGGTGGAGCCGGTAAACGAGACCTTGGCCACGTCGGGATGCGACGTCAGCAGGCCGCCCAGATCGTTGAGATCGGTGATCACGTTGAGCACGCCTGCTGGGAAGATGCCGTTGGCGATGGCGCCGAGCTGCAGCGAAGCCAGCGGCGTGGTCGGCGCGGGCTTGAGCACCACGGTATTGCCCATCAGCAGCGCGGGCGCGATCTTGTAGGCGGCGATCAGCACCGGGAAATTCCACGCGGCAATGGCGGCGACCACGCCCAGCGGCTTATGATGGACTTCGATGCGATGGGTCGCATCGTCCTGCACCACCGATACCGGCAGCTCCATGCCGGCGATATGGCGCACGAACGCCAGCGCGAACTGCAGCTCCTGGCGTGCCTCGGCCAGCGGCTTGCCCTGCTCCAGCACCAGCGACGCGGAAAGGTCTTCCGCGTTGGCCGCCATTTCGTCAGCGAAGCGCAGCAGCAAGGCCCGGCGCGCTGGCAGGCCGAGCGCCGCCCAGGCCGGCTGGGCCGCCTTGGCCGCCGCCACCGCCGCGTGCGCATCGCGCTCGGTCGCGCGGGATACCGTATTGAACACCTTGCCCGTGGCGGGATTGATCACGTCCAGCAGGGCCCCGCCCTCGACCAGCTTGCCACCGATCACCAGTGCTGCATTGCTTGGCATATTGTCTGTCTCCTTTGTCTGTGCAGGCAGCGCTCATGCGCTCGTACTGCTAATTGCAAAGGCCGTGCCCAGCACACCGTGTGTGCGCTCGCCTGCCGCCGAATCCACGCCATCCAGCGCGTTGCGGCCGTTCCCCAAGCCGGATGGGCCCAGGTGTGCGTGCAAGCGGCGCCGTATTGCTGTCTCAAACTGCGCCGGTGTCTCGACACAACTGAGACATGCAGGGAAAAGAAAAAGCCCCCGATAACCGCGCACGCGATCATCGGGGGCCCTGAGAGAGGATGCTAGTCCGGCTGCGATCAGCCGGGGTTGTGGCGCGCCAGCTTGCGATACAGGGTGGCGCGCGAGATGCCCAGCGCGCGCGCAGCCTGCGAGCGATTGCCACTGAGCTGAGCCAGGGTCCTGTGGATCAGCTCGTTCTGCACATCCGCCATGACGGTGGAGTGGCCAAGGGCTGGCCGCGCCTCCAGCGCCGGTGTGCCGGCCGCCGCCGCCACCCAGCAGTCGTCGAAATGCTCGCGCCGCACGATTTCGCTATCGCCGGACAATGCAATGGCTGCGCGCAGCACCTGGTGGAGTTCGCGTACATTGCCGGGCCAGTGGTGCGACACGACCAGGGCCATGGCATCGGCGTCGAGCCACTTGGACCGCCCGCGCGCGAGCGACTGCAGCACGGACGCCACCAGCTCGGGCATGTCCGTGCGCTCGCGCAGGGCAGGCATGCGCACCGACATGCCATTCAGGCGGTAGAACAAGTCCTCCCGGAAGGTGCCCTCGCGCACCAGGTCGGGAAGATGGCGGTGGGTCGCGCAGATCACGGAGATATCGACCGGCACCGGCTTGCTGCTGCCGATCCGGGTCAGGCTGCGCTCCTGCAGCACGCTCAGCAGCCGGGTCTGCAGCGCCAGCGGCATATCGCCGATCTCATCGAGGAAGAGCGTGCCATGATTTGCCTGTTCTATCTTGCCCGCGCTGCCGCCCTTGCGGCTGCCAGTAAATGCACCGTCGGCATAGCCGAACAGTTCGGCTTCGGCCAGGCTTTCGGGAATCGCCGAGCAGTTGAGCGAGACGAAGGCTTCGCCCGGCCGGCTGGCCTCGTGCAGGGCGCGCGCCAGCATGCTCTTGCCGGTACCGGTCTCGCCCAGCACGATCACCGGCACCTGCTCGCGGATCACGGTCACGGCCTTCTCGACGGTGCGGGACAGCGCCGCATCGGCAATCACGCATGACCCGTTGTCGGCCGGCTTGGCGCCATCGCTGCCATGCTGCTGACGCCCGCGCCTGGGCGCCGTTGGCTGGTCAAGCGAAACAAAGAAGCGCTCGCCGCCGAGCGCGCTCAGCGATCCATGGCTGGATACCACCGTGCCATGCAGACCGCTGGCGAAGACCTGGCGCAACTCAGTACCGGCACCGCCAGCGCCGCGCAGTTTCAGCATCTGCCGCGCGGCACGGTTGGCGGCCACAATCACGTCATCGCCCGAGATCGCGACAACGCCCTCGGCCGGCGTGTGCAGCATGCGATGGTCATGATGCAGATGCAGGATGCGGCAGCCATGCAGCCTGGCGTACAGCCGGTTCTCGATCGACATGGCGGCCGACTGCACGAGGCTGAGCGCGTAGCTGGGCAGGTCCACGCCGAAACCGGTGATGTCGATCACGCCGATCAGCTGGTCGTGGCAGTCGTAGATCGGCGCCGCCGCGCATACCACGTCGACAGGCTCATTGAGATAATGCTCGCCGCGCCGAATCTCCACCGCCCCGCCGCCTTCGATCAGCACGCAGGCCGGCGCGTTGGTGCCGAGCGAACTCTCGCATACGCGCTTGCCGCCCCGGAGCACGGCCGCGGCAGCCGGGCCAATCCCGGCACGGGCGCCCGCGTTGGAGCTGACGATCATGCCGTCGGCGTTGGTGCAGAACACGAGCCAGTGCTGCGCGGGAAACGCGCGCGCCAGAATCTCAATGTCCTCGCCGGAGGCCTCGATCAGCACCCGATGTTCATCCTCGATCCATTGCAGCTGCGTGCGCGAGACAGCGATGCTGAACAGCGCCTGATCCTCGGGCCGCATGCCAGCGTTAGAGGCGCGTTGCCAGCTCCTGGCAATCAGGTCGGATACGGTCCCGGGAGGAATGCGCTTCCCGTCGAAAAAATTCCGTCTCGCAAGCTGCACGTCTGTTGCCGGGCCAATCGATGCATGCCTCATTCAGTCGTCTCCGTACGGTCTTGTTCTGATGGCGCTAACTGCCGCTGCTGCCGCGGCGGGGGGCGCGCGCTGGAGAGGAACTGTAAGTGAGGCACCCCCCGTTTTCAAGCGCATGACGGTGCGGAACATGGTTTTCACCTAGCGCGCAAGCACGAGGCCGGCTCCCCGCCCACGAAACGAGCGGCACACCGTCTCAATTTGAGACAGTGCCGGCCAATGCCGGCCAATTTTGCCAGGAACACTACAGGTACGGCCGGCACCACTAGACCCGCTTTGCCAGCCGCCGTTGCGCCAGGCAGTCGCCATTTTTGACGTGGCCTCCTGGTTGGCCACGCAGGCCGGATCCACTTCAGGCAGCAAAAATGCATCCCAGCGCCTAGTCTTTCCTTGTGGCAGCAGCCAGGAGAGCGCAATGAACGAAGAAACCTTCAACCTCAGCATCCGCAAGTTCCTCAAAGTCGTCGGCGTGAGCTCGCAGCGGGAAATCGAGCTGGCGGTGTCCAAGGCGATCGCCGCCGGCACCATCACCGGAACCGAACGCTTCCCGGTCGTGGTCACGCTGGAACTGGCCGCCTTGCAGGTCAAGGTCCAGTTCGACGGCGAGATTCAGCTCGAGTGAAGTCGCTTGCCAATGCACTGGCGCCACCATCAGTTGGATGATCCCGCTCGACGGGCGAAGCCCATGCGTTGATGTCGATGGCCGTTGAGTGAGCGAACTGCGATCCACCATGCAGATCGCGGTCAATGCCGATACTACGGCTGGAGAACCTCACGGCGTTTGCAGCGACACCCCGTACTGCGCGAAGATCTGCTGCAGCTCGCCGCTGCGGCGGATCGCGTCCAGCGCGTTCTGCAGTGACTCGGCGAGTTCGCTCTCGTGCGCCTTGACCGCCATGCCAATGGCCCAGCCGCGCGCCGGCAGCAGCGGCGAGGCAACGTCCACCGCGGCGAAACGCGCGGCGGACTGGCCGGCCGCCTTGAGCGCGCTTTCGTATTGCGAGCGCGTGACCATTGCCGCAGCAATCTCGCCGGCAAACAGCGCGCGCAGCGTTTCGTCTGGCCCGGCATAGATCTTCACCTTGTCGCGCAGCGCGCCCTGCGCTCCGGACAACAGGGCATTGGCACCGGCGGAGCCCGCTTCCGCGCCGGTAGGCTGCCCGGCCAGATCCCCTAGCTGGCGGACCTCGGGGACGCGCTCACGGTCGTGTACCAGCACGAACATCTCGCGGTGATAGGGCGCAAAGATCAGCGCCTTGTCGTTCGCGCGCATGAACGCACGGTCCACCGGCACATGCAGCATCACATCCGCCGGGCCATAGCCCAGGTAATGGCCACGCCAGACCATGTTGCGCAGGTCGTCGGACATGTTCTCGTCAGCGTCAAACGGCAGCAGCGACACCGCCAGCCCCATCTGCTTGCTCAGGGCCTTCGCCAGCGCCACGTCGATGCCCGGCAACGGGTTGCCCGCTGCCGTGGAGAATGGCGGCAGGCTCTTATAGACGGCCACCTTCAAGGTCCCGCTCTGGCGGATCTTGGCCATATCGGCCAGCGACGGCTGGGCGCAGGCGAGCGCGGCAACCGCCAGCAGTGCGCCGGCCAGGCGACGGGGGCCAGCCGGGACTGGCATGGAGGGAGCGAGGCCGCGGAAAGAGCTGGCGCGCATGGGAGGTCTCCTGTTTTTTTGATCTTTGTGGTTGTGAATCCGGGGGTACGGGAATCCGGGCAAGCGCGGGCAGCCCCCCTCCTCCCCTTACTCGTGGCGCGATTCAAGGTAAGTCTTGATGGACCAGACGGCTTCCTGGCTCAGCACCCCGTCGAACGGCGGCATGTAGACCCGGCCGTCGCGCGTACGCCCCTTGCGCACGGTGGCGGTGAAGTATTGCGAGACCTCGCCCATGCATTCCTGCTTCTTCTTCGCGTTGGCCAGCGCCGTGCAATCGCCATCGAGCTTGCGCAGATCCGGCGCGATGCCGCCGGACACCGCTTCCAGCCCATGGCAGCGCGCGCAGTTCTGGTTGTAGGCCGAGGAGCCGATACGCAGTGCTTCCTGCTGCGCATCGCCGGTCCTGTATGGATTATCCGGACGCCATTCTTCACCGAGTTGCGGTAGTGTCTTGGTGTCCACAGCTTGCGGCGTGACGTCGCCATGAGCCGATGCGGCTTGGGGTAGCGCTGCGGCCAGGAGCGTGCAGATGGCAATCAGGGCAAGTGTGCGGCGTGGTGTTTTCATCAGTGTCACCTCCAGTTCCAGTTGTTGAACTCGTTTTGAAGGTGACTTCCGCAAAAGCCATACCAAGCGCAAAGTGGGCCAAAAACCGGGCCGGGCCCCGGCAAATGGTTAGCGTGTGACACAGCAGGCCAACACCAGTGCCCTGGAATGCAACACCCTGGCAAGCGTTTTGCTTCATGACGCAACACTTCCGGGCCATGTCGATCACGCCAGGACCCGGAACGACCCGCGCACAGATCGCGGGCGACTTCCACAGGAGACAGAAAAAATGACATTCCAAGCGGCCGCTGGCCCGCATGTGCCCGGCGTCTCGCCGGCGGTAACGGGCAACCCGGCGGAGGGCGACCGGCCCGGCCTGATCGCCCAGGCCCACCAGCGCTCCGAATCCTATGGCTTGCGGCCCTATGAATCGCCGGACTTCTGCCCGGTGCTCCAGAACGAGCTGAAAACCCAGATAGAGCGCAGCCAGTCGCTGTTTACCTACGCGCTGCCGGTCATGGAGACACTCTATGACCAGATCGTCAACACGCAGAGCATGGTGATCCTGACGGACGCTGCCGGCCTGATCCTGCACTCGCTGGGCGATGACGATTTCCTGGCCAAGGCCAGCAAGGTGGCCTTGCAGCCCGGCGCCCTGTGGTCCGAGGAAAGCCGGGGCACCAACGCCATCGGCACCGCGCTGGCCGAGAACAAGGCCACGCTGGTCCACGGCGCGGAGCATTTCCTGGAGGCCAACCGCTTCCTCACGTGCTCGTGCATGCCCATCCTCGATGCCTACGGCAAGACGGTCGGCGCGCTCGACGTGACGGGTGACCAGCGCGGGTTCCACAAGCACACCATGGCGCTGGTGCGGATGTCGGCGCAAATGATCGAGAACCAGCTGTTCGCCAATGCCTTCCAGGACATGGTGTGTGTCCGGTTCCACTCGCGCGCGGAGTTTATCGGCACCCTGGTCGAGGGCATCGCCTCCTTTACGCCGGGCGGACGCTTCCTGTCGGCCAACCGCAGCGCGCAGTTCCAGCTTGGGATGTCGGTCGGCGCCTTGCACGCGCACACCTTCTCCTCGCTGTTCGGCCTGTCGCTGTCGCAGTTGTTCGACGCCGAGCGCAAGGTCCAGGGAGGCGTCGTGCACTTGCCGCTGCCAAGCGGCGTCAAGGTCAGCGCACGCATCGAGTGGAAAGCGCCCGCCGCTTCCGTTCCGGCGGTGGCCATCGACCGTGGCAGCGCGCAGGCCCAATGCAGGCCTGAAGCCACCTCCCTGCCCCACCGTGCTGCCACGCAGCCAACCCAGCCCGGGCTGGACGACCTGGACACCGGCGACGCCCAGATCCAAGGTGTCATCACCAAGCTGCGCAAGGTGATCGGCAAGGATATTCCCATCATGGTGTTGGGGGAAACCGGCACCGGCAAGGAACTGCTGGCCCGCGCCATCCACGCCGACAGCCCGCGCCATGCCGGGCCCTTCATCGCGGTCAACTGCGCCTCGATACCCGAGACGCTGATCGAATCCGAACTGTTCGGCTACGAGGAAGGCGCCTTCACCGGCGCCCGCAAGAAGGGCGGCATCGGCAAGATGCTGCTGGCCAATGGCGGCACCCTCTTCCTCGATGAAATCGGCGATATGCCCTTGCACCTGCAGGCGCGCATGCTGCGAGCGCTGCAGGAGCGCGCGGTCACGCCGCTGGGCAGCAGCAAGGTGATCCACGTCGACGTGTCCGTGATCTGCGCCACCAATCGCAATATGCGGGAACAGGTCGCCAATGGCTTGTTCCGGGAAGACCTTTACTACCGCCTGAACGGCCTCGTGGTGCGGCTGCCGGCATTGCGCGAGCGCAGCGACCTCGATGTGGTGGCCAACAAGCTGTTGCGCGAGGGCCAGGCCAGCGGGGGACCGCGCATCAAGGATGCGGTCATGGCAATGTTCCGCAGCTATCACTGGCCGGGTAATATCCGCCAGCTTGGCAACCTGCTGCGCACCGCGCGGCTGATGGCCGAAGGCGAGCCGGAGATCACCGAGGACCACCTGCCCGACGATTTCCTGGAAGACCGGCTGGCGCGCCAGGCCACCCACCCCACGCACGACGCCACGGTGGCGGCAGACGCCGCACCGGACGGCGAGCGCGCCGCGGGGGCAGCGCCCCGCGCCCAGCCCACCCGCCTGTCCGACGTCGAGGTGCTGACCATCGCCGCCGCGGTCAAGGCGCACCACGGCAATATTTCCGCGGCGGCCAAGGCGCTCGGCATCTCGCGCAATACGGTCTACCGGAAGCTGGACGAGGCCAACGCGCTGCCGCAGCAGGATGGCTGAGACGGCAGCCGTGCGCGCCGGCTGGCGCTCAGGCCAGCGGCTCGCCGTTCATCCACAGGTCTTCCAGTTCGCGCCAGGCGTGCTGCACATTCAAGGGATGGCGCGAAGCGAAATAGCGCCAATGGCGGTACGGCTCGGCGGCGGCAGGGCTGAGCACGCGCGCCGCATCGCCCCCTGCTTGCAGTGCGGCGGCAACACCGCCGGCCAACGCGTCCAGGTAAGCCAGCGTGGGCGCCAGCGTTTGCGCAGGCGTGCCCGGCGCGGTGCCCACCACGATATCGGCGGGTAGCGCGGACACGGCGCGCAGCGCGCGCCGCCAGCCTTGCAGGGAAGCCTCCTGCATCTCCGGAACGCGGTCGCGGTAGGCCAGGCTGCCCACGCATAATAGCCGCCGCCGCGGCGCATACAGCACAGTATCCGAAGCGCTATGCGCCCCCGCGTGGACCTGCACCTCCCATGCGGTGGCGCCGGTCTGCAGGCGCTCGCCATGGCGCAAGCCGGGTTCAGGCAACACGATCTGCGTGCCACGCATCGCCGCTGGCCCCAGTTGCGCGGCCAGCCGGGCCAGGCACGCCTCGCAGCGCTGCCGCATCAGGCCAGCGGTGGCGGCAGAGGCCAGGAACGCGGGGCGCGGCCGCAAGCGTGCGAACGCCGCGTTGGCCAGCACGTTCTCGGGATGCGCATGGGTATTGACCACCCAGCGCACCGGCTCGGGCGTCACGGCCCGGATCGCCGCCAGCAGCCCGTTCCCCCAGGCCAGATGCGGGCCCGGGTCGACCACCAGCACCCCGGCTCCGGTCACATGGACCAGGGTCGGCACCACCTCTGCGGCATTGGCCCGCGCTACCTCGGCATTGGCCGCGCTGGCTACATACACACCAGGCTGCAACCTCACCAGCACCACGCGGCCAAATGCCGCGGCCGGCCCGGCGCCGCCGAGCGCCATCACCAGCAGGCCGCCCATGAATCCGCGCCGGGTGGGATCCGTCACCGCTGCCGGCCCGCCGCGCGAATGGCGGCCCGCAGGGCCTCGGCCATGGCACCGACAGGCAAGTGTCCGCCAGGCACCCAGACCATCCGCGCCTGGGGCATGACCGCCTGCAAACGCACGGCGTTGGCCGGCCGGCAGACCGCATCGGCACGGCCATGCAGCAACGTCACCGGCACGTCCCGCGCGCCGATCTGCGCCGCTGCCTTCAGCAGCGCCGGCTTGCCCAGCCCGGCGCGGCGGCGCAGGTAATGCGCCTGGACCCGGTATTTGTCCACCGTCGCCATGCGCTCGCGCCACGGCTGGCGCACCAGCTGCGTCCGGCCAAGACCCAGCATCCGCCGTTCGGCGCGCTGCCACTGTCCGGCAGTGTCCAGTTTTTGAACAGTCGTACCACTTTGCAACACTCGCGACACAGTGAGCAGGCGGGCCCGGGCATCGGACGACCGCTCGCCCCTTGCCATGACGCGCCGCAACATTGCGCCGCCGCGCGGAGAAAAAAGCCGATGGATATCGTCGCGGCCAGTCAGGAAAGCGCCCCGCAGGACCAGGGCCGCCACCGCGTCGGGATAGCGCGCGGCATAGGCCAGCGCCAGCGCTGCACCCCAGGATCCGCCCACCACGCTCCAGCGCTGGACGCCAAGCGCTCGGCGCAACTGCTCCAGGTCTGCCAGCAGCGCGCCCGCCGTATTCCGGCGCAGCGTCCCGGCGGGCCGCGAACGGCCCGCGCCACGCTGGTCAGGCATCACTACGCGGTGCCGCAACGGATCGAACCACGCCACCATCGACGGGCTGCAGCCGCTGCCCGGCCCGCCGTGAAGCACCAGCCAAGGATCACCCGTGGCCGAGCCAGCCTGTCGCACATGCATGCGGTGGCCATCCCGCATACGGAGAAAAGAACAGTGGGATGGCGGCGGCGCTGCGGGCATGGATGTTGCCTCGGAAAGAACGCGGCGATGTCCGCCGCAAGACAACACGATGCATTCACTAACTATGCCACCCCTGAGGAGGAGACATGAACTGGACCACCCCCGCCTACAAAGAACTACGCCTGGGTTTCGAGATCACGATGTACATCGCCAACCGCTGAGCCTCTTTGCCTGAACGCGCCAACCTGGCAAGGCCCGCTCCCCGCGGGCCTTTTTTCTCGCTGGCGGGCTTTTTGCTCTTCGACTCTGTCACGAACCCTATCGATACGCGCCATGACAATACTCCGGGTCCTGGGATCGGCCGCAGGCGGTGGCTTTCCCCAGTGGAACTGCAACTGCCGCCAATGCGATGGCGTACGCAACGGCACGCTGCGCGCCACGCCACGCACGCAGTCGTCGATCGCCTTGAGCGACGCAGGGCAGGACTGGGTGCTGGTCAACGCCTCCCCCGACATCCTCGAGCAGCTGCGCCAGGCGCCAGCGCTGCAGCCGGCGCGCCAGCCGCGCGACACTGGCATTGCCGGGGTGGTGCTGATGGATGCGCAGATCGATCACGTGACCGGCCTCTTGATGTTGCGCGAGCATCGGCAAGCGCTGCCGGTCTACGCCACCGCGGCGGTCCTGCAGGATCTCGGCACAGCGTTCCCGCTGACACGCATGCTGTCGCACTACTGCGGGCTGGACACGCACACGCTGGCCCTGGACGACGCGCCCTTCACGGTGCCACCGCTCCATAGTGTGATGCTCACGGCGGTGCCGCTGGAGAGCAAGGCGCCGCCCTATTCTCCCAACCGCAACGCGCCGCAGCGTGGCGACAATATCGGGCTGCGCATTGTCGATGCCGCCACCGGCCGGCGCGCCTTCTATGCGCCCGGGCTGGGCCGCATCGAGCCGCGCGTGCTCGACGAACTGCAGCGCGCCGACGTGGTGCTGGTGGACGGCACCTGCTGGCGCGACGATGAGATGCAGCAGCTTGGCTTCTCCGCCAAGACCGCCGCGGACATGGGGCATCTCGCGCTGTCCGGCCCGGGCGGCATGATCGAGACGCTCGACCGCCTGCCCAAGGCACGCAAGATCCTGATCCACATCAACAACACCAACCCGATCCTGGTGGACGACTCGCCGCAGCGCGGCCTGCTGGCGGACCACGGCATCGAGGTGGCCTACGACGGCATGGAAATCTCGCTATGACACAAGCCACGGCCTGGAGCCCCGCCGAATTCGAAGCGCGCCTGCGCGCGAAAGAGACGGGCTATCACATCCACCACCCGTTCAACCTGCGCATGGCGGCCGGGCAATGCACGCCGGCGCAGATTCGCGCGTGGGTGGCCAACCGCTTCTACTACCAGACCAGCATCCCGCTCAAGGACGCTGCCGTGCTCTCCAACTGCCCCGACCGCGCCACGCGCCGCGAGTGGGTTGTGCGCATCCTGGACCATGACGGCACAGACACCCAGGAAGGTGGCATCGAAGCCTGGCTGCGGCTGGGCCAGGCGGTGGGACTCACGCGGGATGCGCTGTGGTCGCACCGGCACGTGCTGCCCGGCGTGCGCTTCGCCGTCGACGCCTATGTGAACTTCGCGCGGCGCTCGCCCTGGCAGGAGGCCGTGTGCTCCTCGCTGACCGAGATGTTCGCCCCGGAAATCCACAAGGAGCGCCTGGCCGGCTGGCCCGGGCACTATCCGTGGATCGAAGCGCAAGGCCTGGATTATTTCCGCTCGCGCATTCCGCTTGCGCAGCGCGACGTCGATCACGGCCTGCGCGTGACGCTTGGCTACTTCCGCACGCCGGAGCAGCAGCAGCGCGCGCTGGACATCCTGCAATTCAAGCTCGACATCCTGTGGTCGATGCTCGACGCCATCCAACTCGCCCAACCATGACCCCGACCGAAGCCGACCTGACCAAGCCGACGCTGCACCGGACCTTTCGCCTGCAGTGGGAAGACGCCCAGCAGAGCTGGATCCTGCTGTATCCGGAAGGCATGGTCACGCTCAACGACAGCGCGGCTGCCATCCTGCAGCGCTGCGACGGCAGCCACACTCTCGACATGCTGATCGACGACCTGCAGTCCGCCTTCGGCGTGCAGGGCATCGCACCGGAGGTACACGCCTTTGTCAAACATGCCATCGAACGCGGCTGGCTGGTCTGAGCCGCCAGCAGCCATGGCGCCGCCGGGGCCGCCGCTATGGCTGCTGGCGGAACTGACCTACCGCTGCCCGCTCCATTGCGCCTTCTGCTCGAACCCGGTGGACTATGCCCGGCATGATGCCGAGCTCGACACCGCCCAGTGGCGCGACGTCTTCACCCAAGCGCGCGCACTGGGCGCCGTGCAACTGGGCCTGTCGGGCGGCGAACCCCTGCTGCGCAAAGACCTGGAAACACTGGTCGAACATGCCCACGGGCTGGGCTTTTACACCAACCTCATCACCTCCGGCATCGGCCTCACGGATGCGCGGCTGGCCGCCTTGCGCGTCGCCGGGCTTGACCATATCCAGCTATCGTTCCAGGACTCCACGCGCGAACTCAACGATTTTCTCTCCAGCACCCGTACCTTCAACCTGAAGCAACGCGTGGCCCGCCTGATCAAGGCGCACGGCTATCCGATGGTGATGAACTGCGTGCTGCACCGGCATAACCTGCCCCATGTCGGCGCCATCATCGAGATGGCGCTGGAGATGGGCGCCGAATACCTGGAACTGGCCAACACCCAATATTACGGATGGGCCTGGGAGAACCGGCAGGCGTTGATGCCCACGCATGAGCAGCTGCGCGAAGCCGAAGCGGTCGTGAATGCATACCGCGCACGCATCGGCAACCGGTGCAAGATCCTGTTCGTGGTGCCCGATTACTTCGAGCAACGGCCCAAGAAATGCATGAACGGGTGGGGCACCACCTTCCTTGGCGTGGCGCCCGACGGCGTCGCGCTGCCCTGCCACGCGGCCCGCATGCTGCCCGGGCTCGACCTGCCGAACGTCACCACGCAATCGCTGCGTGAAATATGGCGCAACAGCGACGCCTTCCAGCGTTTTCGCGGCACGCACTGGCTGCCGCAGCCTTGCCGCTCCTGCGACTCGCAGGCGCAAGACCATGGCGGGTGCCGCTGCCAGGCGTTCCTGTTGACCGGCGATGCCGCCGCCACGGATCCGGTGTGCGATCGGTCGGGAGACCATGGGAAGGTCATGGAGATCGTGCTACAGGGCAGGCTGGCCGAGGCACAGGCGCGCGGCCGGGAGCACGGGATGGTCTTCCGCAGCGATGGGAATTCGCTCAGGCTAAGCAGCGAAGCGGACTGCGCTGGTAGTGAAAGAGGTAAATAGAAAATCGAGAACAGAAAAATCAAAGACGTTTCACACCGTGCCTGGGCAGCCATGCGGGCCGATGTGAAACGTCCTTGCGAATCCTTCCTTCGTCTCCGGTTTTTATCCGACCGTCAGGTCTGACACCGGTCTCCTCCAATGCTCCTCCAATGCTCATCCGATACTCAGAACCCACTCTGCCAGTTTCCTGGCATCCGTCTCACTGAGCTGATCGTGTGGCGGCATGGGAATCCGTCCCCAAACGCCTTTCCCGCCCTCACGGATCTTTTTCGCGAGCCGCTCGGGTGCTTCCCCGTCGCCCTTGTACTTGCCCGCTACCTCGGCAAAGCCTGGCCCGACTACCTTGGTCTTCATGCTGTGACAAGAAAAGCAGCCGCTCTTGTCGGCCAGCGCCTGCATATCGGGCGCCGCTTCGACCCGGGTGGCACACAGCACCATCGCCACCATCGCGACCGTGGCCGTGGCCGTCAACGGCAGGAATCCTTTCGCCTTCTGCATATCTACGTCCCAATGCTCTGATCATCGACCCGCCCTTGCGCGTGCCGGCGCCGGTGTGCGATGCCGGCACGCGCAGGGCAGCTACGCTACATGGTGTCCGGCAACATTCAGCTCTTGTGCAGCTTGAACACCCACACCGATCCGCCCTGCTCCAGGAAATTCACGCGCTTGGCGACTTCCCCGCCCCACAGCGGCACGGCGCCGCCCCAGCCCGACACCACCGCCACATACTGCTCGCCGCCCTCCTCCCAGGTAACCGGAGGCGCCACCACGCCGCTGCCCGTCTGGAACTTCCACAGTTCCTTGCCGGTCTTGGCATCCGCGGCCTTCAGGTAGCCCTCCGGCGTGCCCCAGAACACCAGCCCGCCGGCAGTGGTCATCACCCCGCCCCACAGCGGCGCGTAGTTCTTGACTTCCCACTCGATCTTGCCGGTCTTGGGGTTGATCGCGCGCAGCGAGCCGATGTAGTCCTCGTTGAGCGGATGGATGGTGAAGCCGGCGCCGAGGAAGGCGGCGCCCTTCTTGTAGCCCACGGGTTCGTTCCAGATATCCATGCCCCATTCATTGGCTGGCACATAGAACAGGCCGGTCTGCGGGCTGTAGGCCATCGGCTGCTGGTTCTTGCCCCCGAGGAAGCCCGGCGCGGCGAACACGGACTGGCCCTTCTTCGGATCGCTGCCCGCCGCCGGGTCGCCCGGCCGGCTTTCCGCGACCATGTTGGGTCGTCCGGTCTTAAGGTCGATGCTGCTGGCCCAGGTGATCTTCTTGACGAAGGGAAAGGCGTTCACCAGCTTGCCGCTGGTGGCGTCGTTGACGTAGAAGAAGCCGTTGCGGTCGGCCTTGCCGCCCAGGCGCTTGCCGTCCTGGTCGAAGGTCACGAACTCGTTGACGCCGTCAAAGTCCCAGCCATCGTTCGGGGTGTTCTGGTAGTGCCAGACAATCTTGCCGGTGGCGGGATCGAGCGCAACGGTCGAGGCCGAATACAGGTTGTCGCCCTTGCGCATGTGGCTGTTCCACGGCCCCGGGTTGCCGGTGCCGAAGTAGGCAAGGCCGGTCTGCGGATCGTAGGTGCCGCCAAGCCAGGTGGCCGCGCCGCCGGTCTTCCAGGTCTCGCCGGGCCAGCTGGCGTTCTGGGTGCCGGTCACACCGTTCTCGGTCTTGTTGCCGTCCTTGTCATACTTGTAGCCCATATGGCCTTCCACCACTGGCCTGGACCACACCATCTGCCCGGTCTTGGCGTCGCGTGCCTCGACCCGTCCCACCACGCCGAACTCGCCGCCCGAGACGCCGGTCAGCACCATGCCTTTGACGATCAGGGGGGCCGCCGTGTAGGAGTATCCGGCAGCATAGTCTTCGATCTTCTCCTTCCACACCACCTTGCCGGTCTTCTGGTCCAGCGCCACCAGTTGCGCGTCGAGCGTGCCGAAGATCACCAGGTTGTCGTACAGGGCCGCGCCACGGTTGACCACGTCGCAGCAGGGCATGATGCCCTCGGGCAGGCGGTGCTCATATTTCCACAGCTTGGCGCCTGTCTTCAGGTCGAGCGCGTAGATGCGGGAATAGGAGGCGGTCACGAACATCTTGCCGTCGTGGATCAACGGCTGCGCTTCCTGCCCGCGCTGCTTCTCGCCGCCGAAAGAGAATGACCACGCCGGCACCAGCTGGCCGATGTTCTTGGTGTTGATGCGGTTCAGCGTGGAAAAGCGCTGGCCTTGCGGGCCCATCCCCCACGACAGCACGTCGCCCGGCGACTTCGCGTCGTTCTCGATCATGGCATCGGTCACCGCGGCCTGCGCCACCAGGCTCGCGGTAGTCGCCGCGAGCACCATCATCACGCGTAACGTCCTCATTGTCTGCTCCTCTCTCTTGTTGTCGATCTTCGCCGGTGTGCCACGCACACCAGACAGACTCTTGGCAATTCCCATGCCAATGGAAAACACCCGCATCCGGGCCCGCGGCAGCCTGCCAATGCCTGGATGGCGTACCAGCGCGGAACACTCCGCTGCCGTTGTTGCGGAATTGAACAGCACACCTGCCCTGACTCAGCGTCCCAACGCGGCGTCCTCATACGCCGGGTAGAGGTGCGTCACATTGCGTACGTACTCCGCCGGCATGGCGCCCCAGCGTGCATATGCGTGCGGCACCGGCATGGCGATCACCTCGGCCAAGTCGCGCCCCTGGGCTGCCGCCTGGGTCATGCGGGCATCCAGCCACTGCAGGTAGCCGCGTGTCTGCGCGACGGCATCCGCGCTGCCGAGCGCCGGTCCGTGGCTGGGGATCAGCAGCCGCGCGCCGCTGTCGCGCAGCAGCACCTGCAATTGGTCCAGGCTGGCCAGCCAGCGCTTGAGATCCGCGTGGGGTGTGGTCGGCACGCGCTCGCGAAACGCCACGCCGCCCGCGAACACAATGCCGGCGCTGCGGTCCACGATCACCAGGTCGTCGGCGGTGTGGCCGTCCATCCGGATCAGATCGAAGGTGTGCCTGCCGATCGTGCGCCGGCCCGGGGTCAGCACGTGGCGCGGCGGCGCCGGTTCGGTGTCGCGCATCCAGTTGCCGCACAGGCGATAGAGGTTGTCGGCATAGGCAGGCCCTTCGCGCCGGGCGCCGTCGATGGTGCCGGCCAGCGCGCTGCCGCCCACGTCGGCATAGGCCTGGTTGCCGAAGAAGTAGTCCGGATGCAGGTTCAGATTGAGCACCAGCCGTACCGGCGCCGCCGTGACCGAAGCAATGGCACGGCGCTGCTGCTCGCCATATTGGCGCGACGGCCCGGTATTGATCACCACCACGCCATCACCCGTGTCGATAAAGGCGGTGTTGATGATGTTGCAGCCGTTGTCCGGCGCGAAATCCGCGTTCGCCCCTTCCAGCAGCCACACGTCGGCGGCGACCTGGCGTGGCGCCAGGCGATAGTCCCCCGCCTGCGCCAGCGCCGCCTGCGCTGCCAGCCATAGCAGGATACCGAGCACGCGCTTCATGGCGTCACCTGCGCCGCGAACCGGTTGCCGTTGTTATCGCGCCCGGTCACCGTCATGCCGCGCTCGCTGGCCCCGCGCAGGTCGAAGGAGAAGATCGGGTTTTCAGCGACCGGTTCGTATAGCGTCAGCCGCAGCATCGCTTCCCGCGTGGCGTCGAGCAGGTTCAGCGACTCCACATGGAAGGCGGGGATACCGGCCACCAGCCCGGTGTCCATCGGGTGCATCACGCGTAGCCGCACCCGGCCACCGGCGCCGCCGAGGCCGGGGAACACGCGCGATTCGACCCGGTTCAGCGTGGTGCTCCATGAGCCGTCGCGGCGGGTCGCGCCCGGCACCGTGCAGCCGCCGCCGCTGGCATCCACCATCACCCCGCCCACATGCCACACGCCGTCCGGCGTGCGGGCCGCCACGCGCACCGGCGAGGCCTGCTCCAGCTTGAAGCGGAACGACAGCGAGGGGCGCACCTTGAGCGGCTCGAACTCCAGCACCTTGCGGATCGGGTTGCGGTCCACCACCACCACGATGCGATCCACCTCGCCGAGCGCCGATGCATCGAAGGCGATCGGCACCCGCATCGGATCTTCGGCAAAGGCCGGCCCGGTGACCTTGACGCGGCTGTCGAACATGAACGGTGCCTGCTGCAGCGCTTCCTTGTGCACCAGCGGCCATTGCGGCGACTGCAACGGATCGCGGCTCTCCAATGCCCACGCGCCCGCTGCGGCCAAGGCCAGGCAAGCCGCCAGCGGCACGGCATGCCTCATGCCGCCCCCCCGGCCTGGCGCACGCGGCGCGCCATCCCGCGCTGCGGGTCGTAGCCGAGCAGCGCCAAGGCGAAAAACACTGCCGTGCAACCGGCCACCACCGCGAGGCTGACTGGCGCGGCCTGCCCGTACAAGGCGAAGCGGATCGCTTCCACGGCATGGGTGAAGGGATTGAAGCGCGCGAGCTGGTAGACCACGGTGGCGCCGGACTCCTCCAGCTTCCAGAGCGGATACAGCGCCGAGCTGATGAAGAACATCGGGAAGATCACGAAGTTCATGGTGCCGGCGAAGTTCTCCAGTTGCCGCACGTGCACCGACAGCAGCAAACCCAACGCCCCCAGCATCAGCGCGGCCAGCACCATCACCGCCAGCGCGCCGGGCAGGCATGCCGGCGCGAAGGTCACGTCGAAGGCCATGGCGACAAGCAAGAAGGCGATCATCTGCAGCAACGAAAGCAAAGTGCCGGCGGCCAGCTTGCAGGCCAGCAGCCAGGCCCTGGGCAGCGGCGCGGTCAGCAGCAAGCGCATCACGCCCATCTCGCGGTCGTACACCATCGCCAGCGAGGACTGCATGCCGTTGAACAGCGCGATCATGCCAAGCAGGCCGGGCGTGACAAAGACCTTGTATTCGACATAGGTGTCATAGGGCGGCACGATGGCAACGCCGAGCGCGTTCTGGAAGCCGGCCGCGAAGACCAGCAGCCACAGCAGCGGCCGCACGAGGGACGAGAACAACCGTCCAGGCTGCCGGAAGAACTTGTGCAATTCGCGCCCGGCCACCGCGCGCAAGGCGCGCCAGGCGTGGATCAGGGTGGTAGTCATGGCTCGGGCGTCGCCTCCTTACTTGCCTGGCCGGCACGCGGTGTCGGCGGCGTCGGCGCCCAGCGTGTCGAGATTGTTCTTCGGATGCAGCACGCCCTCCACCGGGGCCACGCCGACCACGCCGTCGGGATGCGCCAGCAGGACCGGCTGGCGCAGCTGGCGGTCCCAGCGCCGGAAGGACAGCGGCGGCCCCTTGAAGCCATCCACCACCACCGCTTCGGTGACCAGGGCCTCGGCTTGCCCGGCAAAGCCGCCCTTGGGCTGCCGCGCCACGCTTTCGGCGATCGCCTTCACAGCCACCCATGCGGCCCAGTCGTATCCGGTCATGGGACGGCCCGTTGCCTTGATAAAACGCCGGTTCAACTGCGGCCCGCCGTTGCGCTCCCAGGCCCAGTGCCAGGCCTGAGCGGTCAGGCCGCTGGCACCCACCACCGGGCGCGGCAACTGGGTGGCGTAGGGCACGCTGCGTGCGAACTCGCCGTCGGCATCGGCCACCACCACCACGTCGTAGTCCACGCCGGTGGTCAGCAGGCTGAGATTGCCCAGCTCGCGCTCGCGCGGATCGTTCGACAGCTTGAACGCGCGCTGCGCCGACCACGTAATGCCAAAGCGGCGGGCTGCCTGCGTGAGCACGGCGCGCTGCGCCGCGTCTTGCGGCGACGGCCCGCTCAGCAACAGCGCACGGCGCCACTTTCGCAGTGCCAGGTATTGCATCAGCGCATCCGCCTGCATGCGCTGGCTGGGCAGCGTGTGGAGCAGGTGCGCAGCGCAGCCGGCGCCGCGCAGTTCATCGTCGGCGGCGGAAACGTTGAACAGCAGCGCTTCGCCGGGCTTGACCGCGCGCGCCGCCAGCCTGACCGCCGGAGCCGGCAGGTCGAGCAGGATAAAGCGCGTGCCCTGGCGCGCCAGCGCGGCTACCATCGGCCCCACCTCGGCTTCGCTGCCGGCTTCCTGCGCATCGAGCCGCAAGACCTGCCCGGCGGCTTCCAGCGCAAAGCGCGATTCCGCCGCTGCCACGCGCGCGCCGTCCACGGGACGGCCTTGCTGCTGGCCGGGATAGCGTTGCTCCATCCGCCTGGGCGCATAGCGCGCATCGTCGGCCATGGAAACCACGGCCACCCGTACGTCAGCCGCGTGCGCGGTGGCCGCCAGCCACGCGAACACGGCCAGCCAGCGCAGCCCGGTCGCCGGGCTAGTCATCGATCGCCACCGAATGCGGCACCCTGCCCGCCTTGAGCGTGGTCACGGCCTTGCGGCTTGCGGTGTCGACCACGCTGACGTCATCCGACAGCCCGTTGGCCACGTAGAGCAAGGCGTTATCGCGTGTCAGCGCCAGGCCCCAGGCGCGGCGGCCCACCAGCATGTAGTCCAGCACCCGGCGCGAAGCCACATCGACCACGGCCACGTGATTGGCGCGGCCCAGCCCGATATAGGCGCGCTTGCCATCGCTGCTGGCGACCAGCCCGACCGGGGTCACGTCCTCGGCCCGGAAGCCCTTTGGCGTGAAGGCGATGGTCTGCACCACTTCCAGCGTATCGGTGCGGATCACGCTGACGCTGGCGGCCAGTTCATTGGTCACCCACAGCTCCTTGCCGTCCATGGCCAGCAGCAGGCGGCGCGGGCGGTTGCCGACCTGGATATTCCTGATCAGCTTGCGCGATGCCACGTCGATCACATGGACCAGGTTGGCCACTTCCGAGGTGACGTACACCCGCTTGCCATCCGCGCTGGCCTTCACGCCCTCGGGCTCTTCACCCACCTTGATGGCAAACACCTTCTTGCCGGATGCGATGTCGTAGGCCGACAGCAATCCGTCCTCCTCGTTGGAGACGTAGAGCGTGCGGCCGTCGGGACTGAGGTCGAACAGTTCCGGATCGTCGCCGACCGGCAGCGAGGCCACGGTCTTGCGGCTCGCCACGTCGACCACGTCCACCCGGTTATCGTCGCTGCAGGCCACGTAAAGGCGCCGCCGGTCCGGCGACAGCTGCAGGTGGCGCGGGCGCTTGCATTGCCGCCAGACGGCGATCAGTTGCCTGCTGGCGGCGCTATAAGCGGCCACGGCATCGTCTTTTTCGCTGGAGACGAAGACCTGCCCGGTGGCATTGCGGCTTTCGGCGGCACCGGCCACGCCGGCGGCAATCAGCAGCAGCATGGCGGCCACGGTGGCGCAGGCGATAAAGCCAAGGGTGGGCGGCTTGTTCATGCGGGGATGCGCTCGGTGGCTCGCTCGGTGGCACGGACAGGCGATGCGGGGAAGGTAGTCAGGGCCAGGAAGGCCTGCTCCAGGCTGTCACGCTCGGCGGCGCCGCGCAGCGCGGCCGGGGTGCCATCGAAGCGCACCGCGCCGCGATGCAACACGATCACGCGATCCGCCTGCTCGACCTCCTGCACCAGGTGCGTGGCCCACAGCACGCCGGCTTGCGCCTGCGCGGCAAGCCGGCGCGCATCGGCAACGAGCTGCGCGCGCGAGGCCGGATCGAGCCCGACAGTGGGCTCGTCCATCAGCAGCACGGCAGGCTCGTGCAACAGCGCGCGCGCCAGCTCCACCTTGCGCCGGTTGCCGCCCGAGAGCTCGCGCACGGCCGCCCCGGCCCGCTCGGCCAGGCCGAAATCCTCCAGCAGCCGGGCAATCCGCCCGGCGGCAACGCGGCGCGGCAGCCCGTGCAGGCCGGCATGGAAATGCAGGTTGGACAGCACCGACAAGTCCAGGTCGATGGCCGGCTGCTGGAACACGATGCCGAGCCGGGCCAGCGCGCGCACCGGGTGGCGCCGCATATCCATCCCCATGACCGTGACCCGCCCCGCGTCGGCCACGAACAAGCCGCTGAGGATCTGGAACAGCGTGGTCTTGCCTGCGCCGTTGGGGCCCAGCAGCGCAACGAATTCGCCGCGCCGCACGTCGAGCGAAACGCCGTCCAGCGCATGCTGGTTGCCAAAGCGCTTGCGCACGGCCTCACAGCGCAGCGCCAGCTGGGATTCCGGGGCCATCACAGGTGCTCCTTCGGCAGCGCCGTGCCCACCCGCTCGGCAAAGCGCCGCTCAACGTCCCAGGCGCGCTGCAGGTAGGCTTCGTACCGGGCGGTGTTCAGGTAGGTCAGTTCCTGGTCGTACCTGGCCAGCTCGGCCACGTGGCGAGGCTGGTACATGGCGATGCGGAACGCGTCGTGCAGGCGGCTGACGATCAGCGGGTTGGTGCCGCGCGGCACGCCGATGCCATAGGGCGAGTTGTGGATCGCGTGGTCGAAGCCCAGCTCGCTGACGGTCGGCACCTCGGGCCAGCGCGCCGAGCGCTGCGCGCTGAACACGGCCAGCAGGCGCATCCGAGCGCTGTCCACGAAGGGCGCGAAGCCGGTCGAGTTCACGCCCGCCATCAGCGAGCCATTGGCCACCGCCAGCATCTGGTCCGCGGTGCCGCGGTAAGGCACGTGCACATAGCGCACGCCGCTGCGCCCGAGCACATCCTCCATGGCGAGGTGCGCGGTGGTGCCGATGCCGGTGGAACCCACCGTCAGCGCCCCGGGATGGGCACGGCCCCAGGCAATCAGGTCATCCAGCGTGTGGAAGGGGCTGTCCGCGGGCACCACGATGCCGAACGTGTAGCCGGAGATCATCAGCACCGGCTGGATGTCGCGCAGCGGCTGCCATGCGGTTTTCTGCTGATGCGGGAAGCGATAGACCGTCAGCGGCAACTGGCCGATGGTGTAGCCATCCGGCCGCGCGGCGGCAAGCGCGCCGCCCACCAGCGTGCCGCCGGCGCCCGGTTTGTTCTCCACCACGATGGGCTGGCCGAGCTCGCGCCCGGCCAGCTCCGCCAGCACACGCATCGAGATATCGGTGGCACCGCCCGCCGGCCATGGCACGATCAACGTGATCGGGCGCACCGGAAAGCGTTGCGCGTCCTCCGCCGGCGCGGCCAGCGCATTGGCCAGCCCATGGGACAACCCCAGGCAGAGCAGCAGCGCGAAAGCAAGGCGACGAAGCATGGCGTGGCAGGAGGTGGAAGTGTTTATGCCAGTTAGAGGAGCAAGGCCGATACCATCTGCGGTGCAGCATGAGCGCTGTGCGCCGCCAGGCCTTCTCCCGCATCGTCCCGGAGGGCGCCTGCCAATCAAGCAGGGACGCGCGTTGTGCAGTGCGCTGGCGAGCGTTGTACCGCCACGGAACACGGCTTGCGCGCGCGGGGCAGCGCTGTCCCGTTTTGACACAGAGGCTCAGCCGAAGCCGTGCTCCACCGCATAGCGATGCATTTCGACCCGGTTGGCCAGGCCCATCTTCTTGCGGATCAGCGTCTGGTAGTTCGCCACCGTCTTGGTGCTGAGGTAGAGCTGCGCGGCCACTTCCTCGATCGCCGTGCCGCGCGCAAACAGGCGGAACAGGTCGAACTCGCGCGGCGACAAGGCCAGGTGGGGCGGCAGCTGGCTGCCGGCATCGACCAGGCCCGCGACATCGTCGGACAGCGCCTGCCGCCCGTTGGCCACCTTGCGCACCGCATCCACCAAGGCCTCCGGCGCGCTGCTCTTGGTCAGGTAGCCGGCGGCGCCGGCCCGCATGGCCTGGCTAACGATGGCGGCGCTGTCGTGCATGCTGAACACCAGGATCCGCAATGCGGGCACCCGCGCGCCCAGCCGCTGCAGCACTTCCATGCCGCCGCGCCCGGGCATCGACAAGTCCAGGATCAGCACGTCGGCGGGATGCTGCGCCAGCCAGGCGTAGGCGGCATCGCTATCGCCGAACTCGGCCACGACGCGCACCCCTTCCTCGAGTTCGAGCAAGCGACGGTATCCGGTGCGCACTACCGCGTGATCATCGGCAAGGACGACGTCGATCGTTTTCATTCGCTCTGGCTCCCATGCGGTTGAACCGGTTGAACCGGCTTGGCGCAGGCCTGCGGCACCAGCGGAAAGCTCGCACTCAGGCGGCAGCCGGGTGTGGCGAGGGCCGCAGCGCAGGCAGGTTCGATGTGCAGCGTGCCGAGATGGGCCCATGCACGCTCCTGCATGCCCCGCAGGCCATGACTGCGCTGCAGGGCCGCGGCGACGTCGGCAATGCCCTGGCCGTCGTCCTCCACGCTCCAGCGCACCGCTTGCCCGGCGGCCGTGGCAGCAATGCGGATCGCCACGCGGCGTGCGCCGGCATGGCGCATCACGTTGGTCAGTGCTTCCTGCGTCATGCGGTACAGCGTCAGGATCAGGTCCGGGCCCGGCGCCACGCCGCCAAGCGCCACCGCATAGTCCACCTGCACCTGCTGGCCCGGCTGGTCGCGCCAGGCCTGCACCAGATCCTGCAGCAGGCGCTCCACCGAAGCCAGCCGGCCGTCGGGCTGCACGCCGTGCGGCCGCAGCCGGTGCAGCAGATGGCGTACCTCGTGCTGGATCCTGGCGCAATGCCCGGCCAGGTCGTTGGCAACGAGTTGCAGCACGGGCTCATGGACGCTCTTGCGCACCAGGTAGGCGGCATCGGCGCGCATCGCGGTGAGCACCTGGCCGAACTCGTCGTGCAGTTCTCGCGCCAGGCGCGCGCGCTCGCTTTCCTGGGCGGTCAGCAGCTTGCGGCTCAACGCGCGGCGCTCTGCCTGGGTTTCGTCCAGCGTGCCGGCCAGGTGGTTGAGCGCGCGGCGGAGCTGGTCCATCTCGCGCGTGCGCATGGGCGGCAGGCGGGCACTGTAGTCCTTGTCTTCGTAGCCCCGGATAGCCGCCAGGATCTGTTGCAGGGGCGCGAGGGCCCGTCCCAGGGCCCAGTGGATGCCAAGCAGTAGCAGCGCGCCATAGAGCGCCAGCACGGCGAGGTTGGCGGCCATGTCGCCGCTGGCTTCCCGGATTTCGCTCTGCGGATTCCAGCGCAAGGCGGCGCGGTAGGTGGCGCCGTCGCGGGTGTGGATCTGCCAGCTGCTTTCCAGCCGCGCCGCATCGGCACCCAAACCCGGAAGCGCAAGCAGGCCGCCCAAGGGGGAGCTATCCCGTGGCTGCGGCGCGCTCACCAGCACCTGGCCCGTTGCATCCTCCAGATGCAGCCACAAATGGCGCATTTGCGCCGATGCGTTGATGGTGCGCAGGGCGGCAAGATGCGCCTCGCGTGCGGCCGGCGCCGCCGTCTGCAAGGCCGACAGGCGCGGAATCAGCTTCGCCATGGCGTGCGCGCCACGCCGCTCGTCGTCGATGGCGCGCACCGCGAGCCATAGCGCCACCACCAGCGCGCAGCACAGGCAGGCCGCGCAGATCCAGATGGCGCGGCTTAACAGATAGCGAGACATCGTCATGGCAATGACGCCCCCGGGAGGTTGCAGTGGACGGTAGGGATGGCCTGCGGATCGGGAGGTTTTCCCGAAGCCCGAGGTACGGAACCTGCTCCCCGTCCCTCAAGTTGTTTCCCCCAAGCCGGCACCCAACGCAGGTGCCCCGGCCAATCATTCCGAGGAGATGCAAGATGCCAGCCAACCTACCCCCACCCAGGCGCAGGACCCCGCCGGGACGCGCGACCCTGCGCCGCGGCGCGCCACGGCGCGGCGCGGCCACTGCCATCGCACTGGCCGTGGCATTGCTGGCCGCCCTGCCCGCTGTTGCACAACAGGACAGTGGTGTGCAATCCGGGGACAGTGCCACGCTGCCCGAAGTCATGGTGGTAGCCACCGCACCGCTGCCGGGCATTGGCGTGGACCGCGACCTGGTGCCGTACACGGTGCAGACGGTCAGTGGCGACGACCTGAACGGCACGCGCACCGGCACCCTCGCCGAATACCTGGCGCGTAACTTCACCGGCGTCAACGTCAACGACATCCAGGGCAGCCCCTTCCAGACCGATGTCACCTACCGCGGCTTTCGCGCCTCGTCGATCCCGGGTGTGCCGCAAGGGCTATCTATCTACCTGGACGGGATCCGCGTCAACGAGCCCTTCGGCGATGTGGTGAGCTGGGACATGATTCCCGAAGCCGCCCTGGAAAGCGTCTCGCTGGTTTCCAGCGCCAACCCCGCCTACGGCCTCAACACGCTCGGCGGCGCGCTGGCCATGACCACCCGCTCTGGCCTCACTTCCCCCGGTTTCACCGCCGATCTCTCCTATGGCAGCGGCAACCGCAAGCGCGCCGACCTGTCGGGCGGCATCCGCAGCGACAGCGGCTGGCACGCCTTCGCCGCCGGCACCCTGTTCCAGGAACACGGCTGGCGCGATCATGCCGAAGGCCGGCTCGGCAACCTGTTCCTCAAGGCCGGGTTTGAGGGCGAGACCAACAGCTGGGACGTCTCCATGCTGCACGGGCGCAGCACCCTGATCGGCAACGGCCTGGTGCCCAGCTACCGCGCTAGCGGCAATGCCATGCTGCCCGGGCTCTACGAGAGCAATCGCGGCGCCGTCTATACCTATCCCGACAAAACCGAGAACATGGTCACCCAGGCCGCCTTCAACGGCCGCCACTGGTTCGACGACAAGACCAGCGCCGCCGTGCTCGCCTATGTGCGCACCAGCCGCCGCGATACCACCAACGGGGACGTGAACCCGGTCTACGACGCCTACGCGGAAGACTGCGAAGATGGCTTCAAGGCCGACGGCAGCCCGCGCAAGTCCCGCTGCGGCTACACCCGGAGCGAAGGCGCGGCGCTGGATCCGGCGGTGCTGAACACCACGCACATGTGGCAGCAGTCCGTCGGCATGGCGTTCAGCTTCGCCAAGGAGACGGAAAAGCACCTGCTCAACGCCGGGCTGACGTTCGACCGCAGCCGCCTGACTTACTCGCAGTATGAGCAGCTAGGCACCTTTACCGACGACCGCGGCGTGATCGCGGACCCGAATGCACCGAACGAACTGTTCTCCGGCGTCAGCGGCACCTCGCGCGCGATTGGCGTGTACCTGTCGGACACCTGGGCCGTGACGCCCAGCACCTTCGTGACGGGTTCGGCCCGCTGGAACCACGTGGCCGTGAACAATACGCTGCGCAACAGCGACGGCAGCGAGCAGCCGAGCGAGAGCTTCACCTACCGCCGGCTCAACCCCGCGCTTGGCATGACGCAGAAGCTGGGCGCCGGGGTCTCGCTATTTGGCGGCTATGCCCAGAACAACCGCGTGCCGACGGTGCTGGAGCTGGGTTGCGCCGATCCCGCCCAGCCCTGCCGCCTGCCCGCCGGCCTGCAGGCCGACCCTTACCTCAAGCAGGTCGTCTCGCATTCCTATGAAGTGGGCGCGCGCTGGCGGCCCTCGAAGGACACGGAAGTATCCGGCTCGTTCTACCGCATTGATAACCACGATGACATCCTCTTCTTGCGCGCACCCAACACGCAGCAGGGCTACTTCGCCAACTTCGACCGGACCCGCAACCAGGGCTTCGACCTGTCCGCCCGGCAGCGTTTTGGCAATGTCACGCTGCGCCTCGGCTACAGCTATCTCGAAGCCACCTACCAGGCCACCGGGCAGCTCGCGGTGGGCGAACGGACCATCGACGTCAAGCCGGGCATGCGCATGGCCGGCCTGCCGCGCCACACCATCAAGCTGGGCGCGGACTGGCAGGCACTGCCCGAATTGACCTTGGGCGTCGACCTGGTTGGCGTGTCAAGCAGCGTGACCAGCGGCAACGAAGACGGCCTGCGCGCCGACCCGCAGCCCGGCAAGGCGCCCAAGTACGCGGACTGGAGCACGCCCGGATACGCCACGGTGAACCTGCGGGCGTCCTACCGCGTCAACAAGCATTTCGAGATCTATGCGCGCGTGGCCAACCTGTTCGACCGCCGTTACGAGACCTATGGCCAGATCTCTAACGATCTGTTTCCCAACGGCAACTTGCTGCGTCCGCACGTGACGCCGCAAGACAACGCCAGCGCACTGTTCGTCGCGCCCGGCGCGCCGCGCAGCGCCTGGGTCGGCGTGGTCTACCGCATGTAATCCGACAATGGGAGCGCACCTGGCTACGGTCAATGGGCGATGCCGGCTTCAGGCCATTGGCGGTTAGCCGGGGCGTCTGCGCGCAGACTTCGACCACATGGAGGCTGGCCGTGACGCCCGCCCGGCGGCATCGGGCGGATCACGGCGCGGGTCAGACCAGATGCAGTTCAACCTGGACGTTGCCGCGCGTGGCTTTCGAATACGGACAGATCTGATGCGCCGCTTCAACCACCGCCTGCGCCACCTCCTGGTCGAGACCCGGCAGGCTGACGTTCAGGCGGGCCTGCAGGAAAAAGGCGCCATCGGTGGTGCCGAGGTCCACCTCGGTATCCAGTGCAAGGTCCGCTGGCAGCTTGATCTTCATCTGGCTGGCGGCGCGGCCCATTGCCCCGATAAAGCAAGCCGACCATCCCGCGGCAAACAGCTGCTCAGGGTTTGTGCCGGCGCCGCTGCTGCCCGGTGAGGACAGCGTCAGATTCAGCCGGCCATCGTCGCTATGGGCTTGGCCATCGCGGCCGCCGGTGACGTGGACTTTGCCGGTGTACAGGACGTTCTCGATGCGGGTCATGATGTTTTCCTTGAGATGGGTTTGCGCTGGGCATTGCGCGGCCGGAGATCGCTTCGCATGTGCTCGGCATCGGGCCACGGAACGTATTAAAGGCGGTCGACGTATCAGGCACGTAGCACGTCGCGGCCGGTTCTGTCTGGCTATGTATCCCGATTGCCGCGTGATACAGACGCATACAAAAAACCTGCGCCAGGTAGCGCAGACGCGACACGGGACCGCGATGCGTGATGTGGCTTTGTATCGCTCTGTATCCGGCGGCCTGCCGCATACGCAACGTTTCAAATCAGAGGGTTCGGGAAACAGGCGCGATACGTCGGTCGCCGATGCTTCCCATCGGCAGCATTCCCAATGGAGAGAACCATGTCCGAACCGATCAATCAAAAACGGCGCCGCCTGTTTGGCTCGGCCGCGCTCACGCTGGCCGCCGCGCCATTTGGCTTATCTGACCTGGCGCACGCGCAATCCAGCAAGACGGCAGCACGCCTGCCAACCGCGCGGCCGGGTACGCATGCCCGATTCACGACGATCAAGCAGGTGACTGCCGGCGAACTCGATATCGGCTACGCCGAAGAAGGTCCTGCCGATGGGCCTGCCGTCATCCTCCTGCATGGCTGGCCGTATGACATTCACAGCTTTGTCGACGTCGCGCCGGCGCTGGCGGCGGCGGGGTACCGCGTGATCGTGCCGTACGCACGCGGCTATGGCAGCACACGCTTCATTTCCGATGCGACGTTTCGCAATGGCGAGCAGGTGGCGCTCGCGCTCGACACCCTCGCCCTGATGGACGCGCTGGGCATCGGCAAGGCGATCCTCGCCGGCTACGATTGGGGCGCGCGGACGGCGTGCATCATCGCGGCGCTCTGGCCGGAGCGCTGCAAGGCGCTGGTTTCCGTCAGCGGCTACCTGATCGGCAGTGTCGAGGGCAACCGAAAGCCGCTTGCGCCGCAGGCCGAGCTCCAATGGTGGTATCAGTTCTATTTCGCCACCGAGCGCGGGCGGATCGGCTATGAGCAGCACCGGCACGCGTTCACGAAGCTGATCTGGCAACTCGCCTCGCCGACATGGAAATTCGATGACCGCACGTTCGATCGTAGCGCCGTGGCTTTCGACAACCCGGACCACGTGAGCATCGTGATCCACAACTACCGCTGGCGGCTCGGCCTTGCCGAGGGCGAAGCCCGATACGCCGATCTGGAACGGCGGCTTGCTGCGTTTCCGAGCATCGGTGTGCCAACCATCACGATGGAAGGTGACGCCAATGGCGCGCCGCACCCGGAACCGAGTGCCTACGCCAGCAAGTTCTCAGGCAAGTATCAGCATCGGCTCATCACAGGCTGTATTGGCCACAACTTGCCGCAGGAAGCGCCGCAGGACTTTGTCAGCGCCGTGATCGACGCAGGCCAGCTCTGACGGCAGGTTGCCTGGTCAGGCACGTTGCCGCGAGCGTGGCCAGGCTGCTTAGAGGTGGACAGCGACACATGGAAACCGGGGCCCCGCCGAGCCACCGAGCAGGCCTGCCCCCTCTCCTTTGATCAGCCTAGCCTGACGATCGCTGCCAGCCCGCCCCCTTCACGGTTGCATAGCTTGAGCGAGCCGCCGATGGCCACCGCAAGCTGATGGGCAATCGCGAGGCCCAGGCCGGAGCCGCCGGTCTCGCGGCTGCGCGAGCTTTCCAGCCGGACGAATGGCTGCAGCACGGCTTCGAGCTTGTCTTCCGGGATGCCCGAGCCGCGATCGAGCACCTCGATGATCACGGTGTCGTGCTCGTGGTCCACGCGCAGTTCCGCCGCGCCGCCAAACTTGATCGCGTTGTCGATCAGGTTGGTCAGGATCCGGCGCAGCGCATGGGGGCGCGTCACGATGGCGCCGCCGATGTTCTGCAGGATGCTCACTGTCTTACCGGTGTCCTGATAATCGTAGGCCAGGCTCTCGATGAACGATCCGAGGTCGATTCGCGATGGCTTCTCGCCATCGCCATGCGTGGCGCGCGCGTAAGCCAGCCCTTCCTGCACGAGCCTTTCGATCTCGGCCAGGTCCTGCACCATCTTGCGCTTGCCCTCGGAGTCCTCCGCCAGCTCGGCGCGCAGTTTCATGCGCGTGATCGGCGTCTGCAGATCGTGCGAGATGGCCGCCAGGATCTGCACGCGCTCCTCGATGAACCGGGCGATGCGCTCGCGCATGGCATTGAACGCCCGCGCGGCGCGCGTCAGCTCGGTGGGGCCTGTTTCAGCCAGCGGCGGTGACTTCATGTTGGGATTGAGCGTATCAGCGGCATCGGCCAGTGCCACCAGCGGCCGAATCGACACGCGTACGGCGAACCAGCAGCACACAACCAGCAACAACAGCTGGATCACCAGCACATATGGCAGCCACTGCGCGATCGGGAGCATGCGCGGATGCACGTCGATGGTCAGGGCGCTGCCATCGCTCAGCGTCAGGTGCGCCTGCAGCTGCTTGCCGTCGCCCGGGATCGACTCCACCGTGACGGGAAAGCGGCCTTCGCTGGCTTGGGTGATCCGCTCGGCAATATCCTTGCCGCGTGGCGTCATCTCGGGCACGCCAGGTGAGCCCGGCCCCAATATGTATTGATAGTTGCCGCGATTCACGCGCGGCAGCCATTGCGCACGCTCGGCGGCGGGAACGCGGTCGAGGATGGCAATCGAGGTGGCCACATCGGTCTCCAGCGTGCCGAGCATGACTTCGCGCGCTGTCATGTATCGCTCGGAGAACAGCACGCCAAACGACAAACCATGCGCGACCACCAGCCCGGCAAGCAAGATCAGGAACAGGCGCGAACCCAGCGAGCGCGGCCAGGGCCAAAGGCGCGTGCGCATTGTGCTCGTTGTGCTCATTGGCGGGCCTCCTTGATCTGCACCGGCATCGCAAGAACGTAGCCCTCGCTGCGCACGGTCTTGATATAGCTGGGTTCGCGTGCGTCGTCTCTCAGGCGCTGGCGCAGGCGGCTGACCAGCAGGTCGATGGAGCGCTCGAACATGTCCGCCTCGCGGCCCTGCGTGAGGTTGAGGAGCTGGTCGCGGTTGAGCACGCGCTGCGGATGGTCGACGAACACGCGCAGCAGCCGGTACTCCGCGCCGCTCAGCGTGACGATGGTGCCGTCGCTGTCGATCAGGTGGCGCGCGGTAGTATCCAGTTGCCAGTGACCAAACGCGAGCATCTGCCCTGCTTCGGTAATCTGCAGATTGGGCGGCAGCATCCTGGTGCGGCGTAGCACAGCCTTGATGCGCGCCAGCAGCTCGCGCGCGGCAAAGGGCTTGGCGAGGTAATCATCCGCGCCCATTTCGAGGCCGATGATGCGATCCGTTTCATCGTCGCGCGCGGTCAGCATCAGCACGGGCGTGGCCTTGTGCTTTCCGGATCGCAATTCGCGGCACAGCACCAGGCCGTCATCGCCGGGCAGCATCAGATCGAGCACGATCAGGTCGACGGTATTGGCCTCCAGGAACGACCGCATGTGGCGGCCATCCGGCGCCACCGTCACGCGCAAGCCGTTCTTGGTGAGATAGGCCGAGACGAGTTCACGGATTTCCCGGTCGTCATCGACGATCAAGATATGGTCGATGTGCGCTTCCATCGGGTTCACCTCGGCAGGATTGGGCGTGTTCGGCCAGTCGGTTTCGTCGCCATTGTATGGCGGCCTTCGGCCCCGCGTGTATCGCCATGTATCCGGCCGCCGCACTGGCACACAGAGGTACATACCCGCTTGTTTGCCACACATCCAGGCGATGTCCGCGGTGCCTGATGGAGGGCTTGCCCAGCCGCACCTCCCGAAGCCGGTTGAGCGCGTGATGGATTCCCAAGCCCCGATCTCTCCGCCCAAGGCGGCTTATCGGCTGTCCTGCGCACCGGGGACTGAAGCGGGATTCGACTGCTTGCGAATCTCGGTGGTCGTGCGGCCCCCGAAACCCCAGTTGTCGGTATCCACCTCCTCGATCGCGATGTGCGTCCATTCGGGCGGTTTGTGCAGCACGCGCTCCAGGGTCTCGGTCACTTCCTTGATGACCTGGGCTTTCTGCTCGGCGGTGGTTCCCTCGCGGGTAATGCGAATGCTGACGAAAGGCATGGCGGCCTCCTGCATGGATTGACGTTTCGAGATGAGCGCGATGGATTCCGGGCCGCGGCAGGACACACGTCCGGCCGCGGCTGCCGGCTTCAGCGGCCTGCGCTGAAGCCGCCGTCCACCGGCAGCACGGTGCCGGAGACAAAGTCGGCCTTTGCCAGGTAGAGCACGGCGTCGCTGATCTCGGCGATGTTGGCGATGCGGCCCAGCGGGTGCAGGCTGCCGAGTGCGGCATGGGTTTCGGCGGCATGCATCGGGGTGTCCACGACGCCCGGGGCGACCGCGTTGACCGTCACGCCGTGGGGCGCCAGTTCCAGCGCAAGCGCGCGCGTGGCCTGGTTGATGCCGCCCTTGAGGGCCACGGCCAGCAGCGCTGGCACGCCGCCGTGCGGCTGAAGCGCCAGAGACGCGGTGATGTTGATGATCTTGCCGCGCTTGCGTTCGCTCATGTGCCTGGCCGCTTCCTGGGACGGATACAGCACGCCCTTCAGGTTGGTGGAGATCTGCTCCTCCACTTCGTCCGGCGTGAACTGCACGAAGGGCTTGGCCGTGAAGATGCCCGCGTTGTTCACCAGCACGTCGACCTTGCCGTACTTGGCAATGGCCTGCGCGAAGACCTGGCGCGCCGATTCGGGCTTGCCGACGTCGCCCGCGACACCCAGGAAGCGCTCGCCGGCATTCAGCCGTTCAGCGGTGGCTTGCAGGCGCTCGGTGGAACGGCCGGTGCCGACGACGTTGTAGCCCGCCTTGAGGAAGGCTTCGGCCAAGCCCAGGCCGATGCCGCTGGTGGCGCCGGTGATGATGACGGTGTTGTCGGTGTTGTCGGTGTTGCTCATGATGGTCCTCCGATGGATCCAAATTCAGGTTCAGATTCAGGTTCAGGGTCCGGTGCCGGACTCCAGAGCCGTCACCGGTGTGGAGGGACTATATTGCTGCTGTTGAGCGCAATAAACGGGGTTTGCTACACTTGTCCTATTACATGACGTAAAGAATATGCATCGGCAATTCGACGACATCCTGCTCGGCAGCATCGAGCTCTTTTGCCTGGCCGCCGAGGCCGGCAGCTTCACGGCGGCTGCCAATACCGCAGGCGTCACGCCTGCCGCCGTCAGCCGCTCGATCTCGCGCCTGGAAAAGCGCCTGGGCGTGCGCCTGTTCGTGCGCTCCACGCGCAGCATCCGGCTGACCGAAGGTGGCAAGGAATACTTCGAGCAATGCCGCGCCGCGCTCAATCAGCTGGTCGAAGCCGAGCGCAAGGTCACCGGCGAGCAGGTGCAGCCCTCGGGCACGATCCGCATCAGCGCGCCGACCACCTATGGGCACCATCGGCTGTTGCCGCTCCTGCCCGCGTTTCGCGCCAGGTACCCGCTGATCAAGGTGGAAGCCCACATCAGCAACCGCAACGTCGATTTCCATGAGGAGAACTTCGACGTGGCGATCCGCTTGCGTGCGCAGCCGGACTCGATGATGGTCTCCCGGCACCTTGAAGACGCGGCACTGGTGGTGGTCGCGAGCCCCGCCTATCTGAAGCGCGCCGGGGTACCTAGAATGCTGTCGGACCTGGACCAGCACGAGTGCATCCAGTTCGATCTACCGAGCAGCGGGCGGCAGATCTCCTGGCTGTTCAAGGAAGGTGAGCACGAGAAGGAGATCTTCTCGACGGGCAACTACATGTGCGCGGAAGACGTGCTGGCCGGCGTGACGCTGGCCAAGGCGGGCGCGGGGCTGTTCCAGACCTACCAATTCGTCGTCGAGCGGGACCTGGCGCAAGGCGATCTGGTCGAGGTACTGCAAGCTTTTGCCGGGCGCATGCGCCCCGTCAGCCTGATGTATCCGCACGGCCGTTTGCTGCCATCGCGCGTGCGTGCGTTCGTCGATTTCATGATGGAACAGGCGCGTCCGCCGACGGCTGATCAACACGGGGCTTGATGACGTTGGCAGCCGTATTGAGCATGATTTTCGGTGCATCGGTCGCGCCTTTTTGCTCACATTCCGCAGCGAATCACCCAAACGCCACAATCCTCGCGCCCAACGATCCCAGCCCCCCCACAGGGGCGTAAGGAAATGTATCCAGCGTTGCGAGCTTGTGCGTCTCGATAGAAAGTGTGTTGGCATTTCCATGACGCAGCCGCTGGCTGTAAAGCAAGCAGCCCATCCCCTTCGCCGGAGACGAAGATGCTCAGCCCACATGAAATCGCCGCCTTGATGATACTCAAGAGTGCAAACGAGAATCTTGATTTAGACCCCGCTGACCTCAAGACTCTTGAGCGACAGCGGCTTGTAAAACGGCATCGAGCCGCGCAAGACCTGGGACAAGTTCGCCTCACGAACGAGGGGCGAGACTATCTGGACACGGTCGCCAAAATGTGTTGACGCGTGGCCTGTGCGGGCCACGCCCACTCGCCCGTCAGAATATCGTCTAGGAACAGAGGACGGCCTGGCCGATCCGGCGGCCTACTGCCAGCAACCGGGCGCCCACCTCACCGCGCTCGCGCCCGATCGACCACGGCGGCGCGCCATCGCGCGCCCGTGGCTGGTGGTCGAGAAGATCCTCGCAGAGAAGGAGACGCTGCGCGCGGACCGGCGTGCCCGACCGCTACCAGGGCGCCGAGGACCGGGATCTCAGCCTGGTCGATCCCGACAACCGCCGTCCCGTGGATTTCGAGTCGCTGCGCGCCCGGCTGGTTGACACATCTGGGTGGCCCGAATGGCTTGCCAACTGGCAGAACGGCCGCGTCAAGCTGCAGTTGATCCGCAGCGGCTTGGCCGCATGGCAGGCACATGCGGGGTTGTTTGTCGCCGGCGACTATGACCCCATCGCGCTGGCCGGCCTGCTCGCCGCGCACGCGCTTGCATTCATGCGCCGTCGTGGGCAAGAGCAGGCATTGGTGGCCGGCACCCGACTGGCCGCCCGGTTGGCCGAGAGCGACCGGTCCATTCTCGCGCCAGCACAATGGCGCGACACCGTCCTGCGAGTCGGACACGGGGACGACAGTCATTGGGTGGATGTCCTGACCAGCCGCCCGCTGGACACGCGCGCCGGCCGCTTGGCCTTGGCCAAGGTGCTGGAGATGCTGCCAGTGGCGCTACTGTTGCGCACCCGGTGACGCGCATCTGATCTGCGGCATTGGGAAAATGCCGCATGGCCCTTGCGACGTCGGCCGGCTACCAATTCAAATGCACGTTCCGATCACCCATCCGCAATTGGGTGTGCTTTTCTACGCCATTGTAGGTTGCCACGACCTGATAAGTCGCCCTTGGTGCTTTGATGAGGCAGCGCGGCCCACTCGAACGGAAGGATGCAACCTCGACTCCGTTGCGCGAAAGGGTGATTGCCACATCGGATAGATACTCACCGCGCGCGCCCTCAGTGAATAACAGTCCCATATCAAAATCCTTCGATTCCGACTTGATTGCCTGCTGCTCGTCCTCACCAACACCTCCGCAAACGTAGCTGACCGGGCCTATGGTCTGGCGCGCAAGATCGGTTGCGTGTGCGCCAGGGCTCGCCAACAAGGCAACAAGTGCGCCGGCAGTAAGCGCGCAGAGGCTGTTCTGCTTGAGCGTCGGACTGCCCATAGGGAACAGGCGGCGCCATACATGAATATGACGAATTGCTTGCATGGAGTATCTCCAACTATATCCATACAAATTTGACGACTTTACATTGGAATTGTTCTTCCTTATTTTAAATTACTTAATTCTATTAAGTACATTAACCAATAGATAATAATTATACTTAATCATGTGTGTTTCGTTGTCAAAAATCGACAAGATGACCCGAACCGACAGATTATAAAATAGTGGAATATCCACTCGTTGACAAATCGATGCACGCCGCCGATCGCTCCCCGAATCGAAGGCATGGCGAGCGGCGGGTTCCCGATCATGTTGGTGCCACACCCCGGGAGTTTCGCCGGGGCGGGCCGGTTGCGGACTAGCGCGATAACACCTTCAGCTCGTCGTTCACCGAACTCACCCCCTCGACATTACGCGTAGCATCGATTGCGATCTGGTGCTGTTCCTTCGTCGGCACCGAGCCGCTCAGGTTGACCGTGCCGTTTTTGGTCTTCACGTGAATGCCCGTGGACTTCAAGTCCTTGGTGGCAAGCAGCTTAGTCTTCACCTTGGTTGTAATGGCGCTGTCGCTGACGGAATGCTCGGCCTTCTCTGCGCTCATTTCAGTGGCGGCCGCAAGCCGCTGGTCGCGGTCACCCTCGGCCTGGCCCGGCATGACAGGGGCCGGGCTGGGTGGCGCAGCCATGGTGGTGTCGGTGGCGACGCGCATGATGCCGCCCGTATCGAGCGCGAACGCGCCGCCAGCAGCTGCCGCCATCGCTGCAGCGACACAAGTCATACGCAGGGTAAGTGCCGGAATCTTCATCGCTCTCTCCTGATGGTGTGGTCACACGGTTCGTCATGAGGACTCGCGGGAGATGCATGCATCGAAACCACCAGTTCTCGTGAGCCGCAAGAACATGAACCGCAAGGAGCGTACCTGCCGACAGGCGCGGGAAGCCGCGGCGACCTGCTGCGTTTGTCACGCTCGGGCCACGCCGCTATATGTAATTTGGAGCCGGATTTTGTAATTTCGGCCAACACATAAGCGAAACCAACACCGCTTCTGCACGCCGAGGATTGCTATCCCAGGCACCAGAGGAGCGACATTTACGTGGCGCCCCGGCCGGGTTTCGGTAACCGCCCGGCAGGGTTAAATAGGAGTGCCGTCCGGGCCACGGTCTGCGCTGTCAAGGGGCGGAGCGATGTCGGAGCTATTCGCCGAAGGCGACGCCGTCGCAGTCCTATGCGAGCAGGGTGTTGACTAGTGCGAGCGGCTTGCCTCCTTGTTTGTCAAGCGCGTTCGCGCGGCCTTGCGGGCCGCTTCGGAGCGTACAGCCGGCCCCTTGGTGCTAGCGGCCTTTTTGGCGGAAGCTGAACGATCAGCAGCAGTGCGGGTGCTTGCCGCGCGCTTGGCCTGGGCGGACAGCGCCTGACGTGACACGCCTGCTGTGCCCTCGCGCTTGAGCGCCTTGATGGCAGCGCGCGCGCGCGTGGCCTTGCTTTCTGAGCTGGCCCGTCGCGGCGTCACCTTGCCGTTGCCACCCTTGCCGGCGGATTTGGGCGCTGAACTGGTGCCTGCGGGCTTGGTCTGCGTCCTTGTAGCGCCCTTCTTCGGCGGCACCTCAATGCCAGCGCGGCGTGCCTCCGACAACCCGATCGCTATGGCCTGCTTTGCCGAGCGCACGCCGTGCTTACCCCGGCGCACTGCTTCGATCGCATCGTGAACGAAATGGCCTGCCTGCGTGGTCGGTGCCTTGCCCGCTCGCTGGTCTGCTCTGGCCTTGGCTATGCTTGATGCTCTGGGCATGGTCGTCTCCATGACTGTCCGCGGTCATCCGGCAACGGGTCATGGCAGATGCGACGTCCGCGGCGCCGATATCGGAGCCCGCCATCTGCCAGCGGGCTAAGAATGCTCGACGCAATTGCCGTTCCAGGCTCGCATCCGTGGGACCGCTTGGAAGCACTGCGTCCGCAGCACAGCAATTGTGTTCCCTGGCAGCATAGGTCGCCGGGCACTCCGAGAATCTTGCCGATCTCACTGCCTTCCCGGCACAGAGCCCCTCGCTGCCTCCCGCTCAGCCATGGTGGGCCGCCGGCAAGAGACCAGGCCGAGTGCTGACAAGTAGGTAGGACGGTGTCCGATGGCGAGTTTTTACCGCCTTTCCTACCCTGTAGTTACCGTCTCCAGAGGAGTTCAGATGCGAAGAGACATTATGGTTTGTGCCGTGCGCGCCGGTTGGATCTTGAAAACCTGTGGTGCGGCCACCGCAATCTTGGAATTCGAAGGCAAAGACGAAGCAATCCACATTGGTCAGTCCCTGGCATCACGCTACGGCGTGAATCTCATCATCGAAGAATCGCACGGTACGTTGCAGTTCGCTCGCCCGGCTTTGGAATTGGCGGCGTGAGCGATGTCCTGTAGAAGCCTCCCCCGCGTGGGCAGGTCCGCATGATCCTGCCAGCGATTTCGCCCCGTCGTCCCATCCCTGCGTCGGCGGGGCGCTTTTCCTGTGAAGGGTGCGCCCTGATATCTGCGATGGCTATTTCTCGACCTCCAGGCCGTCCACCACGGATTGCACGCCCTCCACTGCACGGATGGCGTTCAAAGCTGTCAGCTTCTCTGAATCGTTTCGAACCTTGCCATCGAGATGCACAACACCGTTTTCGGTTCTCACTCGGATCGCGGTGGGCCGGAGTCCCTTCGTGGCAAGGAGCTCGGCTTTGACTTTCGTCGTGATCGCGTTGTCACTGAGCTTCGTCGCTAACTCGGTAGACGGTGCCATGCTGTCAGACTCGGTGCGCACCGGCGTTCCAGGCGAGCTGTTCATGAGCAAAGCGCCATCCGTTGCGGCTAGAGTTCCGGCACCCGCCAAACTAGTAGCAGCCGAAGCGGCAAGCAAGGCGGCAAGCAAGGCGGCAACACTAGCAAAGCATATCCTTTGAATTGATTTCATCACTGTCTCCTGCTGTTATTCGCGCAGGCCGCGACACATATCCCCCGGGCAACGCGCCCCTGCAATTGCTCCTTCTCCTATATAAAAGGGACCATCCAGAAAAACAGTGAGTTCCGCAGTGACGTGGCTACGTTACACACGGAAATAGGTATTGCGATTCGGTCACAATGGAAGGCTCTAAGACGCGTGAAAAAGTGTATTGGCTGGAGCCTCTAACCTGGCGTGATCGCTGCCGTCGATCTGGATCAGTTCGCTGAGACACGTCCGACGGTTGCGCGGCTGGTGAAGCTTGGGCGGGCGCTGCCTGTGCAGTACCCCGAAGCGTGCGTCGACCATGATCCGCTGCACCGTCTCGTTGTCCAAGTGGACGCCGTGTCGCTCGCGCAGCTTAACGCAGGGCCAGCGCCGGGCCAAAAATCGGCGGGGCGATCATCAGTGCGACATGTTTTTGTATGCCGTGAGTCACTTGGCAACATGTGGCCGGCCCGACACGACTGAGTCTTCTTAGCGTGGCGAAGGCCCGGCACCGGCCGCAAGCCGCGGTACGGCGCATTCGCCGATAGCCGTCGTCGCAAAGCGACCGGGCTAGCCACGGCCCCGGGGTAACCAGAAATGCTGCAACCCTGCGAATGTCCTATTATGCACTACAGTGAATTCGGAATTTTTCGGGTACTTCTGCCGGTTATCGAACGTTGGGATATTTGCCTTTCTTCCCTTTTGGAGCGGACCCTACGAGAACAATGACGTGCAGGGAACTCGGCGGAAAATGCGACCAAAAGCTGTCGGCCAGTTCTTGGGATGAGATGATCAAGGTCATGACGAGACACGTCCTGGAGAAGCACCCGGACGTAGAAAAAATGATGGAGAAAATGCATAACGAAGATCCTACGAAATGGGGCAAGGAAATGAGGAAAAAATGGGATGCGGCTCCGGAAACCTAATGCGGATAATATCGTCCAGACTTTGCCAAAAATCCTTGCTGCTTGAGACAGCGCGGGACTTTTGCCACGGGTTGCTAAGATAAGACATAGGAGATATGTCAATGAAAACGCCAAAAAACATCGACGTGCTTTTCGTCGCCGGTTTTGGCCCGATCGTTCGCGACCCGGCCGCAAGCCGAAAATTCTATTCAGAGGCATTGGGACTGTCGTTCCAGGAAGATGCCAACGGCTATCTGCATACGGGAGGGCTAGATGGCGTGAAGCATTTTGCCCTGTGGCCGTTGGCGCAGGCGGCTGAATCCTGTTTTGGCACGGATCAATGGCCTGGCAATCTTCCCGTGCCACAAGCGTGGATCGAATTTGACGTGGCGGATATCGAAAATGGCACAGCGGAACTGAAGTCGCAGGGCTACACACTGCTGGTTGCGACGCGAGCGGAACCCTGGGGTCAGACCGTCACGCGGCTGCTGGGACCGGAAGGTCTGCTGGTGGGCATAACCCATACGCCCTCGATGCGCAAGTGAACTCGTGCGCCCTCACTCTCCGAGTCCATTCCAGAGCGATCATGCCCGAGATGCCATCTCGAGCGAACAGCAGGCTTTTGGTGCGTTCCCATTGCGTTTCCGGACGTGTAGCGTCCGCCGCGCCGCAACAAGACCCACTCGGCATGCCCAACCACGGAGTACCGTTCATGCGACATCACCTCGGGTTCGGCGTGGGCCGATGGGGCGGCCGGCATCACCTGTTTCATCTTGCACTTTGCATGGCCTTGCTAGTGGGCATCGCCCATGCGGCCCATGCCCAGGAGATTTACGTGCTTGGCGGGCTGCAGCAAACGCCGTCGCTGGGAGAGAAAACATACGGCTACACTTACGAGTACGCCCATAACCTGACCGACAACGTCTACGCCTCCTTCTCGTACCTGAACGAGGGCCACGTCACCAACCATCATCGTGACGGACATAGCGCGCAGTTATGGGGACGATTGCTGTCGACGGACCGGCGGTTTGCCTTCTCGCTTGGGGTCGGTCCCTACCGCTATTTCGATACCACGGTGAGAACGGCCGAAGGCGGTGTCAATGACCAGCATGGCTGGGGAATCCTGATCAGCGCGGCGGCCAACTGGTATATCAACGGCGGCCCTTGGATCGTCCAGGCCCGATACAACCGGGCGCAGGCATTTGGCAGCATCGACACCAACACCTTGCTGATTGGCGTGGGCTATCAGCTCGATCGAGGGAGCAGGGATGGCCCGGTGGTGCCACCGCCTTCGTACACCCTCAACACGACCAGCAACGAGCTCACGGTCTTTGGCGGCACCACCATTATCAACAACTTCGATTCACCCAGCGGCACCGCTTTCGCGGTGGAGTACCGCCGCGGCATCCTGCCCTATGTAGACCTCAGTGCCACCTATCTGAACGAGGGCGATGCCCGGGTTGTACGCCGGCAAGGTGTCGCAGCGCAGGCCTGGCTGGTGCGGCCGTTCTTCAATGACCGTCTGACGCTGGGGATCGGACTGGGCCCTTATGTGGCGCGGGACCGGGACGAGGGCGGCGGCATCACGCACACGCTCGGCCTATTCACCATGTCGGCGAGCTATCGCATCAGCCGGTCCTGGACCACCCGCTTCTCCTGGCACCGCACCGTCACGACCAATAGCCGCGATTCCGATGTGATGGTGCTCGGCCTAGGCTATCGGTTCTAAGATCCCGGCTGATCAATCAAGGATGGGCGATATAGACTGACTAGACTGACGATCGTTGTACGTTGACGGGCTTGTATGAGGTTGATTGTGCCTCAACGGTATGTCACTTCACGATGCCGGGACCATGCGGGCTGTGGAAGACGGCTAAAGACTGGTGAACACTATGGAAAGCTTCCTGGTACGGCAGGCCACGCGCAGACAAGCAATGCTTGCCGGTATCACTGCGCTACTTATCCTGTGCGTCTTCGCGATCGCCGTCCCTCGGGCAACCCAGGTGCTACCCGCGGTTCCCCCCTTCATGCCGATGTGCGCGCTGACGGTATTCACCACCGCCTGTATCGCCAGTTTTTTGCTCGGCGCGCAATTTACGGTGACCCGGCAGCCGATCCTTGGAGCACTGGGTGGGGCATACGCGTTTACCGCATTGGCGGTGGCTTTGCAGCTGCTAACGTTTCCCGGTGTTTTCACCCCTGGGGGCCTCTTTGGCGCCGGTCCGAATAGCGCCGCGTGGATGTGGGTCTTCTGGCATGGCGGCTTTCCGTTTTTTGTGATTCTCGCAGTGGCGGTGCGCAGTTTATCCATGAAAGAGCTGATCCGCCCCAAGAATGTCAGCCTATGGGCATGGGGGCTAGTCGGTGGGCCCGTCGCAATTGGTGTGGTGTTGTGTGGGCTGGCTCTATACGGTGATCTGCCATCCGCCCTGAACGCAGCGGGAGACGCCGGGGCCTACGAGAAAAATGCAACCGCGCTGGCGATATGGTCGCTCAATGTCGTTGCCATTGCTATCGTGTTGCTGAGCGGTCGCCTGCGGGCCGTACTTGACATATGGCTATCGATTGCCTTGCTCGCTTGCCTCATCGATACCAGCTTGAACCTGCTGAGTGCCGCCAGGTTCAGCGTGGGCTGGTATCTCGCCAGGATTTTCAGCATGTTTGCCCCGGGTGTACTCGTGTGCGTTCTAGTATGGGAGGTCACCGTTCTGTACCAGCGTCTATTTGCGGCCCATGCCAGCCTGCTGCAAACATCTGTCCATGACGGGTTGACGGGGATCTATAACCGGAGCTATTTCAATGAGCACTTCAGCAAGGAATTCGACCGTGCGAAGCGCAAGAACTTGCCACTATCGCTAATCATGATCGATGTCGATCATTTCAAGCTCTACAACGACACCTTGGGCCACCTAAAAGGGGATGCTTGCCTTGTCGCAGTGGCGACTGCTCTTGCTGGGGTCGTTCGCCGGCCGGCGGACCTAGTCTGCCGTTACGGCGGAGAGGAATTTGTGATAGTTCTCCCGGATACAGACCGTCGTGGCGCTTCCGAGGTCGCGGCGCAAGCGCTCCAGATGGTGACGCAGTTAAAGCTCGACGCTCCGACTCCGGTTGGCTATGTCACAGTCAGCGCCGGCTGCGCAACCCTTCGGCAAGAACGCTTCCCCGACGAGCTTGTCGAGGCGGCCGATGCTGCGCTGTACAGAGCGAAAGGCGCTGGGCGAAATCGTGTTTATCTCGCGAAGACTGAATGAATGTTCCTGCGTGCCCTGTCGCATTGGTCGCTTCACATTGATGGGTGAATGCGTTTAGGCGCAGCCTCTAAATACGCGCCACGCGCGGCAGTGGATTCAAGATCGCGACCGTCAAAGAGCACAATAGTAACGACGCGCCTGCGCCAGGCGTCGATCTTTGGCTAGAGACCGGATAGCACGCCATCTGCACAACCATATCCGGTGTCTTGCCGATCGCATGTGGAAAGCCTCGGCAAACCTATCTCCTCCTGTCACCAGCCTCCCCGGTCGGGGGGATTGTTTGCCGACGATAAAACGCTACCATATGAGGATCACAACAACGCCAACATCATCTTGCATGCCGGCATGACAAGGATCTCTTTCAGATTGCGACGCATTGCACAGTGGGTTGCCGCGAGCATCGCGATTGTTGTCGTGGTCGTTATCAATGACCGAAACTCTGTCGATATTCACGCGGGTACCTCTGACGATGAACAACCAGGTTCCATTGGCGACCTCTGGCATCTGACCGTCGCGAAGGCAGAGTCGAATGACCCGGCAGCGCGTGAATATTTTTCCTTTACTAGCCAGCACGAGTGCGAGAAGCTTCGGCGAGAACTGCAGCTAGAGAATGCTGGCATAGTATCGGTATGTAGGATCAGCACCATGCGGAATATTTAACGGGGTTTCTAGCCGGTCACGCTTGTCTGATGCCTGGCCGTGGTCGGGCTCCCGTATGGCTTGGCAAAAATCGGGATAAATACTCGATCGTTGAGGCCTGACCTGGCAACTCGAGCGTGCAGTTTCTTTGGTCGACCCCGGGGAGCGCAGCGGCGTCTGTCTCAGGCTTGGTTCCCCTCATTACCACGAGCTTCAGGCCCCAGTTATCGAGTCAGCGCCTCGCGTGCTTGGCGGACCTTCCGGCGCGCCCTCCTTTTCGGCTAGCGTACAATTTGCACTCGCGTGCGTGGCTGTGTAACGGCCCAAGAATCATCCCGATGGCCTTGGCCTACGACAGATAAGTGATTTTAAAGTACCCCAACCTTTTCATGACAGCCAGCGTTGGCCTTGCTATGGCCATCGCCACCATTGGAGCCGGGGCGCTCGTTGAGATGCGCCAGGACGCATTTGCGCGCGCGCAAGAAGCATCCTCCAACCTCTCACTCATCCTTGAGCGAGATATTGCCCGCAATCTGGAGATCTTTGAGCTGTCGATGCACTCCGTGATCGACGGCGTCAAGGATCCGGAAATTCTCCGGTTGAATCCCGCCATCCGCCAATTGGTGCTGTTTGACCGCTCGACGAACGCAACCGACATGGGCTCCCTGTTGGTGACGGACGAGCAAGGCAATCTCGTTCTCGATTCACGCTCCACCCCTCCCCGCCCCGTCAATGTCGCTGACCGCGACTACTTCGAAGTGCATCACGATTCGGCAACGGCTGGGTTGTTTATCAGCCAGCCGTTCCAGCCTCGCTTGACGGAGCAAGCCCAATCGATCGGTTTGAGCCGGCGGTTGTCACATGCGGACGGTAGCTTTGCCGGCATCGTCGTCGGCACGCTGCGCCTCAACTATTTCAAGAGGCTCTTCGAGGGGACGAAGCTCGGCCCTGGGGGCACCATCACATTGCTGCGTGACGATGGCATCGTGTTGATGCGCCGTCCGTATGACCCTGCCACCATCGGCCGTAGCATTGCCGCCAGCGCATCCTTCGCGCCGGTTGCGCAGGCACAGGAAGGATCATTTGTCGGCATTGCCGCGCTGGACGGTAACGAACGGTTATACGATTTCCGCCACGTTGCCGGTTTCCCCCTCGTGGTTGTTATTGGCCTGTCGACCGACGATATTTACGCGGAATGGCGAAAAAGGGCATGGCTGCTCGGCGGACTGATTCTTACGCTAGACATCGCGATCCTTATCCTCTCCATCCTGATTTCCCGGCAGTTCAAGCGCAGGCAAGCGATGGAAGAGCACCTTCGGCTGATGGTCAACACGGACGGGCTGACAGGCATCGGAAGCCGGCGTGCCCTGGACGAGGCCGCGGACATCGAATGGCGCCGGGCATGGCGCAGCCAGCAGCCCTTGTCGTTGCTGATGATCGACGTGGATCATTTCAAGAATTTCAATGACCGTTACGGGCACGCGGGCGGAGATGATGCGCTGGCTGCGGTCGCCCGATGCATTGCCAGCAACATCCGCAGGCCGGGCGATTATGCGGCCCGCTACGGTGGCGAGGAGTTTGCCGTGCTGCTACCCAACACGGGTTTGGACGGAGCTATTGCGGTTGCCGAGAAGATCCGGTCGGCCGTCCAGGATCTGGTTATCCCGAATGCGGGAAGCGCTAACCGGATACTCACGGTCAGTATGGGCGTGGCTTGTGCGGACGGCCGTGCACGTTTCCCTAGTCTGCGGTTTTTCTTCAATGCAAGTGACGAGGCGCTATACAAGGCAAAATCATCCGGACGCAACCGGGTAGCTGTCGCAGAAACGCGGCCGGAGATTCAAGCCCACCGCGAGATCCCGGAGCACTAGGGCCACGGGAAACCACGCGGTCCGCCGGGCGGCCTCGGACAACCGCATCAGCGCCTGGTTGTTCTGTTCGGCGCCGCCGGCCTGCGCCTGCATGCCCTCCTGGCTATTTGCACCCGCGGAGCCAGCGACTGCACCTGGCCGATGAGCATGGGCCGCTCGTAGGGATGGAGGCGGCTGCGCCATCTGCATCATGATGGCGCTGCCCTACCTCGGCGATCTGCCCGGTCAGCCGCTTCAACTCGTCACTGCGGCAGCGCCGGATCAGGAATGCCACCGATTCTGGCATCGACTTGAGGATCAGCGGGATCAGCAACACGGGGAGTCCCGCGGCGATGAATACGGATTGCCATCCGTAGGTCTCGAACAGACCCTTGCCTAGCAGGGCGGCGAGCATGCTCCCGATCGAGTAGCCGCTGAACATCAACGCCACCATCGTGCTGCGCACGCGCTGCGGTGCGTACTCGGTCATCTGCGCGATCACGTTTGGCATGACGCCGCCGATGCCAAGCCCGGCCAGGAAGCGCGCCGCGCCGAACGAGACCGCCGGCATGCCATTTTTATTCCCGGAACCGCGACCTGAAATGGATCCCGTGCTGATTCCGCATGGCAAGCGCCGGCCGTGTGGCCAGTGCACCTCCCATGGCAATCGTCTTCACGGGCAATCGTGTGCGGCAGGAAGATGAGTGAGTGTGGGAGCGGGAATATCTGGCAACGGAGGGACGTCTACGCATTGCATACTAGAGAAGATGGCCTGCGTCCGACTGCCGGGTTAGCCGTTCGGCAGCCGCTGTGCCAGAAGTTCTCTCCATGTTGAGCATCAAGGGGAAGGAAAGTGCAATCAATCATGCGCCGCTTGCAACTCGGATCGGGTGTGGTGCTGCTGATCTATCTCTTTCTCCATCTGGCCAATCATGCACTCGGGATCTGGTCGCTGGATCTTGCCGGGCGCGGTCTCACGCTGGCTCTGCGGCTCTGGCATAGCGTGCCCGGAACGATCCTGCTGTACGGTTCGGCCTCCCTGCATTTTGTACTGGCGCTGCGCACAGTCTATGGGCGCCATCACTGGGTGCTGCCGCCCACCGAATGGATCCGCCTCTGGGCGGGACTCAGCCTCCCTCTATTACTTATCCGCCATGCGGTGGCGACCCGGCTTGCCGCCTCTCTCTACGGCTTCGAACCGAACTATGAGCGGATCGTGATTATGCTGATCACGAGCGGCACGCAGGGCCTGCAGGTTGCGTTGCTTGCGCCGGGCTGGGTACATGGTTGCCTGGGGCTGTGGATCCGCTTGCGCCACTACGCGATAGTGCGCCGCGCCAAGCCTGCACTGCTCGCTCTGCTCGTGTTCGTGCCACTCCTGTCGGCGGCCGGCCTTGTCCGGATGACCCAAGCCGTCGTGGCGAGTCGAGCAAGCCTCCCGGCGCCCGATCCGAAACTGGCTGCGCACCAGCTCGCTCTCGATGCGTGGCGTCACAATCTCCTAATCCTCTACTTGCTGCTGATCATCAGCGCCTTTGTGGCCGGCCAGCTGCGCAATCGACTTGAACGTCGAAAGATCGCGCGAAACATCGCTCAACGCTTGATTCACAGCCCTGAAGAAAACGCGCATACGGTCGAATGATAGGCACTATGTCCACCCTTGAATTTTCTTCCGTGGGCATTAGTTCACCTATAGGTAGTAAAAGAAGACCGATGATAGTGACGCCAACGGCGTTCCGAAACGTGAACTGGTCGCACTTCTTGACCCCACCCGATCCGGATTGGTACATCGCAAAAAAACCGTTCAACTGCCCCCGCCAACCGCATCTTCTTTCGAGAGGCCGTATGGGACCTGCGCGCGTAGTCAAGGCACCTGCTTCGCTCGCCGCCCTAGCCTAGTCGTCCGGCATCCCCTCGACCGCTGACGGCAACACCCATATCGCCGGGCCGCGCGATCCTTACACGGATGGCGCGAAAGCAGGCAAGTTCCACGTTCATTCCGACGGCGCAAAAATCACGGATCGGCACGATCCGTTCACCGACGGCGCGCACAGCTAAGACGCTGCCAGATCCTCCGGCGCGGCTGCGGCCCGTCCGCAACGTGAGTATTTCGGGGCGCATGATCAGCAACGTAATCGCCGTGCTCATACGCAGTTGCCCTTTGGGTGCATCAGGTAGGGTTATCCGGGGATTGCCTGGCTCCTTCCAGGTAATCCCATGCTCAACCGGCAGCCATCGTATCGTTAAACTCGTTGACCCAGGCGTGTTCGTTTGGTCCCGGATTGGCGCGCATGCTCACGGCGGAGCCCACCAGTATTTCGTTGGCTTCTGTGCCCAGTTGTTCGATCGCGCCCGCGATGAATGCTTCGAGAGGCATCGCGCGCTCCTCCTCGCTGCTGTTCATCAGCTCGGTACGGACCCAGGGTGGCGCGATCTCGATGACCGAGACCTTGCTGTCCCGAAGCAGGTAACGTTGGGAGAGCGTGTATGAATGCAAGGCCGCCTTGGTCGCGCTGTACACGGCCGTGATGGCCATGGGCACAAAGCCAAGTACCGAGGTGACATTGGCCACGACGGCACCCTCTCGCGTCTTCAGGTGCTCGATTAGCGCCGAGGTCATGCGTATCGGCCCGAGCAGATTCGTCTCGGTTGCAGGCATCCGTCGGGCACCAGCGCGCGCTTGCACCGGCCCAGATCGACACCTTGGAGCGGCACATGCGACAGCCACACATGCCGATGGCGTTCGGCCAAGGCCAGGAACAAACGCTTGGCCTTGATACTGCGGCAATGGCGCAGCAGCATGCCGGCCCGTTACGGATGCAGCGTGGTCATCGCCTGCATCAAGGCATCGGCCTCGGCTTCCTCAACACCACCCTGCCGAGGCGTAGTGAAGTTTTTCCAAGGGAGAAAGCGCCACCCATTTCCCTCAAGCGGTTGAAGCGCCGCTTGCCCACCGAGCCAAGAATTCCGCAACCTTTTCTTCGATGTGGCTCTCTACGGTTTGCAATCGGAGCAAGGGGATTTCGCTTTTTCTCAGGATGCTGTCTTTCAACGCATCCCGCTCGGCCTGCGGTGCCTCGCCATGAGACCCACCATCGACCTCGATCACGCCCAGCGGCGTTTTCCCCACCTTGAAATACAGCACAAAATCGCAACTGGCACGGTTTCTCATGAAATCCCGCTCCCGCGACGTCATTGCCTCGTTGGCCGATGAGACCAACTGGATCAGGGCGATCTGGGCGTGGAACGTCATCGCCCGATAGGCCTCCTGGGACAACGCATCACGCAGTATCTGCGCCACGATCTGCTCGGACTTGTATCGCGAATCGCCTGAGCGCAACCTGGCATTGAGCCTTTCCAGAGATTGATCGTATTCCGTGTAGAGCAGGTCGAAGGCCGACACGACGGGGGCGCGATGGATCAGCTTTTCATCCGCGTAGTATTCGATGTAACGCACCAAGGCGGCAATATGCCCGTTGTTCGCGGCAAAGACGTCGTCGCCCGTCACCAGGGTGAATTTGCTCCTGGCCCGCGATACTGCCACATTGACCAAGTGGGGATCATCCACAAAGGTCAGGCCTCGCTGGCTACTGCGCTTCTTGTCCAGCACGGTGGAAAAGACAATCTCGTCGCACTCCCGGCCCTGAAACTTGTGCACTGTGTCCTTGACGAAATCAGGCGGCAAATGCGCGCGAGAAAGCGCGACCTGAGCGTTGTAAGGGGCAATGAATCCCCGGCCATTCTCGCTGTCCCAGTCGCTCTCTCCATCCCATTTGAGCGTCTCGAGCAGTGAATCCAGCTCTCTCCGATTCGAGTTATTTCGCGTGTGGTTTCCCTTGGCAGTGACGAGCAGCTTCAGCGACTTTTCGCCAGCGTCTTGCGTCATTGGAACGAGCCGGTTGTCGTAAAACTGCTGGTTGCAGAACTGGATGATTCTGGGGTGGCACCGGTAATGCTCTTTCAGCAGCGTCACCGGGATCGAGTCATTGAAAACGCCGACGCACGAATCGAGCAGGCTGTATTTGTCGCAATCGTAGAATTCAGCGGGCGGTGCGATGCCCAGATTCGCCGGAATGTGCGGGAGCTGCTTTCTGTCGCCAACGATGATCAGGTTTCTGGCGCAGCCCAGCGCCAGTATCCCCGGGACGATATCCTGCTGCGAAGCCTCGTCGATGATGACATAGTCGAGCATCGCACCGCGGCCGATCGAGTTGACGATGGAATGCGTACTGCTACCGATAATTGGAAAACGCTTCACAAACTCACCGAACTTCGCGCGGTAATTTTCCGAATCGAATTCTTCCTGACGCGGGACATACTGATGAAGATGGTGTTTAAGATGTGCCATCGACCCGGCGGCGAGATCATTCAGCAACGCCTTGAAGTTGCCACGCTCCAACGCCTCCCGATAAGCTGCCAATGCCGATTCCTTATCCCGCAGCGCATTCTCGTAGTAGTGAAGCTGCAAGGCATAGATCATGGATTTTCGCTTTTCCCAATCATCGAAGGGTTTCGTACGCAGGATCTTGAAATTCAACAACAAATCGATCCTGTCCTTGAGCCTGATGCGATTCGTGGCAAGATAGGCCAAATAAGCCATCAGGTCCGAGGATTTTCGTGGGGACAGACTGTACTTCGCCAGAGGGACTGGCGCCACCACCATGTTTTCGCGCTGCCATTGCAGCAGATAGCGCTGCTCTATGGTCAATTCATCGATCTCGGCCTGTAGCCGTGCCACCGCGTCCTGGGCATGAAGATGCTGCTTCAGCTTCTGCAGAACGGCTTGAATATGATCCATGGAGGGCGCAGGTGCCGGGGTTTCTGAGGGCACGGCCGGTACGTCTTTGAAGAAGTCCGCTCGAATCTGCTTACTGCCCAGCTTGGCGACCACATAGTCCAGCCCAACCTTGCCTAGTTTTTCATAAACGTTTCCCACAGCAGCATTGTTATTGGACAGGATAGCGACGGATTTTCCCCGCAACACGATATTGGCGATAATGTTCAATATCGTTTGCGTCTTCCCCGTACCAGGGGGTCCTTCGATCAGACTGATTTGGGAGGTGAAGGCCTGCTCCACTGCGTTGAGCTGGCTTTCGTTGACGCCGAAAGGGTAAATAAAACTACCCGGCCGCTCCCGCGGTCGGTTCTGTCCTGTGCAGTAAGCGTGCAGCGCGGTGTCCTCGTGAGGAAGCACCATCTCCAGTTGAAGCCGCACATTCTTGGAAATGGGCTTGTCCTGCTGATTGGCCTGCTCTTCCCGGGCTTTTGCCACGACGCCGAAGTAGCGGAATATGGGCTCGTCCTTGATCGTCGTCTCCGGGCAGAACGCAATACGATCCGCGTTCATTACGTAGATTTTTTGCTTCCCGCGATACTGAACGGCGGCATACTTCCCGCCATAGATCACCGCCCTGTCGATGGCACTGAATACCGCGCCTCCTTTTTTTGACAGGAGCTTTCCTTGCACCACCTCGGTAGGTTCAATTTTGCAACTGCTGAGCGGACTGTCGTAAGACTTGCCGGAGGGAAAACGGCAAGTCAGCATCAACTCCCCCTGTTGAGAGTTCCACCATATCTTCCAGTCGCTGATTTGCCTGGTTTTGTCTTTACCGTTCACACAGATGGAAACCATATGCCCCTTATGCAAGAGTTACTCCAAGCATAAAAACATCAAATGTTTTCCATTCTAAACGCCACCCAACCCAAAAGACCCGCCGGCATGTACATCCCCACCTGCTAAGGCGAGCTAGTACACGCTTCATAAGACGAGCGGGCCTTGCCCGTAGGCGCCCCTCAAAGATACGACTGTAGATTGAGACCGGCGTACACGTAGCTTGCTAGAAGCTATCCTCTGCCACCGCGATCCAACGCCGGCCCCCTGCCTACAGGCACGTTTTTGCAACGTCAACTAGTACTTGAAACTAGCAAAGCCCTGGATTGTCAATGGCGCACTGCTGAAATGCCTGCAGGGCTAACGCGCCAGGCGGGGCGGCAGTGCGCCCGCCTCACCGCTTCCCGCACTCCCACCGCGCCACCACCGCAAACGCATCGTCTTCCACCTCCCGCAGCAAAGCCAGCACTGCCTGCGCGGTCTCGTCGCTGATCATCTTCGCCGCCTCATCATCGGGTTCCGGCAAGGCATCGGCAAGCACGCGCTCCAGTCCGGCCCGCATCGCCTCGGGCAGATACCCCCGCAAGGCCTCGATGTTCGCCGCCACGCACTGTACCGCCTCGGCGGGGCTGTAATCGTCGTCGAGCAGATGCGAGAAGTCCGCCGCGCTGCGCACCAGGGCCTCATAGACGAAGGCCGCGAATGAGACGGCTTCGATCCGGCTTGTGCCGCGGTCGTGCCAGACCAGCGCCACGCCGATGTCGCCGTTGGCTAGCGGCGTCAAGCAGTAGGCATCGCCCGCCCCGGTCTGCGCGAACGGCAGGAAGCGCCTGCCGTGCTGGAAGGCCGGATTCAGCCATTTGGCGATGAACTCCCCGGCCTGCTTCGCGTCGATCCACTCCAGATCATAGACGCAGGAAAGCACCGGTTGCGCAGCCAGCGTATGGGCCTTCCAGTCGGTGCGCCAGGCCTCGATGTCGGCGCTGTAGCCGGTGCGCCCTGTGTCAATCAGTTGCCTCAGGATAGCTGGCAAGGTGATGCCGCTGGCGTCCGCTAGTGCTGAAAAAGTGTCCATCCGTGATCTCTCCGTGGGATGCTGCCGGTCGATGCCAGATATCTGGATGCGCCCAGACGTAACTAAGCCCGCGGAATCGCGGGCTTAGCTCACTGACTGCCTCTTATTGCAAGGTGTTGCACTTCAGATTTGAGGCCGCCGGGAAAAAAAGATTGCCCTAGCCTTTATCCAGCCATGACGCATAACCCTAACTGGCTGAAGCCGCCGCATTGGCCCGCGCCTTATGCAGTTTTTTGCAACTGTCGATCAGGCGGTGGTGCCTATCGAGGCCCTCCAGTTTCATACTCGTTGGCGTCAACCCGAAGAAGCGCACGCTGCCGTCCACTGACCCCATTACGGCGTCCATCCGAGCGTCGCCAAACATCCGACGGAAATTGACCGCGTAGTCGTCTAGTTCCAGGTCGTCGTCGAGCAGCACCTCCAGCACCACATTCAAGGCCTGGTAGAACAATCCACGCTCGACCGTATTGTCGTTGTATTGCAGGAAGGCGCCCACCAGTTCTTGCGCCTCCTCAAATTGCCGCAAGGCGAGATGAATCAGCAGCTTCAACTCGAGAACTGTTAGCTTCCCCCAGTCCGTATTCTCGTCAAATTCGATGCCGATCAAAGTGGCAATATCGGAGTACTCATCCAGCTCACTGTTCTCCAGCCGCTCAAGCAGATCTGCCAGGCCGGCATCGTCCAGGCGATGCACATTCAGAATATCGGCGCGGAACAACAGTGCCTTGTTTGTGTTATCCCAGATCAAATCCTCCACCGGGTAAACTTCCGAATAACCGGGCACTAAAATGCGGCAGGCCACGGCGCCCAACTGGTCATACACCGCCATGTATACCTCCTTGCCCATGTCTTCGAGAATGCCGAACAACGTGGCGGCTTCCTCGGCATTGGAGTTTTCACCTTGGCCAGAAAAATCCCACTCAACAAAGTCGAAATTCGCCTTGGCGCTGAAAAAGCGCCACGACACCACACCGCTGGAATCAATAAAGTGCTCAACAAAGTTATTTGATTCAGTCACGGCGTTACTGACAAAGGTGGGCTGAGGTAAATCGTTCAGGCCCTCAAAACTGCGCCCCTGCAGCAATTCCGTCAGACTCCGTTCCAGCGCCACCTCGAAGCTTGGGTGCGCGCCGAACGAGGCAAAGACACCGCCTGTCCGCGGGTTCATCAAGGTGACGCACATCACCGGATAGGTCCCACCCAGCGACGCGTCCTTTACCAGCACCGGAAAGCCCTGCTCTTCCAACCCCTGAATCCCGGCCAGAATGCCAGGGTATTTCGCCAGCACTTCGTGCGGCACATCAGGCAATGCGATTTCACCTTCCAGAATTTCGCGCTTTACCGCCCGTTCGAAAATTTCGGACAGGCATTGCACCTGCGCTTCAGCCAGCGTATTACCGGCACTCATGCCATTGCTGACGAATAGGTTTTCGACCAGGTTGGACGGAAAATACACCACTTCGCCGTCCGACTGCCGCACATACGGCAGCGAACAGATACCGCGCTGCACATTGCCGGAGTTAGTGTCGTACAGATGCGAGCCATACAACTCGCCATCGGGATTATAAATTTGCAGGCAGTACGCATCCAGAATTTCGGCCGGCAGCGCATCTTCAGGGCCAGGCTTGAACCAGCGCTCGTTCGGGTAGTGAACAAACGCCGCATTGGCGATGTCTTCACCCCAAAACGTACCACCATAGAAATGGTTGCAATTCAGGCGCTCGATAAACTCCCCCAACGCCGATGCCAGTGCGCTTTCCTTGGTCGCACCCTTGCCATTGGTAAAACACATCGGCGAGTGCGCATCGCGGATATGCAGCGACCACACATTGGGAACGATATTGCGCCATGAAGCGATTTCAATCTTCATGCCCAGATCCGCCAAAATGCCCGACATATTGGCGATGGTTTGCTCCAACGGCAGATCCTTGCCCGCAATATAGGTGCTGGCGTCAGATGCCGGCGTCAACATCAGCAACGACTGAGCATCGGCATCCAGGTTCTCTACTTCTTCGATGACAAACTCGGGGCCGGCTTGCACCACTTTTTTCACCGTACAACGCTCGATAGAGCGCAAAATACCTCGACGGTCCGCCTCCGAGATATCCGCCGGTAACTCAACCTGAATCTTGAAAATCTGTTGGTAACGATTTTCCGGATCAACAATATTATTCTGCGACAGGCGGATATTCTCGGTAGGAATATTGCGGGTTACGCAGTACAACTTCACGAAGTAAGCGGCACACAAGGCCGATGAGGCCAGAAAATAATCAAAAGGACCAGGCGCCGAGCCGTCGCCCTTATAACGGATAGGCTGGTCGGCCACTACGGTGAAGTCATCGAACTTAGCTTCAAGACGTAGCTTATCGAGAAAGTTGACTTTAATTTCCATGGGGGAATTCTGAAAATGGTGCACAAAATGACGTAGCCACTACTATCCGCCGCCACGCTGGTGCCGTGCAATGCACCGAAGCTTTCGCAAACGCTGCCGCATACGGATAATTTTTCAGGCGAATGCCATGGCGCAGGACATGGCTTGGACCGGCGAGCGTCCATGTGCCACGCCGACCTCCACGGCAGCGCCAAGTGCCGTTGTACCAAACTGAATCGCCACGTGTTCCTCCAACACTCTCCAGAATGCGAGAACTACCAGGCGGCAATCCGAAATATAAAGCCCTGTGAAAACAGGGCTTTAATAGTCAATCAACTAGCGAATCATGTTTCCCAACGGGAATCCACCCCCACTCCATCATCAACAGGCCGCCCAGACCCGCATGGTTAGGGGATTGGCAGCGATTAGCATGGGACTTTATCGTCGCTTTTACCGTCGGCCGCGCTGAACTTTTGCTGGTGCGGGAGATGGAGCGATTTGCGGGGCGACGACGCTGGCCACGCCATTATAAATCAACCCAGAGGATACAAAAGGTGCCGTGCCCTGCCCGCCCTCCGCCGACCTGCTGGGCTACGCCAATCGGGGGACACAGATACGGTCTGATCACGATCGTGGTATCGACGGCACGCCAAGAGTGGCATCACCTATTTCCGGAGAAGGCGGCCCGAGTTTTGAAGACGAAGTCGCGGTGAGTGCCGAGGCCACAGGCCAAGTCGGCCTGCCCCGGGAAAGTCCGTGGATTCGTCGCCAAGTAGTCTCGCAGATGCGCTTCCATCACGAACAGGCTGGATCCGTATGGGTCCGGACTCGCGTCCATGGCCTCTCCTTGAGTGGTAAATGTGGGGGTCGAATTGACGGCTCGTCATATCCCCGTGCGTTTGCACTCAACCCTTGGGTATGTTTAGCCTGCCGCGTACGAGGCCAAGCCCTCAGCAAAACGCCCCATCTGCCTGTCCGGTAGAACTTTCCTACTACACCTGCACTACGACGTCCATTCTCCGAACTGGTCGACGGTGGTGGGAGCCTCCTCCTACCTCTTTGCAACAAGCCGAGATCCACCAATCAACGCACGAATCAACGTCGGAGGCAGCTTGCCTTCCGCCCACTCCCGACCCGGCGACTTACCGTCCATCATGAATGTCCATCACGACGAGTGATCGCTTGGAGCTCCACCTGCAAGCTCACGCGCCCCAACTTCACCGCACTTACAAGACGATACTGGCAGAGCCGAGCTCTCATTGCAGCGGAGTGATCTTGCTAATCGCACAGTTGCCAGCATCGGCCACGTAGACGTTGCCGCCGGCGTCGATCGAAGTACCAAAAGAGGCTTTAAACGAAGCGGCGGTACCGGTACCATCGGACGACCCAGATGTTGTCGAACCCTCCAGGGTCGTGACTATGCATTCGGATGTCCGGTCCGCAGCAGACACGCGACGGTTCGCCGGCCCGGCCGCCGTTATACTTCGGTTTGCGCAGCCGTTTCGAGCGCGTCGTCCACTTCGATACCAAGGTAGGCCTCGCTAACCGGCTCCGCGGCGAGTCAGTCACTGGGCATGCGCGATTTGGGCTGGGGCAAATCCCAATCGCGCCAGTCATCTTTGTGAAAAAGTGCTTCTTCGATAATTCGCGTATGGGAACCGAAGGGGCTATATGCACCTGACTTTCGATGTGGGCACCATTATTCTTCTGCACAACACCTCGTTGATTGCAGGCGCCGCGGCGATATTGCATAGCCGCAAGCGTTCGTCCCGGCCCACGGGTCTAGGGCGTCTCGCCGTTGCTTTGATTGCCTTGGCAATCGGTGCAGTGCTGGCTGCGTTTGGGGAGCGGGCCGCCTTACCGCTTTGGCTGTGGACGCATTTGAGTCTTCTTTTAGGGACGATCGCCTATCCGCTGCTCTGGGACGGCATACGGCGCCTAAGTGGTCGCCGCCGGAGCCATTACTGGATTGTCATACTCGTGCCGGCGGTGTGGTTCATATTTGGCATAGTGTCGGGATTCCCGCTTGTGAATTCTCAGCGGGCGAGCGTCTTTCACCTGACCGCGGTAATGTCCCTGGCGGCTTCGGCAGTCGAGATATGGCTGGACCGACATAGCGAGCCACTGCCTGCGCGTCGTCCGTTGGCTGCGTGCCTCCTGGTGAGTGCGCTGATCTATGCTGTTCGCCTCGTTTGCATCGTTCTCGATATTCCATCGGAATTTGACTTTTCGGCTGCCTTTTTTCTTCAGATATTCTTCAATTTCTGGATTGCGCTGCTGGTTGTGACGCTCGTCAGGGAGCGGCGCGAGGCGGGTCTTCAGCTTGCAGCGGACACCGATGCACTGACCGGCGTCGGTAACCGCCGCTGGTTCCTGGGGCGCCTTCCCCCAGCGCCGCTCGCAAACAGCGCTCTCGCAATCCTGGATGTGGACCACTTCAAGCAGATCAACGACAGATTCGGACATCCTGTGGGGGACCTCGTACTGGCGTCGGTGGCTACAGCTGTCCGAGATGGATTGCGGGAGGGAGACGTCCTTGCGCGATACGGGGGCGAGGAGTTCGCGCTCTTTCTTCCGAACGTCGACGAGCAAGATGCCAGAGCGGTCGCTGAACGGCTTCGCAAGCGAATCGAAGCAATGTCCATTGTGATCGACGGCGGGCGCGTTAGCGTTAGCGTTACCGCGAGCATCGGTGTGGCCTGGAGCGACCGGAATGGCGGGGCGTGGGAAGCCTGGATAAAGACAGCAGACAGTGCTTGTTATGCGGCGAAGGGCGGCGGGCGCAACCTCGTGAAGACGAGCGCCGTGTAGATCCAGCCACCCCAAGCCGAGGTCGGGAGCGGCATCGAGACGTCTTAACGACGCCACTCATCGCGAGATGCAATGCGCGATCTTGCCGTCCGGGTGCGTGATATCGACAATGTAGCCGAGTCCGATGAATGCAGTGTTTGTCATGGTCTGTGTCGAACCGTTGCGGTGAGGTGGCCAGCATGGTCTCTGGCCACCTGAGATGTCAAAGCGGCTCTTCTACGGCCAAAACCCAGGGACGCGCCTCACGCAGCGCCGCCTGGTACGCCTCGATCTCGGCCCGGCGCTTCAAAGTCAGGCCAATGGCATCGAGCCCTTCGAGCAGCAGGGTGCGTTCGCTCGGGGGTACGATGAACGGCAAGCAGCGGCCCTGCGGGTGCTGCACCGTGCAGGACTCAAGATCGACGGTCAGCTCCAGCACCTCCCGCTCGGCTTCGGCGGCCAGCACGGCAATTTCATTCGCGGGCAGCACCACCGGCAGCACGCCATTGCGGTAGCAGTTGCTCTGGAAGATCGCGCCGAACGACGGCGCGATGACGCAGCGAAGGCCAAACTGCCGCACCGCCCAGACGGCGGCCTCGCGCGAGGATCCGCTGCCGAAGTTCTCGCCGGTCAGCAGGATCGTCGCCCGGCGGTAGGGTTCGCGATTGAGCACAAAGTCGGGGCGCTCGACGCGCTGTCCGTTCCCGCTCCCGCTGGCTTCATAGCGCCAAGGCGCGAGCAGCTTCTCACCATAGCCATCTCGCCCGGGTGAGTTGATCTCGCGCGAGGGAATGAGAAGGTCGGTATCGATGTTGGCTCGCATCAGCGCAGCGGCGATTCCCTTCAGTTGGATGAACTGTTCCATGTGATGCTCCCTAGCGCAGCAGCGGGCGTGGATCGGCGATGCAGCCGGCGACGGCTGAGGCGGCCACCGTTGCCGGGCTGGCCAGGTGAGAGCGCACGCCCGGGCCCTGCCTGCCCTCGAAGTTGCGGTTGGTGCTGGTGATCACGCGGCGCCCCGGCTTGCCAGGCTGGTCGAAGTTATCGCCGCCGGCGAAGAAGCACAACGAGCAGCCGCTTTCGCGCCACTCGAAGCCAGCTTCCGTGAACACGCGATCCAGGCCCTCGCTTTCTGCGGCATGCTTCACACTGGTCGATCCGGGCACCACGATGGCCTTTACGCCAGGGCGCACGCGTCGTCCTCGCACCACCTGCGCGGCGGCGCGCAGGTCGGGCAGGCGGCTATTGGTGCAGGAGCCGATGAAAGCCGCATCGATGGGAGTCCCCAGCATCGGCTGCCCGGGGTGCAGCTCCATATAGCGCAGCGCGCGCTCGGCATCCGCGTCGGCGGGAGGCGGCACTGTGCCGGTGATGCCCACGACCTGGCCGGGATGGGTTCCCCAGCTCACCTGGGGAACGAGCTCCGCGCAGTCCAGCTCCAGTTCCTTGTCCCAGTGCGCGTCGTCGTCCGAGCGCAGCGCGAGCCAATCCGAAACCGCTGCATCCCAGGCGGCACCTGAAGGGGCAAAGGGTCGCCCCGCCAGCCATTCGACGGTACGCGCGTCTGGCGCCACCAGACCAGTCCAGGCGCCGAACTCGACGGCCATATTACATAGGGTCAGCCGCCCCTCAACGTCCAGCGTCCGCACTGCCTCGCCCGAAAATTCGATGGCATGCCCGTCGCCACCGCTGACGCCGAACCTGCCGATCAAGGCCAGCACCATGTCCTTGGCCGACACCGCCGGCCCGAGGCTGCCGTGGAACGATACCCGCATCGTCCGTGGCTTGCTTCGCACCAGACACTGCGTGGCGACAGCGTGCTCGCCTTCGGTAGTGCCGATGCCCCATGCCAGCGCGCCAATGCCCCCAACAGTGCAGGTATGGCTGTCGCAGCAGACCAGGGTGCTGCCCGGCAAGGCGATGCCCAGCTCCGGGGAGATCACGTGCGCGATGCCCTGACGTGGAGTGCCCAGGTCGAACAGGCGGATGCCCGAGCGCCGCGTGGCGGCGCGAAAGGCCTCAATGAAGCTGCGCCCGCCCCGAACCAGCGTGTCGTCGCCCCGGCCCGGCTGAGTGTCGACAATGTGGTCCATGGTGCCGAACACAAGGCTCGGATGCGCCACGCGATGCCCCCCCTCCTCCAGGCCGGCCAGCACGCGCGGCCCGGCGCGGTCGTGCAGGAAGACCCGGTCGACATGTAGCAGCGCCTGCTCGCCCTCCAGCTGGGCCACAACGTGCTGGTCCCAGATCTTCTCGATGATGTTGCGCGGTGATGCATACATAATGCTCACCTCACGGTGCGGTGCCGGGATGCTGCAGCCCGGCCAAATAGCGCTGCTCCAGCGCGAACACCTCCTTGAAGCCGACCAGCTCGAGCTGCTCGCGAAAGTCCGCCAACCGCGCGCCGGGACCACCGGCGTAACCGTTGGCACGCAGCGCCGCCAGCGCGTCGCGCATGCCCTGGATGGCCGCCAGCATCAGCGTGGCGGGCAGGCTCACGCGCGCGATGCCGATGCCCTGCATCTCCTCGAACGTGAAGGCTTCGGGCGACTTGCCGCCTTCGACCACATTGATCGCCACTGGCCCGCGAATTCCCTGCACGGCCTGCCGCGCCAGCTCCTTGGACGTCATGCCGTCCACGAAGATCATGGTCGCCCCCGCCTCCAGGTAGGCATTGCCGCGACGGATCACTTCCTCGATGCCGCCTACGGCAAGCGCGTCCGTACGCGCGTTGATCACGAAATCCGGATCCGTGCGCGCCTCGGCGCAAGCGCGAATCTTCTGCACTGCTTCGTCCAGCGGCACGATGGATTTGCCCTCCAGGTGGCCGCAGCGCTTGGGCATGACCTGGTCCTCGATATTGACGCCCGCGCAGCCAATGCGCTCAAAGGCCTTGACCGCATACCAAGCGTTGACGGCATTGCCGAAGCCGGTATCGCCGTCGGCCATGACCGGCAGGTCGATGGCGTCGACTATCTGCTGCGTGGCCGCGACCATATCGGACAGCGAGAGGAAGCTGTAGTCCGGCAGTCCCAGCCGGCTCACGGAAATGCCGAAGCCGGAGCACTGCACCGCGGGAAAACCCGCCTCCTGCGCGATGCGGGCGGACAGGGGGTCAAAGGCACCGGGCATGACAAGGAGTTCCGGCGCGTGGATCAGTTTCTGGAGTAATGCAGTCTTTCGCATGATGAGTCTTGGTGGTCGTGGTTCGCACAGTATGTATGCATGTTTTTATATTTTCAAGAAATAAAGTAATCATGAAGCATTAATTACGCTAACATGCATACATACAGAAGAAAGGAGACCTGCACATGCCAAGCCTGAAATCCCTACGCCGGACTCGCCCCGTCCTGCTGCTCACGCTCGTCGGCACCATCTGCCCCGCCTGCTGGGCGCACGCCGAAACGAGCGTTGCATGGCCCGCGCGACCGCTCTCGCTGGTCGTGCCATTCCCTGCCGGCGGGACCACCGACACGATCGCCCGCCTGCTGTCGAAGAACCTGTCCCGGCAGTTGGGCCAATCCGTGGTGGTGGAGAACAAGAGCGGCGCCAGCGGCACGCTGGGTGCCGCGCAGGTCTTGCGCGCGCCGGCGGACGGCTATTCCCTGCTGCTGGGGACGCCCGCCGAGCAGATCAACGCGCCCTTGCTGATGGCGCGCCCGCCCTACGATCCGGCGCGCGACTTCACGCCGGTCGGCTGCGTCAGCCGCGGCCCGAACGTGCTCGTCGTCAATGCGGCATCGAAGGCGAAGACCTTGGCGGACCTGCTGCGCATGGCACGGGCGCAGCCCGGGCAGATCAATTTCGGCAGCGCGGGCAATGGCAACACTTCACACCTGTCTGGCGAACTGTTCGCGCAGGCGGCCGGCGTCGTGCTCACGCACATCCCCTATCGCGGCAATGCTCCGGCCATCGCGGACACCATCGGCGGCCAGGTGCAGATGATGTTTTCCAATCCGGCCACCGTGCTGCCCCATATCCGCAGCGGCACGCTGCGGCCGCTCGCGGTGACGTCGCGCGCGCGGATCGCGTCGCTGCCGGACGTGCCCACGCTGACGGAGGCGGGCATCCCGGTGGAGATCTATAGCTGGACCTGCCTGTTCACGCGGGCCGAAACGCCGAAGGAGATCGTCGGCAAGCTGCATGGCGCTCTCGCGCAGGCGCTCGATGACGGGCAGCTCGCCCAGGCGATCGAGGCCAGCGGAGCAGAGAAATTCCCCTCGACACCCGAGCAGACCAGCCGGTTCCTTGCCGGCGAGCGGACAATGTGGGGTAATCTCATCCGCAGCCGACACATCCACACCGACTGAATCCTAAATCCAGAACGATGTCTTCACCCGAAACTTCCCGGACCCGCGCGCTATCAGTCGCGGATACCCTGCGCAACCGCATCTTCGACGGCGAGATTCCGCCCGGGTCCCACTTGATGGAGGTCACACTGGCCCAGGAGTTGGGCGTCTCCCGCACGCCGGTGCGCGATGCGCTGGCCCGGCTCGCCGACGAGGGCTTGCTGGTCTACCAGCCCAATCGCGGCTTCCTGGTCCGCCGCTTCCAGCCCAAGGACATCAAGGACGCCTTCACCGTGCGGGCCACGCTCGAGGGCTTGGGCTGCCGGCTGATCGGCGAGCGCGGCTTGCTGCATGCCGAACAGGAGCGCCTGGGCGGCCTCCTGGCGGCTCAGCGGCGGGTGCTGCACGAGCAAGAGTGGAACGACCAGCAGGCCCTGCAGTGGCAGAACATGAATCTCGACTTTCACTACGCGCTGCTGGAGTTGGCGGACAACAGCTGGCTGACCGACGCCGTGCGCCGCGCGCGGCAGTTGCCCATCATCTTCGACAGCAAATCGCATCCCCACGACCATGACGCCCTGATGCTGCTGTACCAGCGCGACCACAGTCGGCAGGCGCTCGCGGAGCACTACCGCATCGTGGACGCGCTGGCGCTGCGCGAGGTCGGCCGCGCCGAGGCACTGATGCGCGAGCACATCCTGACCAATCGTGACGTGCTGATCCGCGCCCTGGGGACGAACAGGCTGGGCGCAGCGGCGCAGGTGCCCGGCAGCGGCTCCGATCAAGCCGTGTGCGGCACATAGCACGCCAATTGCCGAAGGAACATTTGTCCGTCTATGTCGTTCACACTTATTCGACCGGGCATAAGGAATGGGCGGTATCCACAAGCGCGGAGTACGCTCCGGTTGGCGCCTCCTTTTCCGATGCATAGGCACCGCAGTCCCTCCTTCTCGCGTGCAGTAACGCGCGCCGCGGCGTGTTGACACCCCCGACGGCGCGCCGCCCGGTCTGCGTCGCACAGTAGTCCAGGGTCTGACGCAGCACCGTATCCACGCTGCGCAGCGAAATGCCATGGCGTGCAGCCACTTCCTCGCGGGTCAGTTCCTCCAGGCGCAAGCCCACCAGCACGCGCCGGTGGCGGCCCGGAACGTTCTCCAGCGCGCGATCGAGCGCCGCCAGATCCGAGCGCGCTTCCACGACGGCTTCCGGCCCCGGTCCTTGGTCGGCAAGATGCTCGAACACGGTGTCTGCATCGAGCGGCGATGGCCAAATGCGACGGTCACGCAGCTGATCCGTCGCGAGGTTGCAAACGACGCGATACACGTAAGCCTCGGCGCTACGCACCGTGTCAGGGAGTGTCGCGCTCCCCAGGCGCAGCCACGCCTCCTGCAGGCTGTCGCGCGCCGTATCGGGGCAACCAATTTGGCGCGTCAGACGTCGACGGAGCTGGTCATAGTTCAATACAAGGAAGTCGCGCAGGACGCCCCCCGACGCACCGGCATGGGAGGCCACACCGGCCGCGCCGCCAGTTGTCCCGAGCGCCTTGACGCAATGCGCAATGCTCGTATCCATGAGACGTCTATCTCCGTGTTCCACTTCGAAGTCCTCAACCGCACAGGTGATTCCAGCGCGAACGCTCCCGCCTCGACGACGCAATGCCGAACGCTGAGAGGAGTTGGAGAAGGCGATGCCACGATAGACGCGCATGCCGCTCGATTGGCTGCTACCGGATCTGTTTCAGATTGCGGCGCTCGTCGTCGGTCAGTCGCTCCAGCTGGACAGGATTGAACCGCCCGCCCAGGCCGACGAACTGCACTGGACTCGCCGGATCGTATGGCACGCTGGATTGGAGGCCGCCAGCAGGCACCTTCTTGCTCTCGCCGTCAGCGGGCGACGACGACTCCGTGCCAGCGTCGAGCATGCGCACCGTGAAGATCGAAGGCAGGTTTTGCCGCTGCGCCGCGCGATCCCGCGACATCGCATCCTGCGCAGCGGCGGCAGCTTGCGACGCCGTTGAACTGGCATTGGTCATCGCCCCCACATTCACGGTGGCGACCACCGGCAGCCCTGTCGATTTCCCCTGAACCTGCACGTTGGCCGCGTTTACCACCTGCAGCGCCGCGAAGTTGACATTGCCCGAGACCCGGATGCCCGCCTCACCGGCATCGATGGTGCCCAGCGGCGCCACCAGGTCCACGTCGCCGGGCGGCACCTCAGGAATCGGGCTCAGCGTGGCGATGCCGGCGCCCGAGGACGGCACGTTCGGCGACACCGTGACATTGCCCAGCGCGTCGTAGACCCGCTTGGGCGGGGTGTACACCACCGTGGTCTTGGAGCCCCGGCCGGCGTTGATGTCGCCTTCCGACGACCAGCCCTGGATGCTGCCGCCGAAGGTCGTCATGATGCGCGACAGGCCCAGCAGGATGCTGCCCTTCGCGTAGAGCGCGATGTCCCCCGCACCCTGCGTCAGCAGGCCGGCGCCGGCTCCCGCCGGCACGCCCTCCACGCCGACCAGCGTCTTGCCGCCCGGGTTGAGCATCTGGATGTCGCCGCCGAAGTTGGTATGCACGCCGGCGTCGGTAATGACTGGCACCGTCTGCCCGTTGACGGTGGTGGAACCCGTGATACTGCTGAACATGGTGATGTCGCCCTGGTAGGCGATCGCCTTGCCGCGCGCATCCGTGGCCGGGAACAGCGCCGCGATCGCCTCGCGCCCGCGCAGGTAGCTGCCATAGCGCGAACTCGCCGGATCGTTGTACTCGCGCCCGCCGAGCAGCAGCTCCTGGAAGTAGGCCTGCCGCGCGAAGACGCCCTGCTGCTCGCCGGGCAGCGCCAGGAGGTACGCCAGCGCATCGGCCGCCGCGCCCTTGTAGCCGAAACGCTGCCGCAGCCAGGCCAGCAGCTCTGCGTCGTAGGCATGCGCCACCTTGCCGCTGCCCGCCAGCGGCGTGCCTGCGTTCAGCTGGTTCGCCGCGTCGAAGTAGAGCCTGGCGAAGCCCGCGTAGTCGGGGCCGTTCGCGCCGGCACCGGCCAGCACCGTGATGCCGGCCCCGCCCGACTTGTTCGACGGGTTGACGATGTCGCCCACACTCGTCAGCGCGCCGTAGTAGCCCTGATTGAGGTTGCGTCCGGCCTGGGCCTGCAGCAGGCCGGGGCCGGCGACATTGACCGACTGATAGAAGATGTCGCGGCCCGCCTGCATCACGGTGATGTCGTTCGCCCCCACGTTGAGGAACACGCTCGGCGTCGGGCCCGTCCCCACGATGTCGCGGCCCGCGAGCACTTCGAACGGCTTGGCCGCGACATACCACGTGCGGTGCGTCGGCATGAACTGGCTCGAGGGCGACCAGTTCCGTGACAGCGCTTGTCCGATCTGCAGGTCATCGATATCGATGCCCGCATAGACCAGGGCCGGGCGCGGATCCTGGGCATGCAGGTTGCTCGTGGGGTTGTCTTCGCCGAAGGCGATCGGGTTGGATGCGTTCACGCGCACCGCGCCATCGGCGGCCGCATTGCTGGGGCCGCCCGGGCCCGAGGTGGTTTGAAAGAGCGGTCGCGCGGGGGTCGCCAGGCTGGCCATGTCGGCGCCCGACATCGACACGGTAGAGCCCGAGCCATAGATCGACCCTGCCGCAAGCAGCTCCAGCTGGCCGGTGGGCGACGGAATCAGCTCGATGACACCTGGCAGGGCACCCGCGGAGTCCGTGTCGCGTAGCCGGATGTCACCGTTGGCCGCGGCAACGGATAGGCTGCCGGGAAAGAAGCCATTGCCGTTCTGACTGCCGCTGCCCGACAAGGCGCCGTTCAACGGCGCGACATCGCCGCCCGCGGCAAGCAGGCGGATCGCCGTCGAAGGCCGCCACAAGGTGAACTGCGCATTGGCGCCCTTGACGATCGCGCCAGGCACCGTGTAGTACATCCCGGCGCTGTCCGCGAGCGCCGTCATCCCGGCATCGCCGGCGCCGCCCAGCACCAGGTCGCCGCGCGTGGACACCATCACGATGCCGTCGCCCGGCACGACCGTCGGACCGGGCGTCTGCATCGAGCGCTTGATCGTCGAGACATCCAGCACGCGGGGATCGTACGACGTCCAGTACGACGGTCCCGTATTCTGCGCGATCACGCCCACCGCCCCGGCATCGATGGCGATGTCGCCCCTCAGCGCGGTCACCGAGCCGAAATAGTCCGTGGAATAGCCGTTGGAACCCTGGGCCTGGCGGCCATTGAGGACGCCCCCCACCTTGACGGTCAGGTCACCGCCGCCGGTCTGCACCAGGGTGCCATCCGCCATGACCCGGCCGGTGGAGGCGACGGCGAGATCGAGACCGGTCGAGCTGAAGCTGGCGCCGTCCGTCGTCACGCCGGCATGGCGTCCCGCGACCACCGTCAGGTTGCCGCCACCCAATGTCCCGATGCCCTGGAAGCCGATCAGCCCCAAGGCGGAACTGTTGGCATTGGTCTTCGCCATGGATCCGAAGTTGATCCACCATGCGGCAGGATCGGGGCTGACCCCTCCGCCGCCCTGGCGCCACAGCCAGTTGCTGGTCAGGTTGCTGTCGACGAAGCGCAACGTGCCGTCGGCGAGCTGGATGTTGCCGGTCACGTCCTGTTGCGCCGTCAGCAGCAGGTCGCCGCCGTGCTCGGGGTACCACGCCTGGGACACGCCGCCGGTGACGGTCGCTGCAAGATCGTAGGGGTTGCGGCCGTCGGCCGTCCTGAGCGGCGCCGACTGCGTACCGGCGGTATAGACGCCGTAAGGCGTGGCCTCGCTGAAGCTGCCGCCGGCCAGCAGGTCGAGGCTGCCGGTGCCTGTGCGCAGCACGCCGAAGAAGGTTCCCGTCAGGTCGGCGTTGTAGGCCGGGTCGTTGAGCGTGAGGTTGCCGCCGCCGCCGAGCGCTTGCGTCGCCTGCAGTGTGCGCTGGTCAGCCGCTGAGGTATCCGCGCCAGCGACCAGGCGCAGCGACGCCGACAGCGAACCGGCCGCCAGCATGTTCGCCCGCGCCGAGGTCGCGGCAGCCGCGGGGCTGCCCGGATCCGTCTGCAGCGACAAGCCCGTGACCTTGCTCTCCAGGCCGACCGCAATATAGAGGCGCTTGAGTTGCGTGCCATTCGGGATGACGGTTCCCGAAGCATAGGTGGTACCGTCGAGCGCTTGCGGCCGGAAAGACATCGGCAGGCCCGCGCCGGTGGCGAGCGTGGGCACGGTCCAGCCCCCTGCCGCGGTCACCGCCACGGTGTTACCGGCGACCAGGCGCCACAGCAGGGCGCCCTGCGCGGCGAAGTGGACCTTATCCGTGGACAGGGAAGACGGCAGGATGGCGGCAAAAGTGGGCGCGATGGATGCGCCGGCCTGGAATCCGTCCGAGATGCTGCCGCCGATGGTCAGGTTGCCGCCCGCGCGGACCACGAGGGCCATCGGTTCACCTGCGCCGTAGGTCGGCGATGCCGGGCCGCGATCCGCGCCCTGTCCGTAGCGATACCCGGCCAGGTCGATATCCCCCGAGGTCGAAAGATCGCCGCTGGAAGCGATCTCGATGCCCGGCCGCAGGTGGAAGGCGCCGCCAAGGGCCGACAGGCCCGCCATGCGTGAAGCGAGTGCGGCATTGCCGAGCGCGGTGTGGATGAAGTCCGTGCTGGCCGCGTCGTAGCCGTCGAGCGTTGCCTGCGAAATGGTACTGCCGCCCGGCAGGTTGTAGGTCCAGAAGGCATTGAGCGCGAGGCTGTTCGCGCCCTCGATGGCGAGCGGACCGCCCGCGCTGATGGCAATGTCGCCCGAGGTCTCGCCGGCGCGCCGCGCATTCAGCACGATATCGCCATGGGCCACGCCATCCGGGGTGGACAGGTCGATGGTGGCGCCCGGCTGCAGCGTCAGGGTACCTCCGGCGGCGGTGAGTTCGACATGCCCGCGGTTCTTCGCCTCGATCGGCTGGCCGTAGCTGTCGACCTGCAGCACCGCGCCATGCGCATCGAGCACGGCGCTCGATGCCAGCGTCAGCCCGTGGGCGGCCGACAGCCTGATCGTGCCGGGGGCCGCGCCCGATGCGTCGATGGTGCCGCTCACGGTCAGCTGCCCGCCGTCCGTTGCGATCGACACCTGGTGCGCCTTCACACCGTCGCCGACCACCAGGTCCCCCTGCCTGGCGGTGAAGCTGCGGGCATCGAAGAAGCCGCCCCGGGTCAGCGCAGCGTTGAGCCCGGCAAAGTCGGCGAACGCTCCTGCCCGGGCACTGAAGTCGCCGCTGGCCTGGCCGTCGGTCGCGCCACCGTTCAGCGTACCGTTCAGCGCGACCTGCCCGTTGCCGGCATCGATCGTGATCTCGCCGGCGTTCGCATGGATCGCCGAGACGTCGATCAGCGAGCCGCCAGCCTGCACCACGCCGCCCTGCGCGCTGTGGAAGCTGGCCGTGCCGCCGAAGCCATAAACCGTAGCCCGCTGGATGGTCGACGGCTGGCCGCTCAGGTCAATGCGGCTGCCCGCGTCCAGCGCGATGTCGTGGGTGGCGTTCACCACCAGCTTGCCACTCGGCAGCAGGATGGTGCTGCCGATGGCGACGCTGTCGCCGCCCAGGTCGATCTGCGCGCCTGCGATGGTCGAGCTAGCCTGGCTCGGCGCCTGGCCTTGCGGCGCCACCACGTTCAGCGCCCCACCCGCCGTATAGGCCATGATCGACTTCTGCATGCCGGTCAGCAGCGGCGTTGCCAGTGTCAGGTTGCCACCCGTGCCGCTCTGGCCGAACACGGCCGCCGGATCCGCGCTGGGCGCCTGATAGACAAAGAGCGAGCCGTTTCCGGCCGACACGATCTTCTCGCTGGCCGTCAGGTTGACGTTGCCGAAGCCATAGACCGTGCGGCTGGCCTTGCTATTGTCCAGCGACAAGAACTGGCCGAGGTCGATCTCCCTGGCCACCAGGTCCAGCGTGCCCGTGCCGGTGCCCGGGCCGCCCGCGCCCAAGGCCGCCGGCGAGGTGCCTGGCACCACGCTCCAGGCGATCCTGTCCGCGGCGAAGGTCGCGCGGTCGCCGGCGTTGCCATAGCCGTAGATAGCGGGCGTCGCCAATTGCAGGTCAACACCGGAACCTGTGGCATCCAGCCCCGTGGTACCGAAGGTGTTGATGGCGTTGGCCGCGCTCAGGGTGAAGCGCTGCAGCGCGGGCGCGCCATGGTCCGGGTCGCCGTGCAGCAGCGTGTTGAACAGCGCCTGGTCGATCAGCAGGCCTGCGCCCGCGCCCGCCGCCGCGACGGCGCTGCCGGCGCCCACATTGAGCGTGCCCACAGCCAGCGTGATGTTGCGCGCGCCGAAATGGGCGCTCGGATCGAGGCTCGACTGCCCGTTGGTGGCAAAGGCCAGGGTGCCTTCGGCGTACAGCGACGATCCGGCGCCGACCGCGATCGAGCCGTTGCTGTTGGCGGAGCCGACCAGGTTCACGTTTCCGTTCGACAGGGCGAGCACGGTCACCGGGTCTGCCAGGTAGCGCAGTCCCGTCGAATCGGAGTCGAACGGCACTGCACCCCGGCCGACCGTCGACAGCGTGACCCCGCTGCCGACCGCGATGTTCCCGCCCACCAGGAACATCTCGCCCGCCTTGAGGGTCACGCCGTCGCGGATGAAGAGATCTGCGCCATTGTTGCCGAAGAACTGCAGCGAGCCGTTGGCCGGCGCCAGGAAGGCGTTAACGGTCAGGCGCGGCGCGCCGATGGCGTTGATGCTGCCGGCGCTCACCGAAATGCCGGAGAACCCGGCGGTCGGTGCCTCGTTGAACACCTCGCCGACATTGCGCAGGGCCACCTGGCCGCTGACGCCGCCTTGCGAGGGGGCAAACAGCACCGTCCCGCCGAAGTTCAGCGCGGACGGCGCCGGCGTGGGCGACGGCATCGGCATGTCGCTGGCCGCATTGAACTGCACGTCCAGGACCTTGCCATCGATGGGCAACAGCGGGCGCAGGCTGCCGGAGAGCGCGGCTTGCGCCGTCAGGAAGTCGCTGTAGCCCTGTTCGCTGTAGTGGGAATACGAGCGCACGGCCGTGCCCGGGGTCACCAGCACGGTGGTGGGCAGCTGGCTGCGGATGCCGGTGTTGGCGATCCCCGTGACGCCGGAGGTGAGATAGCTGCCGCCGCCGATGGCCGTCGCGCCGCCCGCCACCTTGGCGCCCCTCGCGCCGAGTTCAACGCGGTAGGCGCCGGGCAGCAGCGCGTAGTTGGAGGGCAGCAGCGTATAGGTGCCCGCGGGCAGGCCGGGCACGCCGGCCGCCAGCGTGATCTGCTGGCCGATGTCCGGGTCGCCCGCGCCGTTCTCGGGCGCCACCGGCGCGTAGCCGGAGACATAGCCCGGCAGGATGGCGTAGACCTTGTCGCCCGCCTTGCTGAACCGGTTGGCCGGGTTGGCATTGATCAGCGGCGTGCCGAGGATGTTGACCGAGCCGCCCCGCCCGGAGACGAAGCCCGCGCCGGTCAGCGTGCCGCCGCCGGACAGGTCGATGAGCGCGCCGTCCCGGACATTCACGTTCTGGCTTTGAAGCTGTACGCCGGACTGGATGCCGTTCATGTTATACCCGGTCAGACTCGAGCCCAGGACCGCGTTGCCGTTGTAGTTGTATGTGACGCCGTCGATCGTCCCGCCGTAGGGAATCGTCAATCCGGCCATCGATACCGACGTCACACTGCCGGGCAGCAGATCGACCGTCTGCGCGAGGATCGAGTACGGATTCCCTCCGATATCGATACGCCCGAACGGAGCACGGACGATCCCGCCTTGTTCGATGATGGGGGCAACCAGGCTGAGATGACCGAAGACCGACAGCGGAGCGTCCGGCACCGTGGCCGTGGTGCGGCCGATCCTCAGCGTGGCGGCATAGCCGTTATTGCTCTGGCCGGCGATGACGCTGGCGACCGCATTGGTGGCCGGATAGACCTGAGCCGCTTCCAGGTCCAGGTCCCATGCCGATGCCAGCGTCGTGCCCTGCTGGACCGTGGTGGGCAGGAAACGGATATCGCCCTGGCTGACCAGCTTCGCCGAACGGAAACCGGGGGCCGGAGAGTTGAGATAAGTATTCTGCGCGGGATCGTAGTAGCTGTTGCGGGCCGAGAAGACGACCAGGCCCTGGACATCGATCTGGTTCGCGTCCACCGCCAGGGTCGCCGTGGTCGGCGAAGGAGCGGCCCCCGGGTTGTAGATGGTGCCGCTCCGGCTGCCGTCGCGGACGACGACCGGCGTGCCACTGAGCATGACATACGGCGCCGCCAGGCGGACGGCGCCACTGCCTGGCGTCAGCGCCGGGTCGGTGCCCGGAACCCGCGGTCCGGAGGTGAACGCTCCGGCATTGAGCTTGAGACTCCTGTCCAAGGATAGGGCGACGTCGCCGGAAAAGACGATGTAGTCGCCGGAGGACAGGGACAGGGCGCTGAAGCCGCCCTGCTTGACCATGTCGGCGCTCACCGTCGCCTGCCCGAACGGCAGCGTGGCCACCGGGGCGCCCGGCTCGGACAAAGCTGCCGCAGCCACACGCGCTTGCGTTACCGTCATCACGCTGGGCACCAGCACGCTGAACGGGATCTGCGCCAGCAGATCGGGGAAGGCGGGCGTGATCAGCGCAACGGACAGCTCCCCGCCCGCGACCCCCTTTCCGCCCGCTGCGGCATGCAAGTTGCCGCCCAGGTCCAGGCCGCTCATCGAGGACAGCGCGATGCCGCCCCCATTGCCCGCCAGCGTGATCGTGCCGGCGCTGGATTGGCCCGGAACGGTCGAGGCATCGACGGTCACGGCGCGGCCATCCGCGTTCAGCTCGGCGCCAGGACGGATCACCACAAAGGCCGTGCCGCCGCCCAGCTTGATGGTGCCGCCATCCGTGACCGCGCCATAGCTGCGGCCCAGGGCATCCACCGCCGTGTAGGCCTGGCCCGAGACATCGAGCCTGCCGTGCGGACCGACCCAGACCGACACGCCGCGGTTCGCCCCGGCCGCATCGAAGTTGCGCGCCAGATCCGTGCTGCCGTCCGTTTCATTGGTCAGGCTGATGCTGCCGCCGCGCGCGGTCAGACTGCCATCGACCGTCACCTGGCCGAAGGCATCGAGCCGGATGCTCTGCCCCGCATCGACGGCGATGCTGGCATTGCTGCCGATCACGATGGCGCCGCCCGAGGGGTCCCCGCTCGCGGACTTGGCCAGCGAGCGCAGCGCCAGGCTGGCACCCCCGCGCTGGCTCAGCGTTGCGCTTTGCGGGTGTTCGGCGAATAGCGGCGGGAGCCACGAGGACATCGCCGAAGAGGGATTGCTGCCCGCGCGTACATTGAGGCTGTCGGACGTGAACCGGTACACGGGCATGGCCGGCGCGATGGCCGCCCCATCCGTCATCAGCACGCCGCGGCCGCCGTTGATATCGTAGTTGGAGAAGCCGGCGCGGAAGAAGGCGCCATCGAGCGAGGGCAGCGGCACGACCGACACGGTCTGGCCCAAGGCCACGCCGACCGGGATCACGGTACCGGCCTGGTAGGTCATGTCCCGGCTCTGGACCGAGCCCGCAGCATAGACGAGATGGTAAGGGTTGATGGCAATGCCATTCGGGAAGACGCTCGAGGGGATAACGGTGCCGGCCGGGATATGGTCGGGGCCACCAACGATGCGCGTCCCGGCCGGCACCACGTCACCGGGACTGTAGTAGACCAGCAGGCCATCGATCCCTTTGGAGGACAGGTCCACACCGTCCGGGACGACCCAGTCCGCGGCGGTCGGCGCACTGGGCCAGTTCACCAGGGAGATGACGGTGGGAGCAGGGACATCCAGCGTCAGCTTGGCAAACGTCTGCGTCAGCGTGAAAGGCAACGGTTGCCCCGCCCGGATCGTCAGCGGCTGGCTCAGCCTCAGCGGCGTCGAAGCCGGCGTGCCGCTTGCCAGCACGCCACCGCTGAGCATCGCGTTCTCGCCGATCAGGACACTGTCCGGCGATGAGACGGTCAGCGTGCCGCCGCCCTTGACACCGTAGGCGCGGATTTCGCCCTTGATCGCCAGCGTCCCGTCGCTGCTTTGGTTGATCGAGTCGCCGGCGATCAGGGTGACGTTGCCGCCCTTGCCGCCCATGGTCTTGCCGCTGGCGAGGATCGCGCCACCGGACGACACGTCGATCAGGCTGCCATCGCCCAGCATGAGGTCGCCCGACGAATCGAAGGTGACGTTGCCACCGTTAAGATAGGCGAGGCCCGTGAGCGTATCCGGATCGGTGCGCGCGTTGACCCACACCCCGCGCGCATCGATCGTCGCCCCCGGCGCCAAGGCAAGTGCGGAGGAACCGTCGGCCGCCGTCAGCGTGATCGGGGTCTTCGCTCCGGCCTGCAGGAACAGGTTCGACACGTTCACCGTGCCGCCGTGCGCCGTGATATTGGCATTGACGTCGACATTGGGCGCCACCAGGCTCAGCTGGCCGCCATCGGCGAGCACCAGCGGCTGGCTCACCACGATGCGCCCGCCGCTGGCCAGGTCCAGCGCGCCGAGCTGGAAACCGTTCAACATGCCTGCGTCCAGCCACACCGTGTTCTGCCGCTGCGGGTCGAGCGCGTCCGCCGCCCCCATGCCCGGCGTCACGCCCACCTCCGTGCCGATCTTCACCTCGCTGGTGAACACCCCCGTGCGCCCCGGCCCCGTGTACTGCCCCAGTGCCAGCCCGCCCGCCTGTGCCACGGCGTACTGCCCCTGCTTGTAGCCGTCGGCGAGACCGGCCGCGCGCGCCTGCGTCTGCTGCGCCCCGTTGAAGACCCGGGCTACCACCTCGCCTTCGAGTACCGCCGTCGGTGCGCTCACCTGCAGGCGACCCGCGTCGCGGCCCACCGTGTAGCCGTTCTGCAGCACCTGCTGCGGCGCGATCAGCGGGCTCGCATACGACTGCGTCGCCGTCTTGCCCCAGCGCGGGTGCTCGTCGTCGAAGCCGGTGTAGACCCCCGTGTACAACACCCCCGCCTGCGCGTTATTGGCGTTGCTCAGCGTCCCGTCCGCCCCCTTGAACCACGTCTGCCTCAGGTATCCCGTCTGCACGTCCAGGCTGCCGCCCGACAGGTTGATCGACGAGCCCGCCTGCGTCACCACCTCCTTGCCGCCCAGCGTCACCCTGCCGCCCTGCGCCGCCCACTCGCCGATCCGGTGTCCCTGGTTGCCCAGGTAGCCGCCCACCTCCAGCAGCCCGCCCCCCGTGTACCAGCGCTCGGTCGCGTAGCCGCCCACGCCCGCCGGCACGTACACCAGCCGGCGCCGGTCGATCCACACGTTCGCATTGAGCAGGTTCCCGCTGTCGCGGTTGCCCGGCGCATCGCGCTGCTCGTTGCCCTGCACATTGACCCTCACGTTGTTCGTGTCCATCGCCAGCGCCACGCCCACCGCCCCCGACACATCCAGCTGCGCCCGGTTGGCCACGAAGCTACGCCCCGTCGCGCTCACCGCGATCTGCCCTCCCGTGGCCAGCGTCAGTGAATCGCCCTGGAACAGCACGTCGCCCCCGCTGACGATCTCCACCCGCGACTGGTCGCGCCGGTCCGACAGCCTCGACAGGTTGTCGAACAGCCCCGATGCCGCCCCCCCGCGCAGCAGGTCCTGCGCCGCCGAGTCCTGGATCAGCGCGTCACGCTGGCTGTCCAGCGCCGTGGTCTTGCCGTCATCGTCGATCAGCACCGCCGTCACCGCGCCCGGCCCCAGCGTCACCCGCCCCTGCGTGTCCGCCGCCGAGTTCAGCAGGTGCACCGTGCCGCGCGTGTTGACCGTAGTGGTCGCCACCGCCACCCCGAGCTGCTGCACGTCGCGCCCGGCCAGCGTCACGTCGCCCTCCGTGGCCAGGATCAGCCCGCTGTTGGCCACCTTGCCCGCCCTGCCTGCACTACTAGCGCCGGCCGCGAACCGCGGCGAGATCTCGTTGCCGCGCGTGGTCGACGCGGTGTTGCCGTCGGTGCCCCCCCCCCGCCGGATCACAAAGCTGTCGCCCGCGGCCAGCGCCGCCTGCCCGCGCGGCGTGGCGATCGTGCCCGCATTGCCGACCTCCGCGCCCAGCAGCAGCACATAGCCCCCGCCCTGCGTCACCGTGGCCGGCGTGCGCGTAGCAATCCGCGCGCCGGCCTGCACCTCCACCTTGCCCAGGGCATCGGTGAAGCTTGGCGTCGTGCCATTGAGCCCGTAGATGCCGTTGCTCGTGAACTGGCTGTCGCTGATGCGCGCGGCGGCCGCCACCAGGTTGCGCGTGTCGACCTGGCTGGTGCCGCTGAAGATGACGCCATTGCGGTTGACGATCATCACCGTGCCATCACCCCGGATCTGCCCCTGGATCTGGCTCGGCCGTGCCTGCGGGTCGTTGACGCGGTTCAGCACCGCCCAGTCCGCCTGCTGCTTGAAATCCACCGTGGTGTTGCGCCCGACGTTGAAGGTCTCCCAGTTCAGCACCGCGCGGTCCGCGGTCTGCTGGATGGCCACCGTCGTCTTGCCGTCGGCCACCGTCTGCGCCGGCGCGTTGGCGTTGACCCAGCCCTGCGTAAGGCTGTTGGTGTCGATCTTCAGGCCGCCCTCGGCCAGCCCGTCCGGCACCGTGGCGTTCGCCGCCGCGGCGGCCGCGCGCGCGCTGGCCTGCGCCGCCTGCATCGCCGCGATGCCCTGTGCGGCCGTGCCCAGGTTGGCCAGCGAGCGCTGCAGCTCGGCGTTGGCCTGTTGCTGCTGCGCCGAGGGGCTGGCCAGCGCCGACACCGGCATGCCGTTGGGCAGGCGCCCGGTCTGCTGCGCCGCGCTCTGCGCCGCGCCCTTGGACGCAAACCATGCACTGCTGAACGCCTGCTGCGCCTGCGCCGTGCCCCAAACCCCGCCAGTGGCAAGCAGCATGGCAACGGCCCGGGTCAGCGGCGCCGTGCGCAATGGCCATGCCGCCGGTGCCAGGTGTCGTGATTTCGCTATTGCGCACTTGCGCCCGCGTGTGCTCATCTGAAGTCCTGCCCAATAGTTGAGTCGATTCCGCTACGGCAGCCCGCCCGGTGCCGGGCTGCCACGTCCTTCGAGTTTTGTTTGGTTCCGCTTCGCAGTAAGCGGCAACAGGAACTCGCTGAGACAAGACGAATGGCTACCGCCAGATCCCTCAACTATTTTTTGACTTTGCACTTTCTCGCCGGGCTACAGCGGCGAACCTCGTGAGGCGGTGGGCATTCCACACCCGATGCACTTTGCGCAGTGCGAAGGCCAGCCCTCGTGCCGGAAAGATCAACTCAGGACCAGCAGTCCTCCTGGCAAGGACGTGGCTTCAAGCTTGTAGGTACGCTCGATTTGCCATAACACCGCGTCGAGAGACGTAACCAGGAATCGACCGCTCACCAGATGGGCGCGAACAGCGGCGTTCACCAGCACGACACGGCCGGGGCGATAGCGGTTGATTTCTTCGACCACCTCGGCAAGCGGCGTATTGCGGAATACCATTTCTCCGGTGCGCCAAGCCGACACTTCCTGCGGATCAGCGCCGGCGACGGGGCTGACGATACGATCGTCGTAGATTGCTTGCTGCCGAGCCAGGAGTGCGCGAATCCCCGAGGGATGCTCCACGCGTGCGGCGCCCTCAAGACAGGTGACACAGACCTTGCCGTTGAGAGACTTTACGTCGAGGCGTCCCGATTCGGCTACGCTTCGGCCGGCTCCCGCCGTCACGACGAAGCGCTGGCCGTCCCGGGACAGGTCGACGGCGGCCTGTCCATTGATAAGTTCCAGGCCGACCATTTCGCCATGGTCCATCTGTCGTCGAACGCTGGTCCGCGTGTTGAGCGTAACCAGAACACTGCCGGCACGCCCGATTTCCTGCCGCTCGCCGGCGGCGGTACGGTAGTCCGCCCCCCACTCCGTGATTGCTGGCCAGGCCCCGAGGGGTGGGTACACCGCGGCAACGGCCGCTACGGCCGCAGCACTCACCGCCGCGCCCATGAATGCACGACGGCCCGACTGCATGGGGCGTCGTGCATGGCTGTGTGCGGCGGCGATCCCCGGATTGGCACGCAGCAATTCCCCTGCCGCCGGCTTCATCGCAGTCCAGAGCCGCCTGGCTTCGTTGAACGCTTCCTTATTGGCCGGGCTGCTCTGCAGCCAGCGTTGAAATCCTTGCGCATCCCATGCATTGACTTCGCGCGAGGTGAGCAAGCGCACCCAGGCCCGCGCTTCCTCCTGGAGCACGTCGTTGGAGACGGCATGTTGGTCGATGGGTTTCTTCACGATATCGAATCAAGCCACCATGACGACACGCGCTGGATAGAGTCGGCGAGCGGCGCGCAGCTTCGGCGCGGATTGCGTTTCACGAGTAAAGACGAATGACAATGCTCAAATCCCTCAACTATTTTTGTCTGCTCGACATTTGGGCACAGAAATCGTGCGCGCGCTTCAATTCGTTCTCGACCGTGCGTATCGAAACCCCCAGTCGCTCGGCCACTTCCTTTTGCGGCAATCCTTCCCAGCGGACCAGCAGCAAGATTTGCCGCCGGCGCTCTGGCAAGCGCGCCATGATTCTGCTCAAGGCCTCAAGCTCGGCACGGTCTTCAACCACCTGCGCCGGACCGGGTGCGGGATCGGACAGCGCCATGAGAGCGTCAACGTCGTCTGTCGACAAGTTGCGGCTCTGCCTGCGCTGGATATCGACGGCGATATTGACCGCCATGCGCAGCAGATAGGCACTCGGGCTCAGGATCGGCCCGCGGCTCTCCTGGCGCTGCAACCTCAGATAGGTATCGTGCAAAGCATCGCCGGCCAGATCATCGCTGCCCAGCACCCGCACGAGACTGCGCTTAAGTTTGGCGTAGCGATTGGCCAAATGGTCCAACAAGGCCGGCTGCACGTCGTCGGACATAGCTAGGATGCCCCCCTGCCGCAGCGAAGCGTGCCATTGTGATCCCCGGGGACTATCAACATAGTTAACGGTTGTTGCACCATATCCAGCGGCGGCGGAGGGACCTGAATCGTTCTCAAGGTCTCCATCAGCGCCACGTCACGTTGGGGCTCCCCCGTCGAACCCAGCAAGCGCACCCCTTGGATGCGGCCATCGGCGCTCAATTGAAAGCGCATCAGCGCGCGGTAAGTCCCGGGGGCGGTCCGTGGGGTGCTACAGAGCGCCTGCCAGATGCGGGATTGAACCTGGCCAGGATACCGTCGATCACTGACCAGATTGTCGATCCCGGCATAGGGTGCCGGTGCAGCGTGCTCATCGGCTTGCATCAAGACAAAGGCACTGCCGCCTCCCCCTGCATCGTCTCGTTCTGCGACGAGGCCGGTGCCCTTGAGTAGCTGGTTCAGCGCGACTTCGGGCAAGAAGCGCCCCCGCACAGCTGACGACATGCGCCCGGTCACGAGTTCGCTTCGAAAAAGCACCGGCCGTCTGGACTGCGCCGCATAGCGGTCAAGTGCGGAATCCAAGGGTAGCGCGGGTATGTCGAAATCGAAAAACCTTTCATTTCTCCCCGCCGCGAGGCTGATGGCCGGCGCATCCGCCAACGGCAATGTGGCAGCGGTGGCCTGTCCATGCAGAGGCATGTCCGACCGTGATGGCCCGCCCGACGTACCCGTCGACTGCGCACGCACCATCCCAGTCGCAATCAGGAGCCCCAAGCCACTCAAGAATCCTGTCAGCGCAAGCACGCTGACCGATGCCGAGTTGCCTGTCATTTCAAACGCATGAGTCGCCGGAGTTTTTGGAAATAGCGGGGTGGATGCTTCGCCAGCAATGTCGTCGAATTTTGTGAATATTTCATGACGAACGCCGCTTTTTCCGTGTGACTTCCATCTACACAGAAAGGAAGTGCGCCCTGCTGGACGCAAAAAAAACTATGCCGAACGGCCGGGCCAAGAATCCCGGTTAGGTTAGCAATAGCACCGGCGGTTCACCCGGCCCGGCCTGCGATTCGCTCCAGTGCCTGCTCAAGCTCGCGGCGATCTGCCTCGCGCTTGGCCGCGGCACGCTGGGCCAGGTTATGCAACTTCCGCCGAACACCCGGCAGCTGACTCGCATGAGAAAGCCCGAGAATGCCGAAGTCTGGCTTCTCGTCTTCTACTGACCGAAGAAATGCGCACGAAGGCTTGTCCAGCCACCCTGCCCCGCGCGCCAGCAATCGCTCACGGCTCTCCCGCAAGGCCTCCGCGCTGATTGGCTCGGCCGTCAACCGTGGCAGATCGTGTTCGATCAGGTTGATCGCCCTCTCACCATGCAGGCTGGCGACGGCATAGACCTGTTTCACGATGTCGCGGACATGCACCGCGGTGGCGGGCGCACCGCGCACCTTCACCTTACCGCACAGGGCGCGCAGGTCATCAGCGGTGATTTCATTGAGCATCCGGTTCTGGAAGGCCGGCAGAATGTCCCGATCGACGATGCTCTTGCACATCGCCTCGGTGCTGTCGGCAATCCGGGCATCCACCAGCCACTTGTCGGTCACGTCGCCAAAGGTCTTGGCGGCGGTCAGTCGGCGCTTTTCGCGCTGCTTCTCGTGGGCTGGGGACTTGCCTTGGGCGACGGCCTTCTTGGCGTCGAGCAGCTCTTCTCGAACCATCGCCAGCGAGATGCCGGACGGCCCGTGGCGGCCAATGGTCAGCGTCTCGCGCCGGCCATTGAGACGGTAAACCTAGCGGAAGGTGACGGTACCGGTGGGCGATACCGTCACATACATGCCATCGCGGTCGGAAGCCTTGTATGTCTTGGATTTAGGCTTGAGATTGCGCAGTGCGGTGTCGGTAAGCATCGAGGTTTTTCCTCCTGTTCATGACGGCTTTTACCGTCAGGGGCCAGGAGACCTGCTGATGCCGGGAAAACCGCATAAAGCCAGCTTTCCCGAAGAGACTTTTACCGTCAAAGACCGATTTGGTCTGGATAGTAAGCGGGAGGGCCTTAATCCGGCCTCCTGGTTCTACTGCCACTTCTACCGCCAACCAGTTCCGCTGGCCGGCGATGGTGACCGATAGCCATCGCAACCCATTTCTTTTTAAATCAATACGTTACGACGATTTTTCGATAGCTGGCGATAGTCCCCGAAGGACCCGATTTCACTCCCACTCGATCGTTGCCGGCGGCTTGCCCGACACGTCATACACCACGCGATTCAACCCCCGAACCTCATTGATGATGCGGTTCGAGCAGCGGCCCAGCAGCGCGTACGGCAAATGCGCCCAATGCGCCGTCATGAAATCGGTGGTCTGCACCGCGCGCAGCGCGACCACGTAGTCATAGGTTCGGCCGTCGCCCATCACGCCAACCGACTTGACCGGCAAGAACACCGCAAAGGCCTGGCTGGTCAGGTCGTACCAGCTCTTGCCCACTTGCGAAGGCTCGCACATGCCCGCAGCGGCATCCTGCTCGGTAGCAACCGTGCCACGCAGCTCTTCGATGAAGATCGCGTCGGCGCGGCGCAGCAGCTCGGCGTAGTCACGCTTGACTTCGCCCAGGATACGCACGCCCAGGCCCGGGCCGGGGAACGGGTGGCGGTAGACCATCTCCGGCGGCAGGCCGAGCGCCACGCCGAGTTCGCGGACTTCGTCCTTGAACAGGTCGCGCAGCGGCTCGAGCAGCTTCAGGCCGAGCGTCTCCGGCAGGCCGCCCACATTGTGGTGGCTCTTGATGGTGGTGGCCTTCTTGGTCTTGGTGCCACCGGACTCCACCACGTCGGGGTAGATCGTGCCTTGGGCCAGCCACTTCGCGTTGGTCAGCTTCTTGGCCTCGGCCTGGAACACTTCGACGAACTCGCGGCCGATGATCTTGCGCTTTTGCTCGGGATCGGTCACGCCAGCCAGGTGGCCGAGGAACTGCTCGGACGCGTCGATGGCGATGACCTTGGCGTGCAGGCGGCCGGCGAACATGTCCATCACCATCTTGCCTTCGTTCAGGCGCAGCAGGCCGTGGTCGACGAACACGCAGGTGAGCTGGTCGCCGATGGCGCGGTGGATCAGGGCTGCGGCCACCGAGGAATCGACGCCGCCGGACAGGCCGAGGATCACTTCTTCGTCGCCGACCTGTTCGCGGATCTTGGCGACGGCTTCGGTGATGTGGTCATGCATGACCCAGTCAGGCTTGGCGCCCGCGATCTTCAGCACGAAGCGCTCCAGGATGTCGCGGCCCTTGGCGGTATGCGTGACTTCCGGGTGGAACTGCACGGCGTAGTAGCCGCGCGCTTCGTCGGCCATGGCGGCGATCGGGCAGCTCGGCGTGGAGGCCATCAGCTTGAAGCCCGGCGGCAGCTCGGCGACCTTGTCGCCGTGGCTCATCCAGACCTTGAGCATGCCGTGGCCTTCGGGCGTGGAGAAATCTTCCAGGTCCTTGAGCAGCGCGGTGTGGCCATGCGCACGCATCTCGGCGTAGCCAAACTCGCGATGGTCGCTCCACTCCACCTTGCCGCCCAGTTGCACGGCCATGGTCTGCATGCCGTAGCAGATGCCCAGCACCGGCACGCCGAGGTCCCACACGGCCTGCGGCGCGCGCAGCTGGTGGTCTTCGTAGGTGCTGGCGTGGCTGCCGGACAGGATGATGCCCTTGGGCGCGAACTCGCGCACGAATTCGTCCGTGACGTCGTTCGGGTGGATTTCGCAGTAGACGTGCGCTTCGCGCACGCGGCGGGCGATCAGCTGCGTAACTTGCGAGCCGAAATCAAGGATGAGGACTTTGTCGTGCATGATGGGCGGATGGCGTTTCGTCCGGTGCGGGCTCGGTCATCACTTCGGTGCCCGGACCATAGCCGGGCGGCGGCGTGACACCCGGCTCGCGCCGGTATTCGGGTGATTGCGGCCGGCGTGCCACGGGGGCGGTGCCGGCATCCTTGTTTTGCGTCTCTTTTTGCAGCTCGCGTTGTTCACGCTGCTCGCGTTCGCGCACGCGTACGCGCTTGGCGGCCGGGATCTGCACCGCGGCGAAGAAGGCCAGCACCGCGGCCAGCACCGGCAGCCAGATCTTGCCGGCGCCCTGCACCGGCAGCTCGAACATAAGCATCCACGCCACGATCAGCACCGCGCTGGTGAGATTGACCTGCCCGACTGTTCGCGCCACCGCCACCGTGAGCTGCCCGTTGACGGTTGCCTGCCACAGCAGCAAGGCCAGGCCGACCAGGGCCACGCCGAGCAACTGCCCGTACATCGCGGGCTGCGGCTGCGGCAGTTGCAGCGCGCTATAAAGGGTCGTGAAAGGCGACAGCAGCATGACGATGCCGAGCAGCAGATTCAGCAACGCATCCAGGAACAGCACGGCACGCAGCAATACTTTCATGAGAACTCCTCCGGCCAGGCGCAGTGCCTGGCTTGCGGGCGGCGCCGGGCGGCGCAGCCGGCGCGCGGCTGGCGGGACATCCAGGTCCCGCACAGCCGCCAGTTCATAAAGACCTGCCTGGTCGACTCACTGACACCGACTTAGTCGATGTAGTAGTTCGGCGCTTCCTTGGTGATCTGCACGTCGTGCACATGCGACTCGCGCATGCCCGCGGCGGTGATCTGCACGAACTCGGACGTCTCGTGCCAGTCGGCGATCGAGCTGCTGCCGCAGTAGCCCATGGAAGCACGCACGCCGCCGCACATCTGGTGGATGATGGCGGTGACCGAGCCCTTGTAGGCCACGCGGCCTTCAATGCCTTCGGGAACCAGCTTGTCGACGTTGGCGGTGTTGTCTTCCTGGAAGTAGCGATCTGCCGCGCCGTCCTTCATCGCGCCGACCGAACCCATGCCGCGGTAGCTCTTGAAGGAGCGGCCCTGGTACAGGAACACTTCGCCCGGTGCCTCTTCGGTACCGGAGAACATGCCGCCCATCATGACCACATGCGCGCCGGCAGCCAGTGCCTTGGCGATGTCGCCCGAGTAGCGGATGCCGCCATCGGCCACCAGCGGCACGCCGGTGCCCTTGAGGGCTTCGGCCACGTTGGAAACCGCAGTGATCTGCGGCACGCCCACGCCAGCAACGATACGGGTGGTGCAGATCGAGCCCGGGCCGATGCCGACCTTGACGCCGTCGGCGCCATGATCGACCAGCGCGCGCGCGGCGGCACCGGTGGCGATGTTGCCGCCGATCACCTGCACTTGCGGGTAGTTCTGCTTGACCCAGCGCACGCGGTCCAGCACGCCCTGGCTGTGGCCGTGGGCGGTATCGACCACGATCACGTCCACGCCAGCCTTGACCAGCAGGTCGACGCGTTCGTCGTTATCAGGGCCCACGCCGACTGCGGCGCCGACCCGCAGCTGGCCGCGGTCATCCTTGCTGGCCAGCGGATGTTCCACTGCCTTCTGGATGTCCTTGACGGTGATCAGCCCGTTGAGCTCGAAGTCCTTGTTGACCACCAGCACACGCTCGAGGCGGTGGCGGTTCATCAGGCGCTTGGCGTCTTCCAGCGATGCGTCTTCGCCCACCGTGACGAGCTTCTCGCGCGGCGTCATCTTGGCGCGCGCGGGCGCGTCCAGTTCTTCCTCGAAACGCAGGTCGCGGTTGGTGATGATGCCGACCACGGTCTTGCCTTCCACCACCGGGAAACCGGAGATGCCGTATTGATGTGATAGTGCAATCACATCGCGGATCTTCATGTCGGGGGGAATGGTGATCGGGTCACGCAGCACGCCGGATTCGTAGCGCTTCACGCGCGCCACTTCCCGGGCCTGGTCGGCCGGCTTCAGGTTCTTGTGGACGATGCCGATACCACCGGCCTGCGCCATGGCAATTGCCAGGCGGGCTTCCGTGACGGTATCCATGGCGGCGGATACCAGCGGAATGTTCAATTCGATCGAACGGGTCAGGCGGGTACGGAGCGAAACATCCCGGGGCAGTACCGACGAATAGGCCGGCACGAGGAGCACGTCATCGAATGTGAGTGCTTTCTGGACAAGACGCATAGCAATTCCTCTAGGCGCAAAACCGAATTATACAGGAATGGCACGTTTCTTGACGCGCCTGCGAGTGCCCTTGTTCAAGTCTGCTATGCTCTTTGTCTTTTTTTCAGGGATAGGCAAGCCACAATGGGTATTGGCGTACTGTGCGGCCTGCTGGCCGGCGCCTTCTGGGGCATGGTGTTTATCGCCCCCAAGCTGCTGCCCGTCTTCTCCCCCTGGGAACTCGCGATCGGCCGCTACCTGGCCTATGGGCTGGTCGCCTTCATCGCCGCGCTGCCGCTGATGAAGCGCATTGCGCGCAAGCTCACGCGCGCAGACTGCCTTGCGCTGCTGCGCCAGGCCTTCACAGGCAACCTGCTGTACTACGTGCTGCTGGCGTTCGGCGTGCAGCTGGCCGGCGTGGGCCCCACCTCGCTGATCATCGGCATCCTGCCCATCTCCGTGACCATCATGGGCCGGCGCGACCATGGCGCCGTGCCGCTGTCGCGCCTGATCTGGCCGCTGCTGGTGGTGGCCGCCGGCATCGCCTGCATCAATATCGACCTGTTCGCCGGCGGCGGACATGCGCACGGCGCTGCCGCGGGCGAGGCGGTGCGCACGGTCTGGCAACGGCTGGCCGGCGTGATGTGCGCGGCCGGCGCGCTGGTGTGCTGGACGCTCTACGCGGTCGACAACGCACGCTACCTGCAGCGCAACCCGCAGTACAGCGGCAATGAATGGTCCGCGCTGTATGGCATCTCCACCGGCGTGGTGTCGGTGGTGCTTGCGCTGCTGGCACTGCTGGGCTGGCTGGTCGCCGGCGACAGCCTGGATGCGGCCAGCGGCGGCCGCGACTGGCAGTGGTTCTGGATGGTCAACGCGGCCGTGGCGCTTGGTGCGTCACTGATCGGCAACAACCTCTGGAATATCTCCAGCCGCCGCCTGCCACTTACGCTCTCGGGGCAAATGATCGTATTCGAGACGCTGTTCGCGCTGGCGTACGGCTTTGTCTTCGACCATCGCCTGCCGCGCCCGCTGGAGATCGCGGCCATCGCGTTGCTCATGATTGGCGTGGCCTGGTCGGTTCGCTTGCACGCTGTCGACAAGTCTGCCTAAACTAGCGGCCAATCCCGTCAGCCAAGGGCGCACGAGTCACTCGCAAAGCGGGGTTCCAGCCCTGTGCGCCCTGCTGCCGCACGCACTCTCACCGCAGGCTGCCCCAACACGCTAAGCCATGAAACGATCGACCGCGCACATCAAGCTCGCCACGCTGGCCGCCCTCGCCTGCCTATGCCAGGCAGCCACCGCCCAGGCGGATTCACAATGGCAGTGGCGCGACGGCAGCGGCCGCATGGTCTACAGCGACGTGCCGCCGCCGCCCTCGGTGCCTGCCGCCAGCGTGATCAAGGCACCTGGACGCTTTGCCGGCAGCTTGCGCCCGGTCGAGCCGCCAGCCGCTGCAACCAGCCCTGCAGGCGTTGCCGCCGCCACCCAGGCTGCGCCGGCGCCGGGCGCAAAGGGCAATGGCAGTGTGAAAGCCGAGTCCATGGCAAGTGCCGAGGAAGCCTTCGAGAAACGCCGCGCCGCGCAGGCAAAGGCCGAAGCGGACCAGGCCGCCAAGGACCTGGCCGCGCAGGAGCGCCAGGTGCGCTGCGCGCAATCGCGCAACTATGCGACGTCCCTGCAGCAGAACCGCCGCATTGCCGTGTCAGCGCCAGATGGCTCGCCGCAGCAACTGAACGATGACGAGCGGCAAGCCGAATTGCAACGCGTCAACGCCGCGCTCGCACAAAACTGCGTCTGAGCGCGTGCGCAGCTCCGCGCCGGGGCCTGTCAGCCGCCACGCAGCCATTTCTGCCCTTCGCGCGTGCCGCCCTTGCGGGTCTTTTGCACGCGCCGGTTGCGGGCCGACTGGGGATCGGCCACCAGCGGGCGATAGACCTCGACGCGGTCGCCGGCCCGCACCAGGGTATCCGGCGTCTTGAGCTTGCTGAAGATGCCGACCCGCATGGTGGCGGGATCCACCTCGGGACAAGCCTGCAGCAGGCCCGAGGCCGCGATCGCGGCGACAATGCTGGTGCCGAAGGGCACCTCGACCTCCTTCAGGAAGGCGTCGCCTGGGCGGGCATAGCAAACCGAGATGCGCACCGGAGCCGCGGTGCCGGCGTCGTGCTCAGCCATTGCCGTAGACCATTTCGGCACGCTTGACGAACGCATCGACAAACGTATTGGCGATCATGCTGAACACCGGCCCGATGATTTTCTCCAGCAGGAAGCTGGAAAACTCGTAATGCAGGTGGAATTCGATCTTGCAGGCATCCTCGCGCAACGGCGTGAAGCGCCAGGAACCGCTGAAGGTCTTGAAGGGGCCATCCTCGAACACCATATCGATCTTGGTGGGCCGCTCCTGCGTATTGCGGGTGTGGAAATACTGCTTGATGCCGTTGAAGTGGATGTAGATCTTGGCGTCGAGCATCGTCTCGGTCTGCTCGAACACCTCCACGCCACCGCACCAGGGGAGGAACTTGGGATAGTCCTCGACTTGCGTGACCAGGTTGTACATCTGCTCGGCGGAATGGCCGAGCAGCACGGATTTATGGACGTCTGCCATGTAGTGGGGAATCATGGCCCGCGCAGGCGCCGCCAGCGCCATGACGCACTGCGGAATCCACCGGAGCGGGCCGGTTTGCTAGAATCCCGATTTTAGCCCACGCGCGCGCCGACGGCACCCCGGGCGCGCACGATAGCGCCCAAACCGCGGCCTGACGGCCTTGCACGGCCCTGCAGCGTCTTTCCCCTACGTTTTTTGGTGCTTGTTTTACTTATCTCCATTTCCACTATCCGGACCGCATGACCATCGCAGACAACAAGAAAGCCTTTTTCGACTACTTCATCGAAGAGCGATATGAGGCGGGGATCGTGCTCGAGGGCTGGGAAGTCAAGGCGATCCGCGCGGGACGCGTGCAGATCAAGGAAGGCTACGTGGTCATTCGCGACGCCGAGCTGTTCCTGATCGGCGCCCATATCAGCGCGCTGAACAGCGCATCCACCCACATCTCGCCCGACGCGGTGCGCACCCGCAAGCTGCTGCTCAAGGCAGAAGAGATCAAGCGCCTGATCGGCAAGGTGGAGCAGCGCGGCTTCACGATCGTGCCGCTCAACCTGCATTACACGCGCGGACGCGTCAAATGCGAGATCGGGCTGGCCAAGGGCAAGAAGATGTTCGACAAGCGCGAAACCGAGAAGGACCGCGACTGGCAGCGGGAGAAGGCACGCATCATGAAGGGTGCGGGCAAGGAGTAAAAGACCAAGGCAGCCCGGCGGCACGCCGCATGACTGCCTGCTCTGTGCAAGCCTTCTCCTTCAAGCCCCCTCGCTTCAAGCCCCCTTCTGCTGGCCTTTGACGATCTGCAGCGCCGACGCAATCATGGTGCTCATGTCGCCAAGGTTGCCCGGCACGATCAGCGTGTTGCCCTGCTTGGCCAGATTGCCGAAGGCGCTCACGTACTCCTCGGCCACCTTCAGGTTCACCGCCTCCATGCCACCGTCCGTGCGGATGGCATGCCCGATCTTCTCGATGGCCTGCGCGTTGGCCTCCGCCACCGCCAGGATCGCCGAAGCCTCGCCCTGTGCCCGGTTGATGGCCGCCTGCCGCTCGCCTTCGGACTTCTGGATGGCGGCCTCGCGCGCGCCCGTGGCCAGGTTGATCTGCTCCTGGCGCTTGCCTTCCGACGCGGCGATCAGCGCGCGCTTTTCACGCTCGGCGGTAATCTGCGCCTGCATCGCATGCAGGATTTCCTTGGGTGGCGTGAGATCCTTGATCTCGTAGCGCAGCACCTTCACGCCCCAGCTCGCGGCGGCCTCGTCCAGCGCATTGACCACGCTGTGGTTGATGTACTCGCGCTCCTCGAAGGTCTTGTCCAGCTCCAGCTTGCCGATCACCGAGCGCAGTGTGGTCTGCGACAACTGGGTGATAGCCACCACGAAATTGCTGGACCCGTAGGATGCCTTCATCGGATCGGTTACCTGGAAATACAACACGCCGTCCACCTGCAATTGCGTGTTGTCCCTGGTGATGCAGATCTGGCTCGGCACATCGAGCGGGATTTCCTTCAGGACATGCTTGTAGGCCACGCGATCGATGAAGGGCAGCACGACAGTCAGCCCCGGCGTCAGCGTGGCGCGGTACTTGCCGAGGCGTTCCAGCACCCAGGCATGTTGCTGCGGCACGATCTTGAAGCTTTGCGCCACCAGCACGATGACGGCGACCAGGATCAGCAGGGGCAGCAGGCTGCCGAAGAATTCGAACATGGGACCTCCGTGACGGGGTTGAGAAAAACGAACTGCAAAAAACGGGGAAAACCGAGGCCACGCCCTGCCTCGCCCTACCTTGCTCTATCGCGGGCTGACGAAGAGCGTGTTGCCGCGCACCTCGACGATGCGAAAACGCCCGGGCGCTGCCGGGCCAGCCGCCTGGAGTTCCACGTCCCAGTCGGTGCCGCGGTAGCGCACGCGTGCCCGCCCGGCGTCGCCCCAGGCCGGCACTTCTAGCTCCTGGCCGATGTCCGGGTTGACGTTGGGATCGCGCTCCGCCGCATCGCGCCTCACGCGCCCATAGCGGGAGCGCCGCAGCGCGACAAAGCCCGCTAGCGCCACCAGCGCCGCCAGCAGGGTCTGGGCGGCTGCACCAAGCCCGGCCAGCGCACCCAGGCCACCCGCCGCGGCGCCCAGCGCCACCATCAGCAAATACAAGGTGCCGAGGCCCAGTTCCGCGATCACCAGCACCGCGGCCAGCGCAAACCAGATGTAGTACGGCGCCATCTTTGCCTCCTTGCTTAACTGCTTACTTGCTTACGTGCTTACCGACGTTTGTCCTGGCCACGGCCAAAACAAAAAACCCCCGCAGCGCCAGGGCGCCTGCGGGGGTTCGGAACACCTGGCGCAGGGCCGGTGTACCGCTATTGTGACGTCAAATGCCTCAGGAAGCCAGTTGCTTCCAGGTATCGACCACCGAATCCGGATTCAGCGAGATCGACTTGATGCCTTCCTTGGCCAGCCACAGCGCAAAGTCCGGGTGGTCCGAGGGGCCTTGGCCGCAAATGCCAACGTACTTGTCCAGGCGCAGCGCGGTAGAGATAGCGCGCGACAGCATGAACTTGACGGCCGGGTCGCGTTCGTCGAAGTCCTTGGCCAGCAGCTCCATGCCGGAGTCCCGGTCCAGGCCCAGCGTGAGCTGGGTCAAGTCGTTCGAGCCGATCGAGAAGCCATCGAAGTACTGCAGGAACTCTTCAGCCAGGATGGCGTTGGACGGCACTTCGCACATCATGATGACGCGCAGGCCGTTCTCGCCGCGCTTCAGTCCGTGCTTGGCCAGCAGGCCGATGACCTTCTCGGCCTGGCCGAGCGTGCGCACGAACGGCACCATGATCTCGACGTTGGTCAGGCCCATGTCGTCGCGCACGCGCTTCATGGCCTTGCATTCCATCTCGAAGGCTTCGGCAAAGTCTTCGGAGATGTAGCGCGAGGCGCCACGGAAACCCAGCATGGGGTTTTCTTCGTCCGGCTCGTAGCGCGAGCCGCCGATCAGCTTCTTGTACTCGTTGGACTTGAAATCCGACAGGCGCACGATGACGGGCTTCGGGTAGAACGCCGCGCCGATGGTGGCGATGCCTTCAGCCAGCTTGTCCACGTAGAACGCACGCGGGCTGGCATGGCCACGGGCCACGCTTTCCACGGCCTTCTTCAGGTCGGCATCGACTTGCGGGTAGTCGAGGATGGCCTTCGGGTGGACACCGATGTTGTTGTTGATGATGAACTCGAGGCGGGCCAGGCCAACACCCTGGTTCGGGATCTGGCAGAAGTCGAAGGCCAGTTGCGGGTTGCCGACGTTCATCATGATCTTGACGTCGATCTCCGGCATTTCGCCGCGCTGCACTTCGGTGACCTCGGTTTCCAGCAAGCCGTCGTAGATGCGGCCTTCATCGCCCTCGGCGCACGACACCGTCACCAGCGTGCCGTCCTTGAGCAGGTCGGTGGCGTCGCCGCAGCCGACCACGGCGGGCACGCCCAGCTCGCGCGCGATGATGGCCGCGTGGCAGGTACGGCCGCCGCGGTTGGTCACGATGGCGGCGGCGCGCTTCATCACCGGCTCCCAGTTGGGATCGGTCATGTCGGCAACCAGCACGTCGCCGGGCTGCACGCGCTCCATTTCGGACGGGTCATTGATCACACGGACACGGCCGGTGCCGATCTTCTGGCCGATGGCGCGGCCGCTGGTCAGCACGGGCGCGGTGCCCTTGAGCTTGAAGCGCTGCTCTGCCTTGCCGGCGGACTGGCTCTTCACCGTTTCCGGGCGGGCCTGCAGGATGTAGATCTTGCCGTCGCGGCCGTCCTTGCCCCACTCGATGTCCATCGGGCGGCCGTAGTGCTTCTCGATGATCATCGCGTACTTGGCCAGCTCCGACACATCGGCGTCGGTGATGGAGTAGCGGTTGCGCAGTTCGATGGGCACGTCGACGGTCTTGACGCGGCCGGCTTCGCCCGGCGCGGTGAATTCCATCTTGATCAGCTTGGAGCCGATCGAGCGGCGGATGATGGGGTACTTGCCCGCTTGCAGCGTGGGCTTGAAGACGTAGAACTCGTCCGGGTTGACCGCGCCCTGCACCACCGTTTCGCCCAGGCCGTAGCTGGAGGTGATGAAGACGACATCGGGGAAGCCGGATTCGGTGTCGATGGTGAACATCACGCCTGCGGCGCCCACATCCGAGCGCACCATGCGCTGCACGCCGGCGGACAGCGCGACGATGTCGTGCGCGAAGCCCTTGTGCACGCGATAGGAAATGGCGCGGTCGTTGTACAGCGAGGCGAACACGTGGCGGATCTTGTCCAGCACATCGTCAATGCCGCTGACGTTGAGGTACGACTCCTGCTGGCCGGCGAACGATGCATCCGGCAGGTCTTCGGCGGTCGCCGACGAACGCACGGCGAACGAAGCCTCGGCGCCTTCGCGCTCCTCGGCACGCGCGTAGAACTCGCGGATTTCCTTTTCCAGGCGGGGCTGGAACGGCGCTTCGACGACCCAGCTGCGGATCTCGGCACCGGCTTCGGCCAGGGCCTTGACGTCGTCGACGTTGAGGGCCTTCAGGCGATCGGAAATGCGTTGGGTCAGGTTGCTATGAGCGAGGAAGTCGCGGAAAGCCAGCGAAGTGGTGGCAAAGCCGCCGGGCACACGCACGCCAGCTTCGGCCAGCTGCGAGATCATCTCGCCGAGCGACGAGTTCTTGCCGCCCACGGTTTCCACATCTTCCTTGCGCAACTGCTCGAACGGCAGCAGGTATGCGCCGTCAATTGCCGGGTTGTTCATAAAAGCCTCAAAACAAAGTAAGAAACCTGTTGCTGACGCCCGGAATATTGTTGGAGTTCTGCTACCGGACGGATCGCTTGGCTAAACAGCCCCAGCGGCTCACAATCGGTGTGCGATCGTGATTGCTGCAGCGCACATTGTTGACAATTCGTGGCCGAATCGTTGTGCCAACAGCGCTGGCGGAATTGCTTAGCGAAAAGATCGCCGCTATTCTACCGTGCCGCACCGCACTTTCGCGGAACGCGGATTCAAAAATAATTGTCCATACATGTCCCTCCCCGACGCTCCCCAGCCCGACGCTCCCGCCGCGCCCCTTGCGCCGCAGCACCCCCAGGAACCGCGTAAGGAGGAGGAGCGCCCCGCCATCCGCACGGTCTTTATCGTCTCCGATGGCACCGGCATTACCGCCGAGACCTTCAGCCACTCGATCCTGGCCCAGTTCGAGATGCGTTTCCGCAAGGTGCGCATGCCGTTCGTCGACACGCCCGAAAAAGCACACATCGCGGTGGGCAAGATCAACGAGGCCTTCTACGCGGAAGGCGTGCAGCCCATCGTCTTCACCACCCTGGTCAACCAGGAGTCGAACAAGGCGATCCGCCGCGCCAAGGCCATGATCCTGGACATGTTCCAGACCTTTATCGAGCCGCTGGAAAAGGAACTCGGGCTGAAGTCCACCCATGCGATCGGACGTTTTCACCAGAACGCGGACACCGAGGCCTACCAGAACCGCATCGAGGCGATCAACTTCTCGCTCGCGCATGACGATGGCCAGTCGCACAAGAACCTGGCCGAGGCCGACATCATCCTGGTGGGCGTGTCGCGCAGCGGCAAGACCCCGACCAGCCTTTACCTGGCCATGCAGTACGGGCTGAAGGCGGCCAATTACCCGTTGATTCCCGACGACTTCGAGCGCGGCAAGCTGCCTACCGCACTCTACGCGTTCAAGAGCAAGATCTTCGGGTTGTCGATCAACCCGCAGCGCCTGGCCGAGATCCGCAATGAGCGGCGCCCGGGCAGCAAGTACGCTGCGCCGGAAAACTGCCGCTACGAGGTCAACGAGGCCGAGGCCATGATGCGCCGCGAGGGCATCAAGTGGCTGTCGTCCACCCACAAGTCGATCGAAGAGATCGCCACCACGATCCTGCAGGAGATCAAGGTGGACCGCGACAGCAACTATTGAGTCAGCTGACGCCGCACGGCGGGCGCGCAGGCCCGTCAGTGCGGCGAAGTGGTGGCAGGCTTAACCAGGACGGCGCTGCCGCACCGCCTCGAACAGGCAGATCGCCGTCGCGGCCGCCACGTTCAGCGACTCCAGCCCGCCCGGCTGGGGAATGCCCACCGTGCGGCTGACCTTGGCCATCCACTCCGGGCTCACACCCGCGCCTTCATTGCCGACCACCCAGCCTACCGGTGCGCGCAGGTCCGTGTCGAACACAGCTGCCTGCGCGTGCGAAGACGTGGCCAGCAGCGGCACCGCCAGGCGCGGCGCCAACATGTCGAGCGTGCAGTGCTCGACAATGTTCAGGTGGAAATTGGCGCCCATGGCGGCCCGCAGGGTCTTGGTGGACCAGGCGAAGGCGCTGCCCGTGACGAGGAAGGCGTGCTGGATGCCTGCGGCCGCGGCGCTGCGCAGGATAGAGCCGACATTGCCGGCATCCTGGACGCCGTCCAGGATGATGCAATCGGTGTCGATATGCGACGGCAGGTGGCCGGAGGGCGTATCGATGACCAGCATCAGGTCGATGCCGTTGACCACGCCGGCGATCAGATCGAACAAGGCATCCGCCAGCAGGACCACGCGCTCGGGCTCGATCTGCCTGAGCAGCTGCGCCACCTCGGCATGATCGTAGTGCCGCTCCGACACCACGCACTGCACCGGCTGGCCCAGCGCGTCCAGGTAGGCTTGCGCCAGGTGCACGCCATCCAGCACCGACTGCCCCGCCTTGCGGCGTGCATGCGTGGAACCAGTCAGTGCCTTGAGGTGCTTGAACAGCGCGTTTTCGCGCGACGTGACGTGTTTCACTGTAGCGGCTCCGGGAATGCTGGCGCCGGGATGGCGGCCACGGGCGCGATCCGCCCCATCGCGATGGCTTCGCGCACGGGCGCAAACGAGCGCCGGTGGTGCGGCGTGGCGCCGAACTCGGTGAGCGCGGCCAGGTGCTGCGGCGTGCCGTAACCGGCGTGGGCATCGAAGCCGTACTGCGGGTATGCGGCATGCAGCACCAGCAACTCGCGGTCTCGCGCCACCTTGGCGAGGATGGAAGCCGCCGAGATGGCCTGCACCTTGGCATCGCCTTTCACGATGGCCTCGACCGCAAAGCGCACCTGCGGGCAGCGGTTGCCGTCGACCTGCACCAGGTCCGGCTCCAGGCCGGAATCAGCCAGGCCATGCACGGCACGCTGCATGGCCAGCATGGTGGCATGCAGGATGTTGATCGTGTCGATTTCTTCCACCGAAGCCTGGGCGATATGCCAGCCCAGGGCGCGCTCGCGAATCTCGTCGAACAGCGCCTCGCGGCGGCGCGCGGTCAGCACCTTGGAGTCCGCCAGGCCCTGGATCGGGCGGGCCGGATCCAGCACCACGGCGGCGGCATAGACCGGGCCGGCCAGCGGGCCCCTGCCCGCTTCGTCCACGCCGCACAAGTGGCGTGCCTGCGCGGCGGTGCCGGCCAGGTCAAAGCCGAGCTGGGCCGCATCGCCCTTCGCAGTGGCTGTGGGTCGGCGCGCCATTACACGCCCCTCCGCTGCCGGATCAGGTCGGCGACCACGGCCGAAGCGATCTCGGCGGTATTGCGTTTAAGCGTCTGGTGCATCTGGGTGAAATGGTCCCGCAGGAACGCGGTATTGCCTTCGTCGTTCAACTGCAGCAGCGTCTCGCGCGCCAATGCCTCGGGCGTGGCGTCATCCTGCAACAACTCGGGCACGACAAAACGCCCGGACAGGATGTTGGGCAGGCCCACATACGGCAGATAACCCTGCCGCTTCATGATCTGCGCGGTCAGCCAGGGCACCTTGTACGAAATCACCATGGGCTTCTTGTACAGCGCGGCCTCCAGCGTGGCGGTACCGCTAGCCAGCAGGATCACGTCGGCGGCTTCCATGGCCAGGTGAGACTGCCCGTCGACGACGGTCAGCGGGATCTGCGGATACTGCTGGTGCAGGCCCGCGACGATCTCTCGCAGCGGCGCGCTGGCAACCGGCAGCACAAAGGCGAGATTGCCGTCCATGCTGTGCATGCGCGCCATGGCCGCGAAGAAAGTCGCGCCCAGGTTGCGCACCTCGGACTGCCGGCTACCGGGCAGCACGGCCACCACGCGCGGCCCGGCCGGCAGGCCAAGCTTCTCGCGGGCGCCCTGCGTGTCCGGCACCATCGGGATCACGTCGGCCAGCGGATGGCCCACATAGGTGGCGGGAATCCCGGCGCGGGCGTAGATCTCCGGCTCGAACGGAAACAGGCACAGGATGTGGTCGACCGCGCGCGCGATGGTGCGGATGCGCCCGCCGCGCCAGGCCCAGATCGACGGGCTGACGAAGTGCACCACCGGAATGCCGGCACGGCGCAGCGGCACCTCGAGCCCGAAGTTGAAATCCGGCGCGTCCACGCCGATGAAGCACAGCGGCGGCTGCGCCAGCAGCTTTTCCTTGATGGCGCGGCGCGTGGCGAGAATCTCGCGCAGCGAGCCCAGCACCTCCACGTAGCCGTTGACCGAGAGGGTGTCCATCGGCCATTGCGACTCGAACCCCTGCGCCATCATGCGGGGGCCGCCAATGCCGGCATAGCTCACTTCACCGAGGCGGGCCTTGAGCCCGCCCATCAGCAGGGAGGCAAGCAGGTCGCCGGAGTTCTCGCCAGCCACCATGGCAATGGTGCCGCGATTGCCCGCACCCGCCGCAACCGGCGTGGCCTCCATGGCCGGTAGGACACCGTCGACCATGGCTGTATCCGGCTTCAGCGCACAATGCCGCGCTGCGTGGCGGCAATGAAGTCGAGGAAATCCTGCAACGCAGCCGTGGCGGTGCCTTCGGCCTGCGCAATCAGTTGCGCGATCTCGTTGCGGGCGGCTTCAAAGCTCAGGTCGGACTTGTACAGTACCTTGTAAGCCTGGCGCAGGGCCGCGATCTGCGCGGCGTCAAAGCCACGGCGGCGCATGCCTTCCACGTTGATGCCGTGCGGCGTAGCCTTATTGCCGCCCTTGTCGCCAGCGGCGATCACGAACGGCGGCAGGTCCTGCACCAGGGCAGAGGCGCCGCCCAGCATGGCGTGCGCGCCGATGCGCACGAACTGGTGCACCCCGCTCATCCCGCCAAGAATGGCCCAGTCGCCCACCTGCACGTGGCCGGCGATCTGCGCGTTGCTGGAGAACACCGTGTGATTGCCCACCTGGCAATCGTGCGCGATGTGCACGTAGGCCATGATCCAGTTGTCGTCGCCGATGCTGGTCACGCCCTGGTCCTGCACCGTGCCGGTGTGGATGGTGGTGAATTCGCGAATGGTATTGCGATCACCGATCACAAGCCGGGTCGGCTCGTTGCGGTACTTCATGTCCTGCGGCGTGCCGCCCACCGAAGCGTAAGGCCCGATGCGGTTATCCGCGCCAACGGTGGTATGCCCTTCGATGGTGGTATGCGCGCCCACCTGGGTACCGCTGCCAAGGCGCACGTTGGGACCCACGATGGAAAACGGCCCGACGGTCACGTCGGCTGCAAGCTCGGCCTTCGGGTCAACCAGTGCGCTGGGATGGATTTGCGTCATGCGTCCTGTCCTATGGTCTGAGATGAAAAGATTGAACGGTCAACACAGTGAGCCAAATACGTCCAAGACCTGCCCAGGGCGTAGCCCCGAAGGCAGGTTTCTTAGTCGGCTTGTTTGACGGTGCACATCAACTCAGCTTCACAAGCCACCTTGTCGTCGACGGTGGCAAATGCCTTGAACTTCCAGATGCCGCGGATATAGCGCTCGACAGATACCGTCATGTGCAGCTGGTCGCCCGGCGTCACGACCTGCTTGAAGCGCGCGCCGTCGATGCCGACCAAGTAATACAGCGAGTCTTCCTTGCGCTCTACGTCTTCGCCGAAGGTCAGCAAGCCGGCCGACTGCGCCAGCGCTTCGAGGATCATCACACCCGGCATTACGGGGTGACCCGGGAAATGGCCCTGGAAGTACGGCTCGTTCATGGTGACGTTCTTCAGCGTTTTGATACGCTTTTGCGGCTCCAGTTCAAGCACGCGGTCTACCATCAGGAACGGGTAACGATGCGGCAGCAGCTTGAGGATCTTGCGGATGTCGATATCGACGGCGTTCATGGTTTTTTCTCTTCGGTATGCTGGATAGATTTGCCGGCGTCCTGCCCTTGCAAGCGCTTCTCGAGCTGGATCACGCGATCGCGCAATTTGCTCAGGCCTCGCAAGGTGGCTGCGGTGCGTTCCCACTCGCCATGCGGCTGGACCGGGAACACGCTGGTGAAATGCCCGCCGGGCTTGGAAATGGATTTAGTGATCGAAGTGCCACCGGACACCGTGGTGCGGTCGGCAATGTTCAGGTGGCCGGCAAAGTTGGCAGACCCCCCGATCACGCAGAAGCGCCCGACCTTGGTACTGCCGGCAATCGCTGCGCATCCCGCGATCACAGTATGCGCGCCCACCCGCACGTTATGCGCGATCTGTACCTGGTTGTCGAGCTTGCAGCCGTCCTCGATGACCGTGTCGGCCATGGCGCCGCGGTCGATGGCGGTATTGGCGCCGACCTCGACGTCATTGCCCAGCACAGCACGGCCGGTCTGGGGAATCTTGACGTACTCGACGCCAGCCGGGCCAATGTCCGGGGCAAAGCCGAAGCCATCCGCCCCCAGCACCACACCGCTGTGCAGTATGCACCTCATGCCCACCACGCATTGGTGATAGACCGAGACATTGGCGTAGATCAGCGTGTCATCGCCAATCTGCGCCCCGGCGCCGACAAAGCCGTTGGCCAGGATACGCACCCGCTCGCCTAGCCGGGCCCCACTCTCGATCACCACGTTGGGGCCAATAAAGCAGGACGCCGGCACCACGGCATCGGGCGCCACGCTGGCGCGCGGGTCGATGCCGGTACGGTGGTCGGTATTGGCGCGGCGATCGAACCCCTGCGCGATTCGCGCAAAGCACACGTAGGGATTGCGTGCCACCAGCCAGTTGCGGCCGTCGGCCTGCCCTTCGGCGCGAATGCGCTCCAGGTCGGTCGCCGACACAATCACGGCGCCGGCGCCGGAGGCCAGCGCCTGCGGCAGGTACAGGGGATTCGAGAGAAACGAGAGCTGGTCGGGACCGGCCTGGTCGAGCGGCGCGAGGCCGCGCACGGCGAGGTCGGGATCACCCACAACCTGCGCGCCGGTATCGGTGGCGAGCTGACCCAGTGTGGGTGTTTGCATGGCAGTACTTCCTTGGACGGCGAAAACTGGCAGCTTACTTGCTGCCGGCGTTCAACGCTTTCATCACATCGTCGGTAATGTCGATGCGAGGATTGACGTACACGGCCTCTTGCACGATCAGGTCGTACTTGCGCTGCTCCGCAAGCTGACGGATCACGCGGTTGGCGCGCTCGAGCACCTGGGCCAGTTCCTCGTTGCGGCGCTGGTTCAGGTCCTCGCGGAATTCACGTTGCTTGCGCTGGAATTCGCGATCGAGATCGGCCACTTCGCGTTGACGGCGCTGGCGGTCGGCATCGGCCAGCACGGCGGTGTCCTTGTCGAGCTTGTCGGCCATGCCCTTGATCTTCTGGGCCATGTCCTGCAACTCGCGGTCGCGCTTGGAGAACTCCTGCTCCAGCTTGACCTGGGCCTGCTTGGCAGGCACCGAATCACGCAGGATACGCTCGGAATTGACCGCGGCGATGCGCGCTTCCTGCGCCGTGGCGGGCGCGGCTGCCAGCAGCGCACCAACCGTCAGCGCAGCCGCCGTCAGGCTTTTGATCAGTGGGAATGTTGTTTTCATGAATCCGTTCCTCAATCTTCTATCTTCTATGCCCGATCAGAACGCAGTACCGATCTGGAACTGGAAGCGCTGCACCTTGTCGGTCTCATCCTTCTTCAGCGGGAAGCCCACGCTGATCTTGAGCGGACCGATCGGCGAGAGCCAGGACATGCCCAGGCCCGTCGAATACTTGAGCTGGCTGAACAGTATCGGGGCCCCTTCCTCGTACACGTTACCAAAGTCGAAGAAGGTGAACAGGCGCAGGGTCCGGTCCACGCCAGAGCCCGGCAGCGGGAAGATGAATTCGACGTTGCCGATCATCTTGGAAGCGCCACCAATCGGGTTGCCGTTCTGGTCCTTCTTGCCCAGCGTACTGGTCTGGTAGCCGCGAACCGAACCGATACCACCGGCGTAGAAGTTCTTGAACACCGGGAACGGCGTGTTGCCATAGCCGTGACCGTAAGCCACTTCACCGTTGAAGGCCAGCGTGAAGGCCTTGGACAGCGGATAGAAATATTGCTGCTGGGCACTGGCGCGATAGTACTGCGTATCGCCGCCGGGCACGCCCACTTCAAGGTTGACCTGCGTGTAGGGTCCCTTGGTGGGGACCAGCGCGCTGTCGCGGCGATCGCGGGCCCAGCCGATCGTGAACGGGAAGTTGTTGATCGGATCGCCGCTCGACTTGCCGATCTTGTTCAGCCACTGGCCGTACTGGATCGGCGTGTTCGGCGAAATGGTCACCTGGGTGCGCTCGTAGCCGATACCGAAGAACACGGTATCGGTTTCCGTAAACGGCACGCCGAACTTGACGTTGCCGCCTTCCGATACGATCTTGTAGTCCTGGTCACCGGTGTAGTACAGCGGCCGCGACGTACGGTAGTAGATATCGGTTGAGCGGCTGATGCCGTCCACCGTGAAATACGGGTCGTACTGCGTCAGCGAGATCGTGCGGAAGGACTTCGCGGTGTTCACGTCCAGGCCCAGGCTGGTACCCGACCCGAACACGTTGTCCTGGCGCAGGCCGGCTTGCAGCACCAGCTTGTCCGTGGAGGAGAAGCCCAGGCCCAGGCTGATCTGCCCGGTCGGCTTCTCGGTCACGTTGACGTTGACATCGACCTGGTCGGGCGCGCCGGGCACGTCCTCGGTGGTGATGTTTGTGTCGGTGAAGTAGCCGGTACGGTTGATACGGGCCTGCGATTGCGTCAGCTTTTCGCTGTCGAACCACGAGCTTTCCATCTGGCGCATTTCGCGGCGCACCACTTCGTCGCGCGTCTTGCTGTTGCCCACCACGTTGACGCGGCGCACATAGACGCGACGGCCAGGATCGACCATCAGGGTCAGCGCGACTTCACGCTTTTCCTTGTCGATCTGCGGCTGCGGGTTGATGGTGGTGAACGCGTAGCCGTAGGTGCCCAGCAGGTCGGTAATGGCCTTGGTGCTCTGGGTCAGCTTCTCGGACGAGAAGACCTCGCCCTTCTGCAGCTTGAGCAGCTTTTCCATCTCGGCCTGCTTGCCGAGCAGCTCGCCCGCCAGGCGGATATCCGACACCTTGTACTGGTCGCCTTCCTTGATGTTCAGCGTCAGGAAGATGTCCTTCTTGTCCGGCGTGATCGACACCTGCGTCGATTCGATGGCGAACTCGAGGTAGCCACGGTTCAGATAGTACGAACGCAGTGCTTCCAGGTCGGCGGTGAGCTTCTGCTTGGAATACAGGTCGTTCTTGGTGTACCAGGACAGCCAGTTCGGAGTCGACAGCTGCATTTCATCGCGCAGCGTGCTTTCCTTGAAGGCCTTGTTGCCGACGATATTGATCTGGCGGATCTTGGCCACCGGACCTTCGTCGACATTGAACACCACCGACACGCGGTTGCGGTCGACCGGGGTGATCGTGGTCTGGACGTCGGCGGCATAGTAGCCACGCGCCACGTACTGACGCTTGAGCTCCTGCTCTGCCTTGTCGATCAGGGCCTTATCGTAGTACCGGGCCTCGGCCACGCCCACCGCGCGCAACGAGCGGCGCAGGGTGTCCTTGTCGAATTCCTTGATGCCGACGAATTCGAGCTGGGAAATGGCGGGACGTTCTTCCACCTGGACCACCAGCACGCCGTCCTCGGAACGGATCTGGACGTCCTTGAAGAACCCGGTGTTATACAGGGCACGAATGGCGTCCGCGCCCTTGTCGTCGCTGAAGGTTTCGCCGACCTTGACCGGCAGGTAGCCGAACACCGTACCCGGCTCGACCCGCTGCAGGCCCTCGACACGAATGTCCTTGACGACGAATGGCTCCGCGGCCCAACTCACTGGGGTCCAGGCTGCGATGATGGCACTCGCCAGCACGCCCAGCGAGATGCGCTTATGTCTGATCAATCTTGATCCCCTCTTTGATTCCATGCAGGATTGGGCTCCGATGCTTCACGGGGCTGCGCCTTGGCTCGGCAGGCGCGGGGTGTCAGTGACACCCGCACGCCGCAGCCGGCAACCTATGTCTAGCCGCGCGCTAAAAACAGCCGGCTGACATCGTTGAACAAGGCGAGCGAAGTCAGGAGCAAGACGCAGGCGATGCCGACCTTCTGCAGCACAGCCTGCCAGTGGTCTGGTACGGGCCTGCCAGTCAAAAATTCAACGCAATAATACAGCAAATGCCCCCCATCCAATACCGGAATAGGTAACAAATTCAATACACCGAGGCTAACACTGACCAACGCCAGGAAGCCGACAAAGGGCTGCCAGCCGAGGTGGGCGGCGCGCCCCGCGTAGTCCGCCACGGTCAGCGGGCCGCTCAGGTTCTGCAGCGAAGCCTGCCCCACCAGCATCTTTCCGAGCAGCTTGAGCGAGAGCGCGCTGGTGCTCCAGACCTGCCCGACCGCGCGGCTCAGCGCCTCGACCGGCTGGTAGCGCACAGTTTCCATCTCGACCGCCTGGCTCAGCGCGGCGCCCAGCTTGCCAGTGGCGGCGGCTGCCGCGCTGGCGCGCTGCGCCGCGGGAACCGTATCGAGCTTCACGGGCACATCCAGGCGCCGGCCCTCCCGCTCGATGCCAAGCGTGACCTCGGCGCCGGGCTGCGCCCTGACCCCGCGGATCAGTTCGCCAGCCTGGGTCAGCGGGTGTCCTTGCCAGGCCACCACGCGATCGCCCTGGCGCAGGCCGGCGCGTTGCGCAGCGGAGTCCGGCAGGACTTCAGTGATCGTCACCGGCCCGCCCTTGAGGGCCAGCCCCAGGGTGGCAAGCGGGTCTTGTTCGGGATTGCCGCCGGTATTCGGCAACCGCGGCAGCTTCACATCGCGCTCGGCGCCATCGGCAGCGCGCACGTGCAGCACCGCGCTGGCGTCGCCAAAGCCCTGGGCGAACACGGCCATGCGCAGGTCGTTCCAGGAACGCACCTGCTCGGTCTCGCCATTGGCCTGCAGCGCCAACACGCGGTCGCCCTCGCGCAAGCCCGCCGCAGCCGCGGGGGTGCCGGCAGGCGGCGCCGCGACGATGGGCGCGGCCTCGCGCATGCCGCCGGCAAACAGCACGAAATACAGCACGATGGCCAGCGCAAAGTTGGCCAGCGGACCAGCCGCCACAATCGCGAAGCGCTTGGCCACCGGTTGCCGGTTGAAGGCGCGTGGCAGGTCCGCGGGATCGAGCGGCGCGTCATGGCCCGGATCGCTCTCCCGCTCATCGAGCATCTTGACGTAGCCGCCGAGCGGAATCGCGGCGATGGTCCACTCGGTACGGTCCCGCCCCTTGGACACCCAGCGCACCAGCGGCCGCCCGAAGCCGATCGAGAAGCGCAGCACCTTGACCCCGCACAGGCGCGCGGCCAGGTAGTGACCCATTTCATGGAAATAGATCAGGATGCAAAGGGCGGCGACGAAAGCAATTACGGTTTGCATGGCAGGCAGCTTGTCGTCAGGGGCTGGAACGCCCCGATGGCACAAAGTAGACGCCGGGCACGAGGCCCGGCAACCGGTGCACCAGCATCGGCCGGTGCGCCGCTATTGTCGCCGATCCCGGCCGCACCGCCACCGGCGTCAGCACGAACGCGCGCTTTCCAGCAAGGCGCCAGCGCGGCGGCGCGCATCCTGGTCGATGTCCATCACGCCTTCCAGCGTGTCGACACTGCCCGGCGAGGCCTGCGCCAGCACCTGCGCCACGATGCGCGCGATGTCGGTAAAACGGATCCGGCCTTGCAGGAACGCCTCGACGGCAACCTCGTTGGCGGCGTTCAGGATGGCCGGGGCCACCCCGCCCGCCCGCAAGGCGTCGAACGCCAGGCCCAGGCAGGGAAAACGCGCCAGATCCGGGGTTTCGAAGGTCAGCGCGCCGGCACGGGTAAGGTCCAGCGGGGAAACGCCCGCGTGCATGCGCTCGGGATAGGCGAGCCCGTAGGCGATCGGCGTACGCATGTCCGGGTTGCCGAGCTGGGCCAGCACCGAGCCGTCCGCGTAGGACACCATCGAATGCACAATGCTCTGCGGGTGAATCAGCACCTCGATGCGGTCCGCCGGCGCGGCGAACAACCAGTGCGCCTCGATCACCTCCAGCCCCTTGTTCATCATGGTGGCGGAGTCGACCGAGATCTTGCGGCCCATCACCCAGTTCGGGTGGGCGCAGGCCTCGTCCGGCGAGATATCGTGCAAGGTGGCCGGGTCCCGAGTCCGGAACGGGCCGCCGGAAGCCGTCAGCAGGATCTTGGAGACGCCCGCGCTCAGGCGCGGATCGTCCGCCGGCAGGCACTGGAAGATGGCATTGTGCTCGCTGTCGATCGGCAGCAGCGTGGCGCCGTGCTCGCGCACGGCATCCATGAAGAGCCGGCCCGACATCACCAGCGCTTCCTTGTTGGCCAGCAGCACGCGCTTGCCCGCCCGCGCCGCGGCCAGCGTGGGACGCAACCCGGCGGCGCCGACGATGGCGGCCATCACCGAATCGGCCGCGGGATCGACCGCCACCGCTTCCAGGGCCGCTTCGCCATAGCCCACCTCGGTTTTGATGCCGTCGGCACGCAGCAGCGCCTGCAACTCGCTTGCGGCCTGGGCGGTGCCTACCACAGCGTGCGCCGGGCGGAACTCGCGGCACTGCGCCGCCAGTTTGTCGACCTGCCGGTGCGCCGTCAGCGCATGGACGGCATAGCGCTCGGGGTGGCGCTTGACCACATCAAGCGTACTTTCCCCGATCGAGCCGGTGGCACCCAGGACGGTAATACGACGCATATCAGATCAACTCAAAGATAGATGGCCAGCAAGGCGGCCAGCGGAAACACGGGCAACAGCGCGTCGATCCGGTCGAGCACGCCGCCATGGCCGGGCAACAGCCGGCTACTGTCTTTCATGCCAACCTGGCGCTTGAGCAACGACTCGAAGAGATCGCCGACCACGCTGGCGACCACCAGCAGGGTCGACAGCAGCGCCACGACGGCCAGGCCCTTATGGTCGGCCATGCGAGAGAACCAGGTCGGGGAAAAAGCTTGGGTAGCGGCCAGCCCGAGTGCGATCAGCAGCACCACCAGCCAGCCGCCGATGGCGCCTTCCCAGGACTTGCCCGGGCTGATGGTGGGGGCAAGCTTGCGCCGCCCGATGGCCTTGCCGACGAAATAGGCGCCGATATCGGCCGCCCAGACCAGCACCGCTACTGACAGCAGCACCCCGATGCCCAGCTCTCGCAGGATCAGGGTGGCGTGGCCGAACGCGGGCAGCATGAACAGGCCGAGAATGGCGCCCAGCAAGGTAAAGGACGGGCTCGCCTGGCGCACGCCGCGCGCCAGCAGCACCACGGCGACGCCCCAGCAGGCCACGCCGATCTGCAGCAGGCGCGTCAGCGCCTGGCGGTCGGCGGCGTCATGCCAGCCGATCAGGGCAACCAGGCAGGCCACCGCATAGACATAGGGCCAGAAGCCGCGCAGCCCGATCAGGCGGCCGAATTCCCAGCCCGCCAGGACGACGATCACCGCCACCAGGCCGGCCAGCGCCGACGGAGGTGCCAGAAACAGGATCGGCAGGATCAGCAGCAACAGGCATACGGCGGTGATGACACGGGTAAGAAGCATGCGCTGCGGGATTCCGGTGAAAAAATGGAAAACGGGCTTCAGGCGGTGCCGGAAAGGCCGGGTGGTGCCACCACTTGCGCGCTGGTACGACCGAAGCGGCGCTCGCGCTGCCGGTACGAGGCAAACGCCTTGTCGAGCTCGGCGGGGCTGAAATCCGGCCAGAACACGTCGGTGAAATAGAGTTCGGAGTAGGCCAGCTGCCACAGCAGGAAATTGCTGATGCGCTGCTCGCCACCGGTGCGGATGAACAGGTCCGGCTCGGGCGCGTAGGCCATGGCCAGGTGCGGCGCGAGCATGGATTCGTCAACGGACTCCGGATCGAGCATGGGCGAGCGCGCCAGCATCTTGCGCATGGCCTGGAGCAGATCCCAGCGGCCGCCGTAATTGGCGGCGATCGTCACCGTCAGGCCGGTGTTGTTGTCCGTGCGGGCCTCGGCGTCGGCGATCAGCTGCTGGATACGCGGGCTGAAGCGACTCAGGTCGCCGACCACCCTCACCCGGATATTGTTGGCGTGCATCTTGACCACCTCGCGGCGCAACGCGGTCATGAACAGCCGCATGAGGAACGAGACTTCGTCCGCCGGGCGGCGCCAGTTCTCGGAACTGAACGCGAACAGGGTCAGGTACTGCACGCCACGCGCGGCGCAGGCCTCCACCACGGCCCGGACGGCATCCAGGCCACGGCTGTGGCCGGCTACGCGTGGCAGGTGCCGCTTGGTCGCCCAGCGGCCGTTGCCATCCATGATGATGGCGACGTGGCGGGGCACATAGGTAGAGTCGGGGACGCTGAGCGTGGAACTGATGTGATGCATGATGGGAAACGGTACCGGACACAGCGGCGGCTGGCAAGCCGCCGCATCAAGCGTCACACCGTCATGATCTCCTTGTCCTTCTCGGCGACCATCCTGTCGATCTCGGCAACGAACTTGTCGGTCAGCTTCTGGACATCGTCCTGGCCGCGGCGCTCGTCGTCCTCGGAAATGGCTTTGTCCTTGACCAGCTTCTTGAACTGCTCGTTGGCATCCCGGCGCAGGTTGCGCACGGCGATCTTGGCGCCCTCGGCCTCGCCCTTGACGACCTTGGCGAGTTCCTTTCGGCGCTCTTCGGTCAGCATGGGCATGGGCACGCGGATGGTCTCGCCCATGGTCGACGGGTTCAGGCCCAGGTCCGCGTCGCGGATGGCCTTCTCGATGGCGCTGACCATCTTCTTTTCCCAAGGCTGCACGCTGATGGTGCGCGAATCGGCCAGGCCGACGTTGGCCACCTGGCTGATCGGCACCGGGGAGCCGTAGTAATCCACTTGCACGTGGTCGAGCAGACCGGTGTGTGCACGACCAGTGCGAATCTTGGCCAGGTCGGCCTTGAACGCTTCAATGGTCTTTTGCATTTTCTGCTCGACGCTCTTCTTGGTGTCGGCGACGCTCATCTTTACCTCCGAAAACGGGTAACCATGATCCTGGACGGCGGGATCGAAAATGAATCATTCTACTCTTTGCCGGCACGCGCGCCACCTTCGGCGGCAGCGCGCCAGCGCCTGGTGCAGCACTTATACGTGCACCAGAGTACCTTCGTCTTCGCCCAGGATTACGCGTTTGAGCGCACCCGGCTTGACGATGGAGAACACCTTGATCGGCAGCTTCTGGTCGCGGCACAGGGCGAATGCCGTGGCATCCATCACCTGCAGGTTGCGCGAGATCGCCTCGTCAAAGGAGATGGTGGTATAACGCGTGGCGCTGGGGTCCTTCTTGGGGTCGGCGGTGTAGACGCCGTCCACCTTGGTCGCCTTGAGCACGATCTCCGCGCCGATTTCCGCGCCGCGCAGGGCCGCCGCGGTATCGGTGGTGAAGAACGGGTTGCCGGTGCCGGCGGCGAAGATCACCACCTTACCCTCCTCCAGCTGGCGGATGGCGCGCGGCCGAATGTAAGGCTCGACCACCTGGTCCATGCGCAGGGCCGACTGCACGCGCCCCACGATGTCGGCGTGGCGCATGGCATCCTGCAGGGCCAGCGCATTCATCATGGTGGCCAGCATGCCCATGTAGTCGGCCGTGGCGCGGTCCATGCCCGCCGCCCCGCCGGCCACGCCGCGGAAAATATTGCCGCCACCGATCACCACCGCGACCTGGACGCCCAGCCTCACGATCTCGGCGATGTCATTGACCATGCTTTCGATGGTGGAGCGGTTGATGCCGAAGGCATCATCGCCCATCAGGGCTTCGCCGGACAATTTCAGTAGGACGCGCTTATAGGCTGGCATATTGATCCCCGGAGCTGGTTCGGCTCGTTCTGTTGAGCCGGAAATTTGAAGGCAGGCGGCACGGATCGGCGTGCCGCCGCTATAAAAGCCGGTTTTCGGGGTGGCCTGGCTCCGGCACGGCAACAGCGCGATAACACACGAAAAACTCGCGTTCAAAGCGCCCCTGGGGCACGGCAGGTCAGACGACTGCGGAAACGGGCTACCAAGCCCGCGCCGCACGGGTAAGCGCGGCGCGGTCATTTGTGCCGAGGGGCACCTTGCGGTGCCCCTCGGCATTATACGGCGACCGGTGGGGCACCCTACCGGGCACCCTGGCCGCCAGGACTTCAGGCCTTTTGGGCAGCTGCCACTTGGGCGGCCACTTCAGCGGCGAAGTCGTCCTGCTTCTTCTCGATGCCTTCACCGACCACGTACAGGGTGAAACCCTTGACCGTGGTGTTGGCGGCCTTGAGCATCTGCTCGACGGTCTGCTTGTCGTTCTTCACGAAGGTCTGGTTGAACAACGACACTTCCTTCAGGTACTTCTGCACCGAGCCCTCGACCATCTTGGCGACGATTTCGGCCGGCTTGCCCGATTCGGCAGCCTTTTGCTCGGCGATGCTGCGTTCCTTGGCAATCAGGTCGGCGGGCACGTCGGCGGACGACAGCGACACCGGCTTCATCGCGGCAACGTGCATGGCCACGTCCTTGGCGGCGGTTTCGTCGCCGTCGAACTCGACCATCACGCCGATGCGGGTGCCGTGCAGGTAAGCAGCCAGCTTGCCGCCATTGGCATAGCGGGCAAAACGGCGGATCGCCAGGTTTTCGCCGATCTTGCCGATCAGGGCGGTACGGGTGGCTTCCACGGTCACGCCGTCGATTTCCAGCGCCGACAGCGCAGCCACGTCGGCCGGGTTCTGCTTGGCGACCAGCTCGGCGACCTTGTTCGAGAACGCCATGAAGTCGTCGTTCTTCGACACGAAGTCGGTTTCGCAGTTCAGTTCCACCAGCGCGCCGGTGGTACCTTCGATGAAGGACACGACCACGCCTTCGGCGGTCACGCGCGAAGCGGCCTTGCTGGCCTTGTTGCCCAGCTTGACGCGCAGCAGCTCTTCAGCCTTTTCCAGGTTGCCTTCGGCCTCGGTCAGGGCCTTCTTGCATTCCATCATCGGCGCGTCGGTCTTCGCGCGCAGTTCTGCCACCATGCTTGCGGTAATTGCCGCCATTTGTCACTCCTTGAATGGTTCGCCCCGCCCTACCCCGCCGTCGATGTGGCGCGATCCGGGACCGGAGGTAAGTTCAACTTCACCCGCGCCAGATCATGCCAGGGGCGGATGACAACAATTCGAAAAAAGGGGGCGTAAGATTCGCCCCCTCGGTTGCCGGAAAACCCCCGGCTGCGCGCAGCGCCCCGGCCCAGGGGCCGGTTGGCTAGCGATGATGTGTCAGCTTGCGATGCGCGCGGTACGGGGTCCTCTCGGCAGCAAGCCTTTAGGCTTCTTCGACTTCGACGAAATCGTCGCCGCCGCGTGCGGCTTCAACCACGTCCTGCACGGCGTTTGCACGGCCTTCCAGGATCGCGTCGGCCACGCCGCGCACGTACAGGGCGACTGCCTTGCTCGAGTCGTCGTTGCCCGGGATCACGTAGTCGATGCCTTCCGGCGAGTGGTTGGTATCGACCACGCCGATGACGGGCACGCCCAGCTTCTTGGCTTCGGTCACGGCAATCTTGTGGTAGCCGACGTCGACCACGAAGATGGCGTCAGGCACGCCGCCCATGTCCTTGATGCCGCCGATGGACTTTTGCAGCTTGTCCATTTCGCGCTCGAACATCAGCGCTTCCTTCTTGCTCATGGTTTCCAGCGCGCCAGCTTCCTTGGCGGCTTCCATGTCCTTCAGGCGCTTGATCGAGATCTTGACGGTCTTGAAGTTGGTCATCATGCCGCCGAGCCAGCGGGCATCGACGTAAGGCATGCCAGCGCGGCCTGCTTCTTCAGCCAGGATCTCGCGCGATTGACGCTTGGTGCCCACGAACAGCACGGTGCCGCGGTTTGCTGCCAGTTGACGCACGTACTTCAGCGCGTCCTGGAACATCGGCAACGTCTTTTCGAGGTTGATAATATGGATCTTGTTGCGATGGCCGAAGATGTACGGAGCCATCTTGGGGTTCCAGAAGCGGGTTTGGTGGCCGAAGTGGCAACCGGCTTCCAGCATTTCGCGCATGGTAACGGACATGAAAAATCTCCAAAAGGGTTAGGTCTGAAGTCCGCCCCGACATTCCTGAAAAGGAACACCCCGGATGGACGGACTCGCAATTTCAATAACTTTGTATTTAATAAGCGCAAGGCGCCTGCCAAATACCGTAGCACTACCGCAGCACAGTAGTGACTGCCCAGCCCGCCAGCCGCTGCCCGCAAGGTCCAAGGTCACATCGACCTGCCAGGTAGCCGCAAGAAGGCTAGCCAGCGATTGTAGCAACAAAATAGGACTTCGCTCAAGGGGCCACTTGCCATGGAAAGCAGGCGGCTGTAGCCGGCGAAGCCCGTTTTCGGCTGCGGTTGGTGCCCGATGGTGCGATAATCCCACTTTCAGATTCAATTTGAGGCGCAGCCCGTGGCTTCGCCGCCACTTTTGCGAGCAGCATGAGCATCCATATCAAGAACGCCGACGATATCGCCCAAATGCGGGTAGCCTGCCGGCTGGCCTCCGAGGTCCTCGACTACATCACGCCCTTCGTCAAGCCGGGGGTCACCACCGGCGAACTCGACCGGCTGTGCCACGCCTATATGCGCGATGTGCAGGGCACGGTACCCGCGCCACTGAATTATGCGCCGCCCGGCTACCCCCCCTTCCCCGGCGCCATCTGCACGTCGGTCAACGACGTGATTTGCCATGGCATCCCGGGCGAGCGCGTGCTGAAGTCCGGCGACGCGGTGAACCTCGACATCACCGTGATCACCAAGGAAGGCTACTACGGCGACACCAGCCGCATGTTCATTGCCGGTGAGGGCTCGATCCTGGCCAAGCGCCTGGCGCAGATCACTTTCGAATGCATGTGGAAGGGCATCGCCCAGGTGCGCCCCGGCGCCCGCCTCGGCGATATCGGCCATGTGATCCAGGTCCATGCGGAAGCGGCCGGCTATACCGTGGTACGCGAGTACTGCGGCCATGGCATCGGCAAGAACTTCCACGAGGACCCGCAGATCCTGCACTACGGCCGTCCCGGCACCGGCATGGAAATCCAGGCCGGCATGATCTTCACGATCGAGCCGATGGTCAACGCCGGCAAGCGCGATATCCGCACCATGCCCGACCACTGGACCGTCAAGACGCGTGACCGCAGCCTGTCCGCGCAGTGGGAGCACACCATCCTGGTGACCGAGACCGGTTACGACGTGCTCACCGTCTCCGCGGGCACGCAGGCGCCGCCGTCGTTCGTCACTGATTCTGTTGCAGCCTGACGCTACGGGCGCCAAAGTTGGCGCCCTTCTTGTTTCAGCTGTCCCTTCGATGCCCCAAGCCCTAGCCATGGACGCCACGCCGGAAATCATCCTCGCCACCCGTGTTCGCGATCAGCTGAAAGCCGACAAGCAAGCCGTGTTCGCGGACTTCAATGCGCACGGCCATGTCGGCCACCTGCTGACGCGCCTGCGGCGCGCGGTCGATGCCGCGCTGGTCGAGGCCTGGCGCGGCCTGGGCCTGCCGGACGACAGCGCGCTGGTGGCGGTGGGCGGCTATGGGCGCGGCGAGCTGTTCCCGTTTTCCGATGTGGATGTGCTGCTGTTGCTGCCATCGGAACCCGACGAGGACACCACCTCCAGGCTGGAGAAATTCATTGGCCTGTGCTGGGACCTGGGCCTTGAAATCGGCTCCGCCGTGCGCACCGTGGACGACTGCATCCGCGAATCGCGCCAGGACGTGACGATCCAGACGTCCTTGCTGGAAGCGCGCCTGCTGACGGGCAACCGCAAGCTGTTTGCCGAGCTGCAGACGCGCTACCAGGCCGACCTGGACCCGCGCGCCTTCTTCCAGGCCAAGCTGCTGGAAATGCGCCAGCGCCACGCCAAGTACCAGGACACGCCCTACTCGCTCGAGCCCAACAGCAAGGAAAGCCCCGGCGGCCTGCGCGACCTGCAGGTGATCCTGTGGATGACCAAGGCCGCGGGGCTGGGCGACAGCTGGAAGGAACTGTTCGAGCGCGGGCTGCTGAGCGAGCGCGAAGCGCAGGAACTCGCCCGTAACGAGCGCCTGCTCAAAACCATCCGCGCGCGGCTGCACCTGGTGGCCGGGCGCCGCCAGGACGTGCTGGTGTTCGACCTGCAGACCGCGCTGGCCGAGGCCTTCGGCTACCGCCAGAACAATAACAAGCGCGCCAGCGAGCAGCTGATGCGCCGTTACTACTGGGCAGCCAAGGCGGTCACGCAGCTCAATATCGTGCTGCTGCTCAATATCGAGGCCATGCTGTTCCCCAGCGAATCCAAGGTGACGCGCGTCATCAACGAGCGCTTCGTGGAACGCCAGGGCATGCTCGAGATCACCAGCGACGATCTCTACGAGCGCGAGCCCCACGCCATCCTGGAAACCTTCCTGGTGTACGAGCGCACGCCGGGCGTCAAGGGCTTGTCGCCACGCACGCTGCGCGGCCTGTACAACGCCCGCACGGTGATGGACGCGAGCTGGCGCAACGATCCGGTGAACCGCCGCCTGTTCCTCGCCATCGTGCAGGAGCCGCAGGGCATCACCCACGCGCTGCGCCTGATGAACCAGACCAGCGTGCTGGGCCGCTACCTGATCAACTTCCGCCGTATCGTCGGGCAGATGCAGCACGACCTGTTCCACGTCTACACGGTGGACCAGCACATCCTGATGGTGGTGCGCAACATGCGCCGCTTCGCCATCGTCGAGCACACGCACGAGTTCCCCTTCTGCAGCCAGTTGATGGCGACCTTCGACCGCCCCTGGGTGCTGTGGGTGGCGGCGCTGTTCCACGACATCGCCAAGGGCCGCGGTGGCGATCACTCCAAGCTCGGCACGGCGGATGCGCGGCGCTTTTGCAAGCAGCACGGCATCGAGCGCGAAGATGCCGACCTGATCGCCTGGCTGGTCGAGCATCACCTGACCATGAGCCATGTCGCGCAGAAGCAAGACCTGACCGATGCGGACGTGATCCATGCCTTCGCCCGCGTGGTCGGCACCGAACGCTACCTGACCGCGCTCTACCTGCTGACCGTGGCCGATATCCGCGGCACCAGCCCCAAGGTGTGGAACGCGTGGAAGGGCAAGCTGCTGGAAGACCTCTACCGCATCACGCTGCGCGTGCTGGGCGGCGCGCGCGTGGACCCGCACTCGCTGTGGGCGCAGCGCAAGGACGACACCATTGCGCAGCTGCGGCTCAAGGCGTTTGACCCGGAACTGGGCAAGCCATTGTGGGCCCAGCTCGACGTGGCCTTCTTCCTGCGCCACGATGCGCGCGACATCGCCTGGCTCACGCGGCACCTGTACAACAAGGTGGACAGCCCGGTGCCGGTGGTCAAGGCGCGCCTGTCGCCCGCGGGCGAAGGCCTGCAGGTGGCAGTCTACGTCAAGGACCAGCCCGACGTGTTCGCGCGCATCTGCGGCTACTTCGAGCGCAAGAGCTTCTCCATCCAGGAAGCCAAGATCCACACCACGCGCCACGGCTATGCGCTGGATACGTTCCAGGTGACCGACCCGGGCATCAGCAGCGATGCCAGCGGCAACTACCGCGACATCATCGCGCTGGTGGAGCACGAACTGGCCGAGCGCCTGCAGCAGCAAAGCACGCTGCCGGAACCCGCCCAGGGGCGGCTGTCACGCCAGTCGCGCAGCTTCCCGATCAAGCCGCGCGTGGACCTGCGCCCCGACGAACGCGGCCAGTACTACCTGCTTTCCTTGTCGGCCAACGACCGCACCGGCCTGCTGTACGCGATCTCCCGCGTACTGGCCAAACATCGCACCTCGGTGCATACCGCCCGCATCAATACGCTCGGCGAGCGGGTGGAAGACGTTTTCCTGGTCGATGGCAGCCGCCTCGCCTCGGATAACAAACTGCAGTTACAGCTTGAACAGGACCTGCTGGCGGCGCTGGCCATCTAGGCCGGACGCCCCACATAGAAGATATGACCGATAGCAATTCGCCCAAGCGCAAGACGCTGGGCATCAAGACCGCCGCGCCCGAGGGCAATGCCCGCAAACCCGCCGCCACCCGGCCGGTGCGGGTGTCCGACCTGAACCGCGGACGCGTGCGCGCCGTGGTCGACGGCATCAAGCAGGCACAGGAACGCGCCGGCGGCCGCAAGAAAGCGCAAGACGCTCGCCAGCGCCCGCCGCGCGGCCCGCGCACGGGCGAAGGCCAGGATCGTCCGCGACGCTTTGGCCCGGGTGAAGGCCAGGATCGGCCCCGCCGCTTTGGCGGCGACAGCAGCGACCGCCCGCGCAATTTCGGCTCCGGCGAAGGCCAGGACCGTCCGCGCCGTTTCACCCCGGGCGAAGGCCAGGATCGGCCTCGCCGCTTTGCTGGCGAAGGCAACGACCGCCCGCGCAATTTCGGCTCCGGCGAAGGCCAGGACCGTCCGCGCCGTTTCACCCCGGGCGAAGGCCAGGATCGCCCCCGCCGCTTTGCTGGCGAAGGCAATGACCGTCCGCGGCGTTTCGCCCCAGGCGAAGGCCAGGACCGTCCCCGCCGCTTTGCCGGTGAAGGCAATGATCGTCCACGCAATTTCGGCCCAGGCGAAGGCAACGATCGTCCACGCCGCTTCAGCCCCGGCGAAGGCCAGGACCGTCCGCGCCGCTTTGCGGGCCAGGGCGACGACCGCCCTCGCCGTCCCGCTCACGGTGGCGACAATGACCGTCCGCGCCGCGCCGGCGATGCCGGCCAGCGCGACTACCAGGGCGCCCGTGCGGAACGTACGGAACGTGCCGCACCCGTACAGAACGCGCCCCAGCCCAGCTCGGATGGCCTGGTACGCCTGTCCAAGCGGATGTCGGAACTCGGCCTGTGCTCGCGCCGCGAAGCCGATGAATGGATTCCGCGCGGCTGGGTACTGGTCGACGGGCAGCCCGTCACCGAACTGGGCTCGCGCATCAGCCCGGACGCCAATATCGAGATCCACCAGGCTGCACGCTCCGAGCAAGGCGAACGCGTGACCGTGCTGCTGCACAAGCCGGTCGGTTACGTGTCGGGCCAGGCCGAAGATGGCTATGAGCCCGCCGCCGTGCTGTTCGCGCCGGAAAACCAGTGGGAGCTGGACCCCACCCGCAAGCGCTTTGCCCCGTGGCAGCGCAAGAGCCTGGCACCTGCCGGCCGGCTCGACATCGACTCCACCGGCCTGCTGGTGCTGACCCAGGACGGCCGCGTTGCGCGCCACCTGATCGGCGAGGATTCGACCGTCGAGAAGGAATACCTGGTGCGGGTGAGCTGGGATTCGCCGGAAGGCCTGGTCGAGCGCGACATCTCGCACGTGTTCCCGGTGGAACTGATCGAGAAGCTGCGCCACGGCCTGTCGCTGGATGGCGAAGCGCTCAAGCCGGCCAAGGTGAGCTGGCAGAACGAGGAGCAATTGCGCTTCGTCCTGCGCGAAGGCAAGAAGCGCCAGATCCGCCGCATGTGCGAACAGGTTGGCCTGCGGGTCGTGGGACTGAAGCGCGTGCGCATGGGCCGCATCGTGCTGGGCGACCTGCCGGTGGGCCAGTGGCGCTTCCTCGGCGCCTTCGAGAAGTTCTGAGCGCCAGGCGAAAAAGCAAGCTGGCGGCCGCCATGGCCACCAGCGCGCATCTGCCGAGCCGCATACTCACCGGCTCGATCGCATGATGCCACGCGCCGTGCCATTGCCAGGCACGTGGCACTCGACACCCTAGCATCGCTTGCCCGGTCTGGCCGCCGGGACAAACCCAGCGGCCTCGCATAGCCAATGCCTCAAGCCATGCCTCAAGCGGGCGCCCTGCCCTGCGCCAATCGCTTCACAGCCGCGGCGCACGGCAAGCCGCGCCGTCCGCATTGGCCGTCTCCGCCAGCCCGAACACTGCCTTGGCGCCGCATTGCGAGCCAAGCATCCGGTGCTGGTTGTGCCCGACGCCTACCACCTCGAACGCCTGGTGGCGCACCGGCGGGCGCTGGCTGCCCATCGGCGCAGCAAGGTACTGCGCGTAGCGCAGGTAGCCGCGCGCGCGCTCCAGCCGGGTCGGGCCTTCGGCCTCGGCGCCGCAGGCCTTGTCGAGCACGCGGTGGTTGGGGTCGTTATCTTCCGAGCCCACAAGGTAGGTCACCTGGCGCTGGAGATAGCGGCGGAACAGCGCATCGCCGGTCGCGCCGCGCGCATAGGGCACCATGTCGCGCATGCCGTAGCGGTATTTGTCGTAGTCCGCGCAAATGGCCGTGTCATAGGGCGCAAAGCCCTTGCCGCGTGGGCGCTCCGGCGTGAAATACAGATACGACGAAGGATTCGCCACTACGTAGCGCAGATCGATGCCGCCCGCGCGGATACGCTCGTCGACATTGTTCAGCACCGCATAGCGATGCACCAGTTGCGCGCCACCGGAGTGGCCGGCCACCGTCACGCGGGTCACCGCCGGAAAACGGGCCTTGTTGGTCACCATGCCGACGAGATCGTCCAGCACCTGCAGCGAGCTGACCGAGAACGGCGGGTTGACCGCATCCTCCCCGCTCATCCAGCCCTGCACGCTCCATATCGGCATGCCGTCGAAATGCTTGCCCTTGGCCGCATCCGGCGTGCCGGGAAAGTTCGGCGCGATGAGCAGCACCTCGTCGGGATTGCGCCCGGTTTGCTTGAGCAGCGCCGCGCCGGCCGCGAAGTAGTCGTCGCCGTTACGCTGTAGCCCGTGCTGGACGAAGATCACCTCGCGGATGCCGCGCAGGTCCGCGTCCAGCGGATGGTTGGCGTAGACCGGAAAATCGTAGGCGCCAGCGCCCGCGCCGAGCCTGACCCGCTGCCATTGGGGCGCGGCAGCTTGCGCCTCCGTGCCGGGCGCCGGTGCGGCCTGCTTCGCGCTCGCGGCACTGTCCACGCCTGGGGCGGCGCAGCCAAACTGGGCCGCCGCGGCTAGCGCAATCAGTGCGATCGATGCGAAACGCGCAAGGCGAAGTGTCTTCATATCCTGTCTCCCGGTGCTCGATGCGGCGCGCCGCCTGGCGCGCGCGCCCGTGTTCTCGTTCGTAAAGCCGTACCATCCTAGGCCGCCGCGATCCGGATGTAAAATATATGCCACAGTGGAAATACATATCGAAAAGATATGCTTTCTACAGCGCCCGGCCCGCAAAGACACCATGGAACTGAGACACCTTCGCTACTTTCTCGCGGTAGCCGAAACCGGCCACATCACGCGCGCCGCCGAGCAGCTCGGCATCCAGCAACCTCCGCTGTCGCAACAGTTGAAGGGGCTCGAGACGGAGCTAGGCGTGATCCTGTTCGAGCGCCAGCCGCGCGGTGTGGCGCTCACCGCCGCCGGGCACGCGCTGCGTACCGACGCGCTAGACATCTTCGCGCGCCTGGACCAGATGCGCCAGCGCATGCAACGCATGGCGCGCGGCGAGCAAGGCATGCTATCGGTCGGATTCACCAGCTCGGCAGCCGCGCATAAGCTGACGCCCGAGGTACTGCGCGCCTGCCGCCGCCGCTTTCCCGGCATCGCGCTCAAGCTCAGCGAGAACAACGCCGCCGAGGTCATCGAGCAACTCACCGCGGGCACGCTCGATGTCGCACTGCTGCGCGCGCCGGTGGGACGCCCCGAAGGCCTGCGTTTCGAGTTGCTGCTGGAAGAGGAAATGGTGATCGCGCTGCCGCTGGACCATCCGCTGCTGCGCAAGCGCGGCGCGCCGGCCCACGCAGCGGCCCAGGAAGCCATCTCGCTGCGCGCGCTGGCAGACGATGCGTTCATCCTGGTGCGGCGCCCGGGCGCGCCGGGCATGTATGGCGATCTGCTGAAGGTGTGCGAGCGGCTGGGCTTCACGCCGCGCGTGGGCGCTGAAGTCGAGCGCATGCTGAGCAACCTGAACCTGGTAGCCGCCGGCGCCGGCGTGACCGTGGTGCCAGCCTCGATGGCCGGGCTCAACCCGCACGGCGTGGCTTATCGCCGCATGGAAGAAGCCGACCAGCTGCGCGCGCCGCTGACCCTGGCTTACCGGGAGCGCGACGACAATCCCGCCTGCGCGGCGCTGGTCGCCCTGACCCACCGCATCGCGGCACGCCATCGCCGCCAGGGCAATCGCTGATCAGTCGTCGCGGGTCAGTCGTCGCCAGTCAGTCATCGCTATTCGGAGGCAGGTCGGGGAACAGCACATCGGTAAATCCGAAGCGCGTGAAGTCCGTCACCCGCATGGGATAGAGGATGCCCTGCAGGTGGTCGCATTCATGCTGCACCACGCGCGCGTGGAAATCCTCGGCCACGCGCTCGATGCGCCCGCCCATCAAGTCAAAGCCGGTGTACTTCAGGCGCGTGAAACGCGGCACCACCCCGCGCAGCCCCGGCACCGACAGGCAGCCTTCCCAGGCTTCATCCTGCTCCTCGCCAAGCGGCGTCAGCTCGGGATTGATCAGTACGGTCTTGGGCACGGTGGGGGCGTCGGGATAGCGCGGATTGCGGTCGAAGCCGAAGATCACCACCTGCAGGTCCACGCCGATCTGCGGCGCGGCCAGGCCAGCACCATTGGCGTGATCCATGGTGTCGAACATATCGTCGATCAGGATGCGCAACTCGGGCGTGTTGAAGCGCGTGACAGGGCGCGCTACCTGCAGCAGGCGCGGGTCGCCCATCTTGAGAATGTCACGGATCATGCTTGATCTCCGGTATTAAGCTCGGCCAGCAAAGCCAGCAAGGCGGCCTCGTCCAGCACGGGCACGCCGAGCGCCTCGGCCTTTTCCAGTTTGCTGCCGGCTTCCGCGCCAGCCACCACATAGTCGGTCTTCTTCGACACCGAGCCGGCCACCTTGGCGCCGGCCGCTTCCAGCTTTTCCTTGGCGTCTTCGCGCGACAGCGTGGGCAGCGTGCCAGTCAGCACGAACGTCTTGCCGGCCAGCGGCGCGGGCGCGGCGCGCTCCGCCGGCTCGCTTTCCGGCCAGTGCACGCCGGCGGCACGCAGTTGCTCGATGACTTCCACATTGTGCGGCTCGGCCAGGAAGTTGGCGATGGACTGCGCCACCACCGGCCCCACGTCGTTGACCTCCAGCAAGGCGGCCTCGTCGGCTGCCAGCAGCCCATCGAGCTTGCCGAAATGCCTGGCCAGGTCCTTGGCCGTCGCTTCGCCCACATGGCGGATGCCAAGCGAGAAGATAAAGCGGTTGAACGTGGTCTCGCGCGACGCCTCGATGGCTGCCACCAGGTTGGTGGCCGACTTGTCGGCCATCCGGTCCAGCGCGGCCAGCTTGGCGACGCCGAGCTTGTAGAGATCGGCCGGCGTGTGCACGATAGCCATGTCGACCAGTTGCTCGACCACCTTGTCGCCCAGGCCTTCGATATCCATGGCGCGGCGCTGCGCGAAATGCAGCAGCGCCTGCTTGCGCTGAGCCGCGCAGATCAGCCCACCAGTGCAGCGCGCGATCACCTCGCCTTCCAGCTTCTCGATGTGCGATCCGCACACCGGGCATGCGGTGGGCATAACGAAGGCGCGTGCGTCGGCGGGCCGGCGCTCCGGCACCACCGCCACCACTTCGGGAATCACGTCGCCCGCGCGCCGCACAATCACGGTATCGCCGATATGCACGTCCTTGCGGCGGATTTCGTCCTCGTTGTGCAACGTGGCATTGGTCACCGTCACGCCGCCCACGAACACCGGCGCCAACCGCGCTACCGGCGTGATGGCGCCGGTGCGGCCAACCTGCACCTCGATGTCTTCAACCACCGTGGTCATTTCCTGGGCCGGGAACTTGTGCGCCAGCGCGAAGCGCGGCGCGCGCGACACGAAGCCAAGGCGCTCCTGCTCGGCCAGCGCATTGACCTTGTACACCACGCCGTCGATGTCGTAGGGCAACGCCGCGCGCCGCTCGCCCACGCCGCGATAAAAGCTCAGCAAGCCGTCCGCGCCCCGCACGACTTCGCGCTCCGTGCAGACCGGCATGCCAAACCCGGCGAACCAGTCGAGCATGGCGCTGTGCGTCTCGGGACGCGGCGCGCCTTGCAGCTCGCCCAGCCCGTAGGCAAAGAACGACAACGGACGCTTGGCGGTGATGCGTGGATCCAGCTGGCGCAGGCTGCCGGCGGCGGCATTGCGCGGATTGACGAAGGTCTTTTCCCCGGCCTCGGCCTGCCGCGCATTGAGCTTGTCGAATTCGCGGCGATACATGAAGACTTCCCCGCGCACTTCCAGCACCGCCGGCAAGGCCTCAGCTTCCCCGCGCAAGCGCAGCGGAATCGCCTTGATGGTGCGCACGTTGACGGTCACGTCCTCGCCGGTTTCGCCGTCGCCGCGGGTGGCGGCCTGCACCAGCCGGCCGGCCTCGTAGCGCAAGGACATGGCCAGGCCATCGAACTTCAGCTCGCAGGCATACTCCACCGCCTCGGCGGCGCTGAACAGGTCAGCCGCGCCCTCGGCTGGGGCGGCACGCCCCAGCCCCTGCGCGCAACGACGGTCGAAGGCCAGCACATCCTCATCCTCGAAGCCGTTGTTGAGCGACAGCATCGGGATGGCGTGGCGCACCGTATCGAAGGCCGACAGCGGCTGGCCGCCCACGCGCTGCGTGGGCGACTCAGGTGTCAGCAATTCGGGATGCCTGGCCTCGATATCCTGCAATTCGCGGAACAGCGCGTCGTACTCGGCATCGGGCACCGACGGCGCATCGAGGACGTAGTACTGGTAATTGTGGCGCTCCAGCTCGGCGCACAGCCAGTCGGCGCGCGCGGCGGGAGAATCGCTGACAGGCGCGGGGGCTTGCGCCGCCGCACCTTCTGGTTTGGTGCTCATGCTGAAGGGCTGAATCCGTTGTCGTCGTTATCGTCGATGCCGAACTGGCGTATCAGAGACTGAACAAACGTAGCGTCACCGGCGAGCCCGCGGGCATGCCGCGGGCTTCCAGCTTGTCGTAGAGTGTTTGAAGCTGGCCGAAGATGGCGACGAAGGACGATTCGCTCAACGGCCGCATATTGTCGTCGACCAGTTGCGCGCCCATGCGCTGCGCCAGGCTGTAGCCGTACTCGCACACGGTCTTGAACGGCTTGGTCGCCTGCGCCGCGGACGGCACATCGAGCAGCAGCGTGATCTGGCGGCCGGCCTTGGCCGTGAGGTCATCGCGCAGGAAGTTGGTATCGCCGAACTGCAGCGTAAACAGCGCCCGCTGCACGCCCTCGGCGTTGGCCTGATAGCGCGTGAAGCGAGTGCCGTCGCGCGACAGGACCAGCCCGTCCTGGGTCGCCACCGTCTGCACATAAGCGGCCGACCACGGCGCGCCGTCGGAGATCACGTTGACGCCAAGCTGCACATCGCAACTGGCGGCAAACGCATCCAGCTCGCGGCCGTTGGCGACCGTCTCGGTCATGTCGGGCAGATCGGCCGAGGCGTCGAGCGCTTCTGCCAGCGCTTCCACCGCATTGACGAACTCCGAAAACTCGAGCGCATTGAGCGCGCCGCCGCGGTTGGCAAGCTGCACCGCTACCTGCAGGTCTTCGTACTGATGGCCGGCGGTGACCGGCTCCCAGGCATTGGCTTCGCTGCGTAGGCCTTCGATGTGCACCTGCTTGGTCCCCGCACGGCGCAGGCGGCCGGTGAGCGGCAGGATGCGATCGCCCGAGCTTTTGCGCTCCAGGTGCAGCGGCACGATGCAGTCGATCAGCGGATCGATGACGGCCGGTGTGGGCTGGCCATCGAGCGCAACGGGCTCCAGCTGCGCTGCCTTGGCAGGCGCGGCCTCTTGCTTGGGCTTTATCTGTTCGGTTCGTTCCGCGTGCTCCGCATGTTCTGCGTATTCTTCATGGTCTGCAACGTCATGCGATTCGGCGGGCCCGGCAGACTCTCCCGCCTCCTCGGCATGCACGGGCTTGCCGGCAGCCGCATGGGGCGCATGGACCGACGACGGCGCCGCGGCAACGGCGACTTCATCCGCCAGGGCTTCGTCGGCATCGGCTGAGCTGGCGGCCATGCCAGCCGCCACGGCGGCGGCGTCCAGCGGCGAAGCCGACAACGTGGGCTCGCGCCGCTCGACCTGATGCTCGGGCAATGGCTCGTGCAGCTTGGCGCTGACTTCCGGCTTGACCACCGGGCTTACCACCGGCTCGCGCATCGGCGGCAGGTCGTCTTCGGGCTGCAGCGCGCGCGGGCGGCGCGCCTTGCGGATCTGCCACTGGTTGTAGGCGACTACCAGCAGCAGCAGGACAATGCCTGCAACGATCAGGGCGGTCTGGAGCGTCATGCTGCCTCCGCCATCGAGAGCGCTGCGTCCATATCCACGGCGACGATACGCGATACACCTTGCTCTTGCATCGTCACGCCAATCAACTGGTGTGCCATTTCCATTGCGATTTTATTGTGGGAAATGAAGACGAACTGGGTCTTGTCCGACATGCGCGCCACCATATTGGCGTAGCGCTCCGTATTGGCATCGTCCAGCGGCGCGTCCACCTCGTCGAGCAGGCAGAACGGCGCCGGGTTGAGCTGGAACATGGCGAACACCAGCGCGATGGCCGTCAGGGCCTTCTCACCGCCCGACAGCAGGTGGATGGTCGAGTTCTTCTTGCCTGGCGGCTGCGCCATCACCTGCACGCCGGCGTCGAGGATTTCGTCGCCGGTCATGATCAGCTTGGCTTGCCCGCCACCGAAGAGCGACGGGAACAGCTCGCCGAAGTGATGGTTGACCTGGTCGAAGGTCCCTTGCAGCATCGCGCGGGTTTCCTGGTCGATCTTGTGGATCGCGTCTTCCAGCGTGGTGATGGCGTCGATCAGGTCGGCCGACTGCGCATCGAGGAAAGTCTTGCGCTCGCGCGCCGCCGCCAGTTCGTCCAGCGCGGCCATGTTCACCGGCCCGAGCGCGTTGATGGCGTTGTTCAGGCGCGTGACCTCACCCTGCAGGTAGGAGGGCTTGAGATCGGGCGTGAGCTTCTCGGCCAGCACTGCCTCGTCCACCTCGGCGGTCGTCAGTTGCTCGCTGAACTGCTCCTGGTTCAGGCGCGCGGCCTGTTCCTTCAACTGGTACTCGGTGATGCGATCGCGCAGCGGCTGCAGGCTACGCTCGGCGGCCAGGCGCTGGTCGTCGTACTGGCGCAACTGCGCCGACAGCGCATCGAGCTCGGTGCGGGCGAGCTGGAGTTTTTCTTCCTTCTCGGCACGGCGCTCCAGCGCATCCTGCAGGCCGGTGTGGGCGGTCTGCTCATTGATGGTTTCCAGCTCGACGCGGGCATCTTCCAGCGACTGGGCAAGACGCTCCGACTGGTCGCCCGCAGTCTGGATATTGCGGCGCAGCTCGTCGATGCGGTTAGCCAGGTTGCGCTCGGCGAACAGCGCTTCCTGCGCCGCGCGCTCGAAGTCGCGCAGCTGGTGCCGCGCCGATGACAGCTTGCTGTCCAGCGCCTCGAAGGCCATCTGGTGGTCTTCGTGCGTGGACTGCATCTCCGCCAGCGCGGCGTCGTGCTGCTCGAAGCTGGCTTCGGACTCGGCGCGGATGGCGCGCTGCTCTTCGATCTGCGCGGCGATTTCGGCCAGTTCCTCACGGATCTGGCCGCTGCGCGCGGCGTAGCGCTCCATGGCCTGCGACAGCTTGAGCACATCCATCTGCAGCGCGTGCACGCGGCGTGTGGCCTGCTCGCTGCGTCCGCGGGCCTCGGTGAGCGCGGCGCTGGCCTGGGTGTAGGCAGCCTCGGCGCGAACCGCCTGGCTCTTGGCTTCGTCGGACAGCAGCAGCTGGGCGCGCGCCTGCTTCTGCAGGTTTTCGATTTCCTGCTCGCGGGCCAGCATGCCGGCCTGTTCGGAATCGGCCGCATAGAGGTGGACCGAGCTGCGGCCCACCAGATGGCCCTCGGCCACGACGAACGACGCGCCTTCGGGCAGCGTGGCACGCTGGGCCAGCGCCGACGCCATGTCGGTGGCGATGTAGATATCGGCCAGCCAGTCCTGCATCACGGCCCGGATGCCGGGCTCGGTGATCTGCACCAGCGCCATCAGCGGACGCATGCCGGCGGGGGTTTCCTGCGGGCGCGCGGCCGGCGGCGGCGAGTAGAAGGCCAGCTTGGCGGGCGGCGCGTCGGACAGGAAGGACTTGATCCAGTCCAGGTTGGAGACTTCGAGCGCGCCGAGCTTTTCGCGCAGCACGGATTCCAGCGCGCTTTCCCAGCCCGGCTCGATATGGAGCTTCTTCCACAGGCGCGGCAGTTCGGCCAGGCCGTGCTTGGCCAGCCAGGGCTGCACCTTGCCTTCGGTCTGCACGTTTTCCTGCAACTGCTTTAGCGCGGCCAGGCGCGCTTCCAGCGATCCGATCGCGGCGGCCTCGCGCTGCACGCGTTCCTGCGCGCTGCGGCGCTCGCCGTCCAGGCGCGGCACGCTGTCGGCGGAGTCAGCCAGGATGGCCTGCGCCTCTTCCAGCACGGCTTCCTGTTCGGCCAGCTCGGCGCGTTGCTCTTCCAGGCGGGTTTCATCGGGGCGGTCCAGCCCCTTTTCTTCCCCGGACAAGCGCTCGCGGCGTTGCTCCAGCTGCTGCAGCATCTGGTCGGCGCTGCGCTGCTGCGCGGCCTCCAGCTTGAGCGCCTGCTCAGCCTGCATGATGCTGGCGCGCTGCTCGTTGGACAGCACCTGGGCATCGCGCCACTGGGCTTCCAGCGTGGGCAGCTCATCGGTCTTGTGCGCCACGGCCTCCTGGGCTTCGATGGTGCGGCCTTCGGCCACCGCCAGCTCTTCCTCGGCCTGCGCCAGGGCATCGGTAGCCTGCTCGGCCTTGCCTTGCCACTGCTCGCGCTGCGCCGTCAGTGCGGCGATCTGCGCCTGCACGCGATTGCGCGACTCCACCACATAGCGGATCTCGGCCTCGAGCTTGCTGACCTCGGCATTGGCCTCGTACAAGCCGCCTTGCGCGGTGTGCATATTGTCAGAGGCGGCGTAATGCGCTGCGCGCATGGTCTCGAGCTCGGCCTCGACGTGACGCAGTTGCGCGGTTTGCGCTTCCAGGTCGATCTGTGCCTGCTCGATGGCACGCGTGTGCCGCTCCTGCTCGGCCTGGGCCTCGCGCTTGCGCAGCAGCCACAGCAGGTGCTGCTTTTCCTCGCCGTCGGACTGCAAGGTCTTGAAGCGCTGGGCCACTTCGGCCTGCCCTTCGAGCTTGTCCAGGTTGGTGCCGAGCTCGCGCAGGATGTCTTCCACGCGGGTCAGGTTCTCGCGCGTGTCGGACAGGCGGTTTTCGGTTTCGCGGCGGCGTTCCTTGTACTTGGACACTCCTGCGGCTTCTTCCAGGAAGATCCGCATGTCATCGGGCTTGGCCTCGATGATGCGCGAGATCATGCCCTGCCCGATGATGGCGTAGGCGCGCGGCCCCAGGCCGGTGCCCAGGAAGATGTCCTGGATATCGCGGCGGCGCACGGCCTGGTTATTGATGTAGTAGGAGGACGTGCCGTCGCGGGTCAGCACCCGCTTGACGGCGATTTCGGCGTATTGGCTCCATTGCCCGCCGGCGCGCCCCTCAGGGTTGTCGAACACCAGTTCGACGCTGGCGCGGCCAGCCTGTTTGCGCGCGGTGGAGCCATTGAAGATCACGTCCTGCATGGACTCGCCGCGCAGCTCGGAGGCGCGCGACTCGCCCAGCACCCAGCGCACCGCATCGATGATGTTCGATTTGCCGCAGCCGTTGGGACCGACGATGCCGACCAGTTGGCCGGGCACTTGAAAATTGGTGGGATCGACGAAGGACTTGAAGCCCGCCAGCTTGATCGAGGACAGTCGCACGGTTGGTCGTGGGGTATCTAGCGTAATGCAGCGTTCAGGAGAGCCGGGCCCCAACGAGAAGCGGGGCCGACGCGTGCCGGTTGCGCCCCATGCCTTCTCTCTTGTGCCCGATAGATGGCGCTAATCATACCATCGCGCCTTCGGCGTCCGGGCGCTTTCCGGGCTAAGCGCAAGCCATTTCCCCAAGGGAGTTTGGGCCGCTTCCGATACACCCCGTGCGGTTCACGCCCCACACTTGCGGCGATGCTGCCATGCGGCTAAAGGCCACCACCCTGCGCTTAACGTCGTCGCACTTCTTGGCACCGGCGGGAAACTTCCAAGGGTTAGTGCTAGTCTCTTATTGTCAGCGTGATCCTTGAGGCCCATTGCACCTGCCGCCCCGTTCCCGGCGCAATGGCTGCCTCCGGCCAACACGGAACCCGGCTTCGCGACCCTTCTGGGAGTGTCCAGCATGACCGCCTTCTTACCGGCGATATCCGACAGCAGCTTGCCCGGCCAAGATGCCGTGAATGTGCCCAAAACGCCACAATGGTCCTTGAGCGACATCGATTTCCAGGCCATCGACACCGCCCTTGTCCGGCCCGATCGGGAGTTGTTCTACCTGCTGGTGTCGGCGTCCTTTGTCGAAAGCGGCTCGGACACGTACGCCGGCAACCTGGCCAACTACTACGCCGCCAATCCCGAGGCCTCCGGCTGGCTGTCCGAACACTGGGAGGCGGAGGAGCTGCAGCACGGCCTGGCCCTGCGGCGCTACGTGGAACATGTCTGGCCCGAGTTCGACTGGGAGCGCGGCTATGCGCGGTTCTTCGACGAATACCGCCATACCTGCTCGATCGACAATTTCGAACCCACGAAAGCCCTTGAGATGGCAGCGCGCTGCGTGGTCGAGACGGGCACCGCAGCCCTCTACCGCTCTCTGGAGCAAGCCAGCGACGAGCCGGTGCTGCGCAACCTGACGCGGCGCATCGCTGACGACGAGGTGCGCCACTACAAGCACTTCTACCGCTACTTCAACACCTTCAACGGCGTGGAACGGCTCGGCCGCCTGCGCGTACTGGGCGCCTTGGTGCGCCGCTTGCTGGAAATCAAGAACGAAGACGCGGAGATCGCGCTGCGCAATGTGCTGCGCATCGAGCGCGGCACCGAGGATATCCCGCAACGGGACGTGCGCAAGCTCAACTCCCGGGTGAGCGCCGTGATCCGGCGCAACCTGCCGATCGAGATGACGGTCAAGATGCTGCTCCGCCCGCTGCACCTGCATGCCGGCGTGGAACGCGCCATCCGCAAGCCGCTGGTGGCGGTGGTGTCGCGGGCGATGCTTTATTGAGGCGCGGCGCCAGCTATTGCGGCTGTAGCGCCTGGTCCGCCGCACCGGCGGCATCGTTGCCGCGACGCGCCTTGGTGCGGTGCACCAGCCCCGACAAGGCGCCAGCCGCCACGATGCACAGGCCGCCGGCGGCCTCCTTCCAGCTCAGCGTCTCGGTCGCCAGCCACCACGACGACACCGCCGCGATCACGATCTCGAACAGCATCAGCAGCGATACCCGGTTGGCCGGCAGGCGCTGCAGTCCGTACTGGACCACCGAATTGCTCAGCACCAGCGTGGCGGCGAGGCCCAGCATCAGCGCCACGCCGCCCCAGCCGATCACCGGCGCCAGCGCCACACCGCCCGGCTCCAGCAACAGCGCGCACGGCAGGCCGACCGCGGTGCAGCCCACGTAGACCATCACGGTGCGCAGGCGCGCATCCATCTCCGGGTAAAGCTGCCCGGCCCGGCGCGACAGCACATTGTTGACGGCAAAACCCATGCCGCCGATCAGGCCGGACCATTCCGCCGCGTGCGTTGGCAGCGGCAGGCCCACTTCCGGCGTCCACAGCATCAGCCCCGCGCCAAACAGCGCCAGCACCACCAGCAGCAAGCCGGATGCCGACAGTTTCTCGCCCAGGAAGACGCGGGCAAACAAGGCCGTCCATACCGGCGTCAGGTAGAACAGCAGCAACACCCGCATCACATGGCCGTTGACGCTGCCCCATACAAAGCCGGCGTTGGTCACACCCGCCGCCAGCCCGATCGCCACGAACAGCCACGACCAGCGCAGGCCGCCCAGGTGGCGGGCGAAGGCCACCAGGGCGATCAGCGCGGCCATGGCGCTCACCAGCGCGGCTGCCGTCATGCCACCCAGCCCCCAGCCGGCGAGCAGCCGGTAGGGGAACCAGGCGATGCCCCAGACCGAGGCGCCCAGCAGGATGGACAAGGTGGATTTGAAGGCATGCGGGTCGGCCGGGGCCGAAGCGGTGGAAGTGGCGGGCAGATTGCTCATGGGAAAACGGTTAAGGCTGCCACTTGGGCAGCCAGTCAGCATTCGGTATCGGAAAAGCACCGCGGCGCGACCGGGGCCGGTCGCGGACGGCCGGGGATAGGCAGGGACAAGCCGGCGCGGCGTGCCGGCAAGGCCTTGCCGGCACGCGGGAATGCGCGGCAATCCTTTATAATGACCGGCTTTGAGCTTGGCCCTACCGGCCTGAACCCGATCGTGAATCCCCGCCTCGACCTGCTCCAGCCCTATCCGTTCGAGAAACTGCGCGCGCTGCTGGCTGACGTCAAGCCAAACGGCGCGCTGCCCGCGATCAGCTTCGGCATCGGCGAACCCAAGCACCCCACGCCCGAATTCATCAAGACAGCGCTGTCAAACGCGCTGCAAGGGCTGGCGAATTATCCCACAACGGCCGGATCGGATGCACTACGACAGTGCATGGCCACGTGGATCCAGCGCCGCTACAACCTGCCGGCGGTCAATGCCGCCACCCAGGTGCTGCCGGTCACCGGCTCGCGCGAGGCCTTGTTCGCCTTCGCCCAGACCGTGGTCGACGCCAGCCAGCCCGGCGCGCTGGTGCTGTGCCCCAACCCGTTCTATCAGATCTATGAAGGCGCGGCCCTGCTGGCCGGTGCCACGCCGGTATTTGCAAACAGCGATCCGGCGCGCAACTTCGCGCCCGCTTTCGACCGCATTAGCGCCGAGACCTGGGCCAAGGTGCAGCTGGTCTTTGTGTGCTCTCCGGGCAACCCGACCGGTGCCGTGCTGTCGCCGGAAGACTGGCGCGAGCTGTTCGCGCTGTCCGACCGCTATGGCTTCGTGATCGCCTCGGACGAGTGCTACTCCGAGATCTACTTCAAGGAAGGCGAGCCGCCGCTGGGCGCGCTGGAAGCCGCGCACAAGCTGGGCCGTGCCGAAGGCGCCCATCCCTTCGAGCGCCTGGTGATGTTCTCCAGCCTGTCCAAGCGCTCCAACGTACCGGGCCTGCGCTCGGGCTTCGTGGCCGGCGATGCCGCCCTGCTGAAGAAATTCCTGCTATACCGTACCTATCACGGCGGCGCCATGAACCCGGCGGTGCAGACCGCCAGCATGGCGGCCTGGAACGACGAGGCCCATGTGCGCGACAATCGCGCCGCCTACGTACGCAAGTTTGCCGAGGTCACGCCGATGCTGGCCGAGGTGCTGGACGTGGCCTTGCCCGATGCCGGCTTCTACCTGTGGGCGGATGTCTCGCGCACCGGCCTGTCCGACACCGAGTTTGCCGCGCGGCTGCTGGCCGAGCAGAACGTTACCGTGCTGCCGGGCAGCTACCTGGCGCGCGAGGCCGACGGCATCAACCCGGGCGCCAACCGCGTGCGCATGGCGCTGGTGGCCACGCCCGAGGAGTGCCTGGAAGGCGCGCGCCGCATCGTCGCCTTCTGCAAGTCGCTGGGCTGAAACCAGCGGATGCGGGCAAAGTGCACCGCGCCGCACACACCGTATTTTGTTGTAGACAACGATCAACCACTGAAAACACGCATATGACGCAAGCACTGCAAGCCCTGATCGACCAGGCATGGGAAGACCGCGCAAGCCTCTCGCCCAAGTCCGCCCCCAACGACATCCGCGAAGCCGTGGCCAACGTGATCGGCCAGCTCGACACCGGCGCCCTGCGCGTAGCCGAGAAGCAAGGCAAGGAATGGATCGTCAACCAGTGGATCAAGAAGGCCGTGCTGCTGTCGTTCCGCCTGGAAGACAACGCGCCGATGTCCGCTGGCGGCTTCGCCCAGTTCTACGACAAGGTCCCGACCAAGTTCGCCAACTGGACCGCTGACGACTTCGCCAAGGGCGGCTTCCGCGTGGTGCCCCCGGCGGTCGCCCGCCGTGGCTCGTTCATCGCCAAGAACGCCGTGCTGATGCCTTCGTACGTCAACATCGGCGCCTACGTCGATGAAGGCACCATGGTCGACACCTGGGCCACCGTCGGCTCGTGCGCCCAGATCGGCAAGAACGTCCACCTGTCCGGCGGCGTCGGCATCGGCGGCGTGCTCGAGCCGCTGCAGGCCAACCCGGTCATCATCGAAGACAACTGCTTCATCGGCGCGCGCTCGGAAGTGGTCGAAGGCGTGATCGTGGAAGAAAACTCGGTGATCTCGATGGGCGTGTACCTCGGCCAGTCGACCAAGATCTATGACCGCGAAACCGGCGAGATCCACTACGGCCGCGTGCCGGCTGGCTCGGTGGTGGTGGCGGGCAACCTGCCCTCCAAGGATGGCAAGTACAGCCTGTACTGCGCCGTGATCGTCAAGAAGGTGGACGCGCAAACCCGCGCCAAGACCAGCCTGAACGACCTGCTGCGCGGCGACTGATCTCGCCCGCTGCATCGAGGGGAGCGCCCCTGGCCCGCAAACGTGCGCGTGCACGGCCGGCCTGAACCGGAATGCCGGATCAGAACGCTAACGCTCCCCTCACCCCTTTTTCCTTTTCCCTTTTCCCGCTCTCCAACGGTTCCCGCTCAATGGATACCGCCGCCGGCCGCCGCTGGCCCGCCCTTCGCAAGCGACTCATGGCCCTGGACCCGACCACTGTCACCACCGTTCTCTCGCTGCTGCCCACGATCCTCGAACAGGCCAACAAGACCATCGAGAAGATCAAGAAAGGCAAGCGCCGCGATGGCAGCGCCGACATGCCCGGCCAGGACGCGCGTGACCCTGCCGCGCGCATTGCGGAGCTGGAGAACGCCGCCATGCAGCAGGCCGAGGCCGTCAAGCTGCTGGCCGAGCAACACGCCATCACCATCGAGGCCCTGCGCCGCGAAGCCGCACGGCTGGACCGCCGGCTGCGCCTGATGACGGCGGTGGCCATGGCTGGTTTCGCGCTGGGCCTCGCCGGCCTGGTGGTCGCCCTCAACCTCTTGCTGCGCTAGCCCCGGCTGGCCCCGAATTCGCCATGACTGTCCTGCTCTACGGCATTCCCAACTGCGATACCGTCAAGAAAGCCCGCACCTGGCTGGAATCCAACGGTGTGGATTACACCTTCCACGACTTCAAGAAGCAAGGCGTGGACGAAGCCATGCTGCGCGGCTGGCTCGCGCATGTGCCGCTCGCCACCCTGCTCAACCGCAAAGGCACCACCTGGCGCGCGCTGTCCGACGCGGACAAGGCGCTTGCAGAACAGGAAGCCGGCGCGATTGCGCTGATGCAGCAAAGCCCGTCGCTGATCAAGCGGCCGGTGCTGGCCCACAAGGGCAGCGTCAGCGTGGGGTTTTCACCGGATAATTACGCCAGCCTTTTTTAAGCCCGATGGCAGCGCCAGGACATGCGCGCTGCCAGGACGCAAGACTCGAACCATGCACCCCGCCGGACTCCGGCGCCACGCGCCTCCTCGCTGCCACCATGAACCCCACCCTCGCCCTCACCGAAGACCTGATCCGCCGCCGCTCCGTCACGCCCGCCGATGAAGGCTGCCAGGCCGTGCTGGAAACCCGCCTGAAGGCGCTGGGCTTCGCCTGCGAAGCCATCGTCAGCGGCCCGGACGACTTCCGCGTGACCAACCTGTGGGCCGTCAAGCGCGGCACGCGCGGCCAGGACGGCAAGCTGCTGGCCTTTGCCGGCCACACCGACGTGGTGCCCACCGGCCCGCTGGAGCAATGGGGCTCCGACCCCTTCCTGCCCAGCCACCGCGACGGCAAGCTGTACGGCCGCGGCGCCGCCGACATGAAGACCTCCATCGCTGGCTTCGTGGTAGCTGTCGAAGAATTCGTGCAGGCCCACCCGGACCACGCCGGCTCCATCGCCTTGCTGATCACCAGCGACGAGGAAGGCCCCGCGCACGATGGCACCGTCAAGGTGGTCGAAGCGCTGAAGGCGCGCGGCGAGCGACTCGATTACTGCGTGATCGGCGAGCCCACCTCGGTCGACACGCTCGGCGACATGGTCAAGAACGGCCGGCGCGGCTCGCTCTCGGGCAAGCTCAGCGTCAAGGGCGTGCAAGGCCATATCGCCTACCCGCATCTGGCCAAGAACCCCATCCACCTGGCCGTGCCCGCATTGACCGACCTGGTGAACGAGCGCTGGGACGAAGGCAACGAGTACTTCCCCGCCACCAGCTGGCAGATGTCGAATATCCACGGCGGCACCGGCGCCACCAACGTGATCCCCGGCCATGTCACCGTCGATTTCAATTTCCGCTTCTCCACCGCCAGCACGCCCGACGGCCTGAAGGCGCGCGTGCATGCCATCCTGGACCGCCACCAGCTCGACTACGACCTGGACTGGACCCTGGGCGGCGAGCCCTTCCTGACCGCGCGCGGCGATCTCTCCGAAGCGCTGGCTGGTGCCATCGCGGCGGAAACGGGCATCAAGACCGAGCTGTCCACCACCGGCGGCACCTCGGATGGCCGCTTTATCGCCAAGATCTGCCCGCAGGTGATCGAGTTCGGGCCGCCCAATGCAAGCATCCACAAGATCGACGAGCACGTGGAAGTGCGATTTATCGAACCCCTCAAGAACATTTACCGTGGCGTGCTGGAACGCCTGATCGCCTGATCGCCGCGGACCAGAAAAAGACGTTATGGCAACCTCCTCCCCCCTGCTCACCGTGCGCGACCTGCTGCGCTTCGCGGTATCGCGCTTTACCCAGGCCAAGCTGTCCTTTGGCCACGGCAGCGCCAATGCCTACGACGAAGCCGCGTACCTGACGCTGCATACGCTGCACCTGCCGCTGGACACGCTCGACCCGTTCCTCGACGCGCGCCTGCTGCCCGAAGAAGTCGACGCCGTGCTGCAGGTCATCGAGCGCCGCGTGACCGAGCGCGTGCCCGCGGCCTATATCACCAACGAGGCCTTCATGCATGGCCTGCGCTTCTACGTGGACTCGCGCGTGATCGTGCCGCGCAGCTTTGTTGGCGAACTGCTGCATGAAGGGCTGGAACCGTGGGTAGGCGACAGCGCCGAAATCGGCCCGGTGCTGGAACTGTGCACCGGCTCGGGCTGCCTGCCCATCATCGCCGCGCATGTCTGGCCGAAGGCCCGCATCGATGCGGTCGACATCTCGCCGGATGCGCTGGCCGTAGCCCGCCGCAATGTGGCGGACTACAAGATGGAAGACCGCATCAGCCTGTATGAGGGCGATCTGTACGCACCGCTGCCCGCGGGCGCCAAGTACGATGTGATCCTCACCAACCCGCCCTACGTCAACGAAACCTCCATGCAAGCGCTGCCGGCCGAATACCAGGCCGAGCCGCGCATCGCACTGGCTGGCGGCGACGACGGCATGGACGTGGTACGGCGCATCATCGCCGGCGCCAAAGCGCACCTGAACCCGGGCGGCGCGCTGGTGGTAGAGATTGGCAACGAGCACGCCAATGTGGAGGCCGCGTTCCCCGGACTGGAGATCGTCTGGCTGCCGGTCAGCGCTGGCGAGGAACAGGTGTTCCTGCTGACTTACGAAGCACTGCCAGGTTGAAGGCTTGCACAAGACACGGCCGCAGATTCCTGCGGCCGTCTTCCTTCGCAATGGATGCCAGCCGCGACGGCCGGATAGTTCGCTCAGTCCCTCACCATCCCGCCAGCCCCTTCACCACCGCCTCCCTGACCTGCTCCACCACGCTCGCCCGCCAGTCGTCCGCATCCCCATAAAAGGCATGCCACATCGCCTGCCGAATCAAATTCCGCTGGCCTTCATCCGCCTCCGGGTGCAGGTGCAGCCAATGATCGCCACGTAATGCCTCCAACACCTCGGTAACAGGCAAGGTGCCGAACTCCAGCGCGATGCCGCTATACGCCAGCGTCGGCAACGTCTGCGGCGCGGCCACCCAGGCCATGCCGTTGAGATTGGCCGATGCCGACGAGCCATCGTAGATCGAGGTGACATTGCTGCCCCAGATAGCGCGCACCTTGCCGATTGCCTCTTCGCGGTCCGGCCCCATGTAAATCGGCTCACCGTAGCCCCAAGGCCCCAGGCCGGTATGCAGGTCGATCCAGCGCAGGGCTTCGCGCCCGGCGCCGAAGCGCGCCAGGATGCGGCGCAGCGTGTAATTGCTCCACGTCGCCTTGTTGCCGCCGAAGAACAGCCCTTCGGGCGCCTGATACTGGCCCGCGCTCACCGCCGCCTGGTACCAGGGCAGGCCTTTCTCGGCCACCGCCTTCATCAGCGCGGCCTGGTCGGTCTCGGAGGGCGGCCAGTGCTCGGGCAGCAGCATGGGCGCCACCTCGGCATACGGTGCGTTGTCGGGCAGCGGCTGGGTGAAATCCATGAAATTGCGGTTGAGATCAACGTTGTCTTCGTTGACCCGGCGCATATGCGAGAAGCCGTAGGGATTGACCGCATGCACCAGCAGCAGCGCCACGCCCGCGCCGGCGCACGCCTGCAGCAGCTCCGCGTCGCCCAGCATGGCGACCTGCGCCCCTGAGCCGCAGAAGCCTTCCACGCCGTGCATGCCTGAAGTCACCATGAGCACGCGCCCGGCCTCGGCGCCGCCCACCCAGGCGACATCCATGGCGAGTTCCTCGTCGGCGCAGCCGCGCTTGGTGGGATGGGGAAAATCGGTCAGGGTGCCGCCGGCAGCCTGGGCCGCGTCACGGAATTTCTGCCGGGCTTCGGCATAACTGCGGGAAAAGCTGGTGTGCAAGGACATGACAGCAGATTTCGCGCTTGGCGAGGAGTGGGGGTGCCGCTATTAAACGCCAACTTGGCCGGCATTGCCATCCGAAGCCGCCCGAAGCCGGGCAGCTAGCCTTTGCCGCCCTTGGCGCCCTTCTCGTTCTTGGCACCCAAATCGCCCTTCTCGCCCTTGGCGGCATCCGCCGGCACCGCCTCACGCAGCAACAGGGAGCGGAACGCATGCGGATGCATCTGGATGCCTGCCGCGGCGATCTGGGCGGCGGACAGCACCAGGTGGCGCGCCAGCCAGTCATGGATGCTGCGCAGGAACCGGCGCTGCTCGACGCGGTTGGACTCCTGGATCACGCGCTCCAGCTTGACGTGCGCGGTGTAGACATCGAGCAGGTTGATGGTCTTGAGCTTGGGCGGCGTGGTTGCGCTGCGCTCGATGGCGAGAATGCGCTTGACCTGGGCATCCGGCAGCTCGCCGGTCTCAAGGTAGGACTGATACACCGCTTCGAGCGCAGGAAAACGCACGGTGGGTTGCACGCGCGGCACGCCGGCCACCTTTTCCATGCGCAGCACGAGGTAACGAATGGCGGCTGTACGCCGCAGCGCGGCGTCGCTGGCCTTGCCTTGGCGGCCGCCGCCCGCCGCGCCGCGGGAACGCGGAGCGGCCGGACCGGTGGCCTCGAACTCGTCGTTGTCCGGCGCGGTCGCTTCGGGCACGGGCTGGCCGGCGTCCCGCTCGGTGTAGTCTGGCACCAGGTACAACAGGTCTGGCTCAGCAAGCACGGCCCGCGCGCAGGCCTCGCCAAAGGGGTACTCGTGGCCTTGCCCGTCGCGCAGGATAAAGGCCTGGCCGTTACCGAAGCCGTGGTGCCGCCCACGGCCGACCTGCTGCCGGCAGCGCGTGCCGGGCTCGACAAAATCCTTGCGTACGGGAGTCCAGCTCCCGTCGTTGACTGCGATCATGAATCTGCTTGTACCTGCCGTGATGAGTGCTGCAAAGTGGCTTATGGCTTGCGGGGCGCCGCCGGCGGCTGCCACCCGCCATTGTCCACCATGCGGCCAGCAGCGGCACAACCGGGCACAACAGGGCACAACAGGGCACAACAGGCCAGGGCGCAGCCTACTTCAGCATGAACGACATCGCCGACAGGCAGTTCAGCATGCGCACGGCCGCCTGCACCGAGGCGGCGTCGAATACCAGCGTGACGCCGTCCACGCGCTCCAGCGTGGGCCACTGGCAGAACAGGTCGGCGAACGCCGGGCTCTGGGTCTGCAGGCGGCAACGGATCGGGCCGTCGATCTTCAGGGGGCGCCCGTCCGCATTGCGCACCGCCACTTCGGCGGCAGCAGCGATGGCCTGGCGCGAGGCGGCCAGCGACAGCGTGGTGCCGCTGCCCTGCCCGCCGGCCTCCTTGGTCTGCACATAGCGCACCCAGGGCATCAGCGGTCGGGTCTCGTCCACGAAGACATCGTCGCCGCTGGCCATCAGCACCGGCACGCCGAATTCACCCGCCAGGGCGCCGTAGATCCCGGCCTCGCCCAGTTCCTGGCCGTTGAGCCAGATGCGGGCGAACGCGCTGCTGTTGATGGTGTGGGCGAGGATACCGCGGCTTTGCGCGCGGCCGTGGTAGCCGATCATGAAGACGCCGTCGCAGTCGTGCACCCCGGCCATCATGCCAAGGTAGCGCGGCTTGCCTAGCACCAGGCGCGCGCGCGGGTCGAGCTGATCCGGCAGCAGGTTGCGAAAGCCGCCGTGGGAGTCGTTGACCAGCACTTCGGCCGCGCCGCCCGCGAAGGCGCCCTGCACGGCGGCATTGGCTTCGGCCGTCATCCAGGCGCGGGCGCGTTCGTACTCGCCGTTGCCGGCGCGGGTCTGCTCGGGATGGAAAACCCCGGCTACGCCTTCGATGTCGGTGGAAATCAGGATCTTCATGGCTTGTGGGGATTCAGTTCGTCGGTGCCACGCGCGGCAGCCATTGCGGCAGCTCGGGCATCAGTTCGCGCAGCGCGACACGCTGGTGCCCGTCGCGGCCACGCACGGTTTCGGCCTGCCACAGCGCATGCAGGATGGCCTGCTCAACGCTGTCGGCGGCGGCATGGAACAGCGCATCGAGCCGGGTTTCGTGCAGCATGGCCAGCGCCGGCATGGGCGCGCCGGCTTGCTGCGGCACGGTGTAGGCGGTGGAAAAAGCGAGCGCGATGTCGCCCGAGCCGTGGCCGAATACCGAGCCGGTACGCGCCAGGCCCGCCCCCGCGCGTCGCGACAGGCGGCGCAGCTGGCGGGCGTCGAGCGGCGCGTCGGTGGCGAGGATCATGATGATCGAGCCCTTCTCCGGCCCTGACTCCGCCGGCGTTTGCGTATGCGCCTGGAGCCGTTCGGCCAGCAAGCCGCCAAGGCGCGCGCCGGCCACGGTGAAGCTGGGCAAGGTGCCGAAGTTCGCCTGCACCAGCGCGCCCACATGGTATCCACCCACCTGGCGGGAGGCGGAGCCGATGCCACCTTTCAGCCCGAACGACGACATGCCGCGCCCTGCCCCGACCGCGCCCTGCGCGAAATCCACGCTGGCCGCGGCGCAGGCTTGCGCATAGTGCGCCTCCTGCACGGCCATCGCCTGTATGTCGTTCAGGTAGCCGTCATTGCACTCGAACACCAGCGGGTTGACCGTTGGCCAGGCACGCCCGATCTCCGGATTGGCTGCAATGGCCTGCCGGATCTGCGCCTGCGACAGCGCGCCCACGGCAAAGGTGTTGCTCAGCACGATGGGCGTCTCCAGCACGCCGAGCTCTTCCACCTGCACCAGGCCTACGCTCTTGCCGAAGCCATTGAGCACGGTCGCGGCGGCCGGCACCTTGTCGGTGAACAGGTTGCCGCCGTGCGGCAGCACCACCGTCACACCGGTCTGGCAGGCGCCGTCGGCCAGCGTGCATTGGCCAACCGCCACGCCCGGCACGTCGGTGATGCTGTTGCGCGCGCCGGCTGGCAACGCGCCGATATGCGGCATGGATCCGGACATCCGCGTGCGCTCCTTAGCGCCGGTCGATCTTCGGGTCCAGCGCGTCGCGCAGGCCGTCGCCCAGCAGGTTGAACGCCAGCACGGTCAGGAAGATGGCCAGGCTGGGGAAAATCGCCACATGCGGCGCGGTCACCATGTCGGCGCGGGCTTCGTTGAGCATCGCGCCCCACTCCGGCGTGGGCGGCTGCGCGCCCAGGCCCAGGAAAGACAGGCTGGCCGCGGTGATGATCGAGGTGCCGATACGCATCGAGAAATACACCACGATGGACGAGATGGTGCCCGGCAGGATGTGGCGCATCAGGATGGTGAAGTCGGACGCGCCGATGCTGCGCGCGGCTTCCACATACGTCAGGCGCTTGAGCATCAGCGTATTGCCGCGCACCAGGCGGGCGAACGCCGGGATGCTGAACACCGCCACCGCGAAGATCACGTTGGTCATGCCGTTGCCGAGGATGGCGACGATGCCGATCGCCAGCAGGATGCCGGGGAAGGCGAACAGCACATCGGAGATACGCATCACGATGCGGTCCCACCAGCCTTCGTAGTAGCCGGCCAGCAGGCCGAGCACGGTGCCCACGATGGCGCCGATGATCACCGAGAAGAAGCCCGCCGCCAGCGAGATGCGGGCACCGGCCAGGATGCGGCTGAAGATGTCACGCCCCAGCGAATCGACGCCAAACCAGTGCGCGGCGGAGGGGCCGGCATTGAGCGCGTCGTAGTCGAAGAAATTCTCCGGATCGTAAGGCACCAGGTGCGGGGCGAGGACCGCCACCGCCACCAGCAGCAGCACGAACACGCCGGCGCCGAGCGCCAGGTGCTGCTTGCGGAATTTGCGCCAGAACTCGGTCCAGGGCGTGCGCACGGCTTCTTGCGTGGCGGCTGCGGCCGGAACGGCGGGCTCGCCGTTGGCGGGCGTGGATAGCTGGGTCATGCCGGCCTCACTTACTTGTAACGAATTGCGGGGTTGATGACGGTGTACAGCACGTCGACCACCAGGTTGATCAGGATGAACTCGAGCGAGAACAGCAGCACCTCGGCCTGGATGACCGGGTAGTCGCGCATCTCGACCGCGTCCACCAGCAGGCGTCCGAGGCCAGGCCAGTTGAACACCTTTTCCACCACGATCGAGCCGCCCAGCAGGAAGCCGAACTGCAGGCCCATCATGGTCACCACGGGAATCATGGCGTTGCGCAGGCAGTGCTTGGCCACCACCAGGAACTCGCCCACGCCCTTGGCGCGCGCGGTCCGCACGAAATCTTCATTCAGCACCTCGACAAAGGAGGCGCGGGTAAAACGTGCCATCACGGCGGCCACCGCGGCGCCCAGCGTGATCGACGGCAGGATGTAGTGCTTCCAGGTATCGGCGCCGATCGACGGTAGCCAGCCCAGCTGCACCGAGAACACCTCCATCAGCAGCATGCCCAGCGCGAAAGCGGGAAACGAAATGCCGGACACGGCGAGCGTCATGCCGAAGCGGTCGGGCCAGCGGTTGCGCCAGACGGCCGAGCTGATCCCGATCACCATGCCGAAGATCACCGCCCAAACCATCGAGGCCAGCGTCAGGTACAGGGTCGGCATGAAGCGGTCGCCGATTTCCTCGCTGACCGGCCGCTTGGTGCGCAGCGAATTGCCAAACTCCCAGCGCACGGCGTTCGAGAAGAATTGCACGAACTGCTCGGGCAGCGGCTTGTCCAGGCCGAGATCGCGGCGCACCAGTTCCACCGTGGCCTGGTCGGCCTCGGGGCCGGCCGCGAGCCGGGCGGGATCGCCGGGCAACAGGTGGACGAACAGGAACACCAGCACTGCCACGATCAGCAATGTGGGGATCACGCCCAGGAATCGTTTGAGAAAGTAATTCAGCATGATGCACCGGATGATTAAAGACCGCGGGCCGCCCGCCCTGCCCCCGCGACTGTGGGCAGGCGGCCGTGCACGGCTTACTGCGCTGTACCGCTAAGCGATGACTGAGCACGTGGCACCGCGCTGATGGGATGCGCCACGCGTCAAGCCAATGCGCTTACTGCTTGATGTCGATCTCGTCGAAGCTGAACGAGCCGTCCGGCGTCACGTAGGCGCCCGTCAGGCGCTTGCTGCGCGCATACAGCACCTTTTCAGTCACCAGGAACGCCCAGGGTGCATCCTTCCAGATGTGTTCCTGCGCGTCCTTGTACAGACGGGCCTTCTCGCCACGGTCGGTGGTACGCAGGGCGCCGGCGATGTCGGCGTCGACCTGGTCGTTCTTGTAGTACGCGGTGTTCAGCAGCTTGGGCGGCATCGATTCCGAGGCCAGCAGCGGACGCAGCGCCCAGTCGGACTCGCCGGTCGACGACGACCAGCCTACGTAGTACATGCGCACGCCGGCATCTTCCGGCTTCTGCACGCTCTCCACCTTCTCGACGCGCTGGCCGGCCTCAAGCGCTTGCACGGTCGCCTTGATGCCGACTTGCTGCAGTTGCTGCTGCACGAACTGGATCACCTTCTGCGCGGTGGTGTGGTTGTACGCGGACCACAGCGTGGTCTCGAAGCCGTTCGGGTAGCCGGCTTCCTTGAGCAGCGCGCGTGCCTTGGCCGGGTCATACGGCCACGGGCCCAGCTTCTCGGCGTAGTCCACGCCCGCGGGCACCACGCCGTCCATCGGCGTGGCGTAACCGGCGAAGGCTACCTTGGCCAGCGCGTCCTTGTTGATGGCGTAGTTGATGGCCTGGCGCACCTTGGGGTCGTTGAACGGCTTGACCATGGTGTTCATGCTCAGGTAGCGCTGGATGATCGAGGGCGAGGCGATCAGGTCCACCTTGGCACTGCCCTTGAGCACGGCCGCCTGTTCGAACGGAATGCTGAAGGCAAAGTCTGCTTCGCCGGTCTGCATGATGGCGGCACGCGTGTTGTTGTCCACCACCGGCTTCCAGGTGATGGTATCGATCTTGGGATAGCCGGTCTTCCAGAAACCGGCGAATTTCTTGCCCTTCAGGTGATCGGGCTGCTTCCACTCGACGAACTCGAACGGGCCGGTGCCGACCGGATGGAAGGCGATGTCCTTGCCGTACTTCTGCAGCGCTGCGGGCGAGATCATCACGGCGGACGGATGGGCCAGCACGTTGATGAACGGCGAGAACGGCTCCTTCAGCGTGACCTTGACGGTGTTGGCGTCGACCACTTCCGTCTTGGCCACGCGGTTGAACAGCGTGTAGCGCTTGAGCTTGTTGGCCGGGTTGGTGACACGGTCGAAGTTGGCCTTGACGGCGGCGGCATCGAAGGCTGTGCCGTCGTGGAACTTCACGTTCTTCTTCAGCTTGATGGTGTACGTCAGGCCGTCCTTGCTGGCTTCATAGCTCTCGGCCAGCACGTTGATCAGCTTCATGTCCTTGTCAAAGCCGAACAGGCCTTGGTAGAAGGACTTGGCGGCGGCTTGCGACAGCGTGTCGTTGGCGTCGTACGGATCGAGCGTGGTGAAGGTGGAGTACACCGCCATCACGGCATCCTTGGCGGCAAAGGCGGGACCTGCGCCGAACGCGGCCAGGGCCAGGCCACCGGCGATCAACTTGGAAGGGGCCAAACGGGTCATCATCGATTCTCCTTGGTTTCGTCAGTTCAGTAGGCGCCGCCGATGGCGTGCCGGGCTACAAAATGATGGGATGCGGCGTTGCCGCCAACTGCTACGAGCGGTTGCACCACCGGCTCGTCGCCAAGCGCGCGGATCGGGCTGGGCATTTCGTCCGAGAGCGGCTCGCGCTTGAGGTGGCGGCGCGCCGGATCGGCGATCGGCACCGCCGACATCAGCTTCCTGGTGTACGGGTGCTGCGGGTTTTCAAAAATGGCGCGGCGCGGGCCGATCTCGACGATCTGGCCCAGGTACATCACCGCCACGCGGTGGCTCACGCGCTCCACCACGGCCATGTCATGCGAAATGAAGAGGAACGCAATGCCCATCTCGCGCTGCAGGTCCAGCATCAGGTTGACGATCTGCGCCTGGATGGAAACGTCGAGCGCGGAGACCGATTCGTCGGCGACCACCACCTTCGGGTTCAAGGCGAGCGCGCGCGCAATGCAGATGCGCTGGCGCTGGCCGCCCGAGAACTCGTGCGGGTAGCGCGAGGCGTGCGCGGCCGACAGGCCCACCTTTTCCAGCAGCCAGGCCACGCGCTGCTCGGCCTCCTTGCCGCTGGCCACCTTGTGCACCAGCAGCGGCTCCATGATGGAGTAGCCCACCGGCACGCGCGGGTCGAGCGAGGCGAACGGGTCCTGGAAGATGAACTGGATATTGCGGCGCAGGGTCTGCAAGGCGCCGCCGCGCATCTGGCTGATGTCCTGCCCGTTGAACTCGATGGTGCCACTCTGGCTGTCGACCAGGCGCAGCAGCGAGCGGCCGGTGGTGGACTTGCCACAGCCGGACTCGCCCACCAGCGCCAGGGTCTCGCCGGGGTAGAGGTCAAAGCTCACGCGCTCCACCGCGTGCACGCGGCGCGCCACGCGGCCCAGCAGGCCACCCGGCACGTCGAAGCGGGTCACCAGGTCGCGCACGCGCAGGATCGGCGAGGCGTCCACCGCCACCGTATCCTGCGGCACCGGCGCCACCGGCTCGCCCTGGTCCAGCTGCACCAGCGGGAACTTGGCCGGCCAGTCGGTGCCGCGCATGGCGCCCAGCTTGGGCACCGCGGACAGCAGCGCACGGGTGTAGGGATGCGCGGGCTTGCCGAAGACTTGCTCGGAGGTGCCCTCCTCCACCTTCTCGCCGCGGTACATCACCAGCACGCGGTCGGCCACCTCGGCCACCACGCCCATGTCGTGGGTGATGAAGACCACGGCCATGTCCATCTCGGACTGCAGGTTGCGGATCAGTTGCAGGATCTCGGCCTGGATGGTGACGTCGAGCGCCGTGGTGGGCTCGTCGGCGATCAGCAGCGCCGGCTTGCACGACAGCGCCATGGCGATCATCACGCGCTGGCGCATGCCGCCGGAGAGCTGGTGCGGGAAGCGGTCCAGCACGCGGCGCGCCTCGGGAATGCGCACGATCTCCAGCATGCGCAGGGCTTCGGCGCGCGCCTCGGCGCGGCTCTTGCCCTGGTGCAGGCGGATCGATTCGGCAATCTGCTCGCCCACCGGAAATACCGGGTTGAGCGAGGTCATCGGCTCCTGGAAAATCATCGCCACGTCGCTGCCACGCACGCGGCGCATGGCAGCGCCATCGGCGGTGGCGAGATCGAGCACCTGGCCATTGCGCCGTCGCAGCGCCATGCTGCCGGTGGCGATCTTGCCGCCGCCGTGTTCCACCAGGCGCATCAGCGCGAGCGAGGTCACCGACTTGCCCGAGCCCGACTCGCCCACCACGGCCAGCGTCTCGCCACGATCGACGTGGAAAGACAGGTTGCGCACGGCTTGCACCGTGCGCTCCGAGGTGGAGAAACGCACGGTGAGATCGTTGACGGCTACCACGCGTTGCGCTGGCAGGACGATGGTCGACTGGGAAGAGGATGCAGCCACTGGGCCCCCTTTAGTGCCTAGGTTGATGCTTTGTTGGTGCTTTGCTTGGTGCTTTGCTTGGTGCGTTGCTTGCCATGCGGGTGCCGCTGCCGTACTCGCGCACGCTCAGCCGTAGATCCACACATTGACCGGCTCGCCAACCCGGGCGAAGCCGCGGTACATGCCTTCGGTATTGAACGGCAGCGTGACGTTGCCGTCACGGTCCACGGCGATGAGGCCGCCGCGCCCTTCGATGGCAGGCAGCTTTTCCATCACCACGCGGCGTGCGGCTTCTTCCAGCGGCACGCCCGCGTAGCGCATCTGCGCCGCCACGTCGTACGCGGCCACGGTGCGGATGAACATTTCACCGGTGCCGGTGGCGGACACCGCCGCCACATCGTCGGCAAAGCAGCCGGCGCCGACGATGGGCGTATCGCCCACCCGGCCTACCTGCTTGTTGGTCACGCCGCCGGTGGAAGTCGCTGCGGCCAGGCGCCCCTGCGCATCGAACGCCACCGCGCCGACCGTGCCGAACTTGGTGTCCGGGTCAATGGGTTCCGCAGCCAGCGTGGCGGCGTCGTGGTCCAGCAGGGTCGTGCCACTGGCGGCGCGGGCGCGCGCCCACTGATCGGTGCGCGCCTGCGTGAAGTAATAGTCCGGTGTCACCAGTTCCAGGCCCTGCGCTTGCGCGAAGGCCTCGGCGCCCTCGCCGGCGAACAGCACGTGCTGGCTCTTCTCCATCACAGCGCGCGCGGCCAGCACCGGGTTGCGCAGGTGCTTGACGCAGGCCACCGCGCCGGCGCCCAGCGTGGCGCCGTCCATGATCGCGGCGTCCAGCTCATAGGTGCCGGCGTGGGTCAGCACCGAGCCGCGCCCGGCATTGAACAACGGGCAATCTTCCAGCAGGCGCACGGCCTCGGTGACAGCGTCGAGCGCGCTACCGCCATCGGCCAGCACGCGCTGGCCGGCCTCAAGCACAGCGCTCAGCGCGGCGGTGTATTCGGCTTCCTTGGCGGGGCTCATGGCGGCACGGGTGATGGTGCCGGCGCCGCCGTGGATAGCAATGACTGGGGTGTTCATGAGGTTCACGATGCGTTCGGGGAAGTCTTTTTGCGGCGTGCCGTGGCCGCCTTGGCGCGGCCTTCGGCCGCTTCGTCGTGGCGTTGTTCGCGTTGGTCACGCGGCTCGCGCCCATCCCGCCCTTGTCCGGGGGGCGCGCCGTGCAGCCACGGCAGCAGGAAGTCGGTCATCTCGGCGGCGGCCTTGACGGCATGCGCGGCGCGATACGCCACCGCGCCGCACAGCGCCTCGATAAAGGCCAGCACAGCCGCATCCGAATTGGCGGAAAGCTGGCGCCCGGTCTGGGCGTACAGCGCGATGTCGGCCAGCGGCGCCAGCGGCGAAGTGGGCCCGTCGGTCAGCGCCAGGATATGGGCGCCATGCGAGCGTGCACGCTTGGCGATGGCCACGGTGTCATACACATAGCGCGGGAAGCCGATCACGATCAGCAGGTCGCGCGGCTGCAACTTGAACAACTGGCGCGCCGCGGTGGACGCGCCGCCCGCGCCCGAGACCGAGATCACGGTGCGGCAGGACATATCCAGCCCATGCTGCAACAGCCCTGCCAGGAAGCCGCTGGCGCCGAAGCCCACCACGAAGATGCGCTCCGCCGCCAGGATGGCCGCCACCGCGCGCTCGCAGGTCTCGGCATCGAGCGCGCGCCGCGAGGCTTCGAGGTTGCGCACATCCTCCTCCAGCGACGCGGCAAACACTTCGGCCACCGTGGCGGGACGCGCCAGTTCGGTGCGCAATTTCTCAACTGGTGCAAGCGTTGCCTCGAAACCGCGCACCAGTTCGGCGCGGAACTGCGGGAAGCCTTCGAAGCCCAGCGCATGCGCGAAGCGGTTCGCGGTGGCCACCGACACCGCCACGGCATCGGCAAATTCGTCGATGCGCATGGTGGCGGCGCGGAACGGGTTGCCCAGCACGTACTCCGCCATGCGCTGGTGCGCTGGCGTGAGCGTGGGCAAGGCTCGGGCGATGCGCTCCGCGATCGAAGCGCTGCCGTTACTGCCGTTACTGCCGTTTTTTCCGGCAGAGCCGTGGGTACCGTTACCGTTGGTCATGGCGCGTGCATTGGGTTGGTCGGAGATGCGCGCGGCGGGAAACAGCGTTTTCATCCAGCGCGGATCTATGTAAATAAATTTACACGCAAACCCCATGCCATGAAAATAGAGTTTTACCAGCCCAAGGGTTTTCACCTAGGAACATCGAAAACGAAGACGGCCATACGCCATGCGCCGAGCGTTGCGGGGGCGCCGCCATACGAAGCGGCTACAATGCCGGGTTGCCCCGTGCCATGCCGGGGCAGGTTAGATTTCGAGCTACAAGGGCAACCGCCCCAGACCCGCAGCCTTCTTCAGCCTTTCCCCTCCCGTGATCCGAATCGACCAGCTAGTCCTCCAGCGCGGCACCAAGGTGCTGTTCGACCACACCAGCGTGACGCTGAACCCCGGCGAGCGCGTCGGCCTTGTCGGTGCCAACGGCAGCGGCAAGTCGACCCTGTTCGCCATGCTGCGCGGCGAATTGCAGGCGGACGGCGGCGACGTGGCCATCCCGCCGCAGTGGCGTACTGCCCACGTTGCGCAGGAAACCCCCGCGGTCATGCGCAGTGCAGTGGATTACACGATCGACGGCGATACCCGGCTGCGCGACATCGAAGCGCGCATCGCCGCGGCCCAGGCCAGCGGCGATGGCAGCGCAGAGGGCGAAGCCCACGCCGCCTTTGCCGATGCCGACGGCTACACCGCGCCGGCACGTGCGGAGGCCCTGCTGCTGGGGCTGGGCTTTACGCTGGCGCAGGTATCGCAACCGGTGGCCTCGTTCTCCGGCGGCTGGCGCATGCGGCTGAACCTGGCGCAGGCGCTGATGTGCCCGTCCGACCTGCTGCTGCTCGATGAGCCCACCAACCACCTGGACCTGGACGCCATCGTCTGGCTGGAAGACTGGCTGGCGCGCTATCCGGGCACGCTGGTGATGATTTCCCACGATCGCGAATTCCTCGATGCGATCTGCAATGTCACCGTGCACATCGAGAACCAGCAATTGCGCCGCTATGGCGGCAACTACAGCCAGTTCGAGACGCTGCGCCTGCAGCAGATGGCCTTGCAGCAATCCGCCTACTCGCGCCAGCAAAAGGAAATCGCCCACCTCGAATCCTTCATCACCCGCTTCAAGGCCAAGGCCAGCAAGGCACGCCAGGCGCAGAGCCGGGTCAAGGCGCTGGAGAAGATGGAACGGCTGGCGCCGGTGCATATCGCTGCGGGCTTTGCGTTCGAGTTCCGCGAGCCGGATTCGGCGCCCAACCCGATGATGGTGCTCGAAGGCGTGGACTGCGGCTATCCCGCTCCCGCGCCGGACGCGCCGCCCGTGACCATCCTGCACAACCTCACGCTGTCGATCCAGACCGGCCAGCGCATCGGCCTGCTGGGCGCCAACGGCCAGGGCAAATCAACCCTTGTCAAGACGCTGGCCGCCTCGCAGGAAGCACTGGCCGGCACGCTGCGCCAGGGCAAGGGCCTGCAGATCGGCTACTTTGCCCAGCACCAGCTGGAAACGCTGCGCGATCACGAGTCGCCGCTGCAGCACTTGGCCCGGCTCGCGCCGGACACCCGCGAGCAGGAACTGCGCGACTTCCTCGGCAGCTTCAATTTCCGCGGCGAAATGGCCACCGCGTCGATCGAGCCGTTCTCCGGCGGCGAGAAGGCGCGCCTGGCGCTATCGCTGATCGTCTGGCAAAAGCCCAACCTGTTGCTGCTGGATGAGCCAACCAACCACCTGGACCTTGACACCCGCGAGGCCCTCACCATGGCGCTGGCGCAGTTCGAAGGCACGCTGATCGTGGTCTCCCACGACCGACACCTGCTGCGCGCCACCACCGACCAGTTTCTGCTGGTGGCCGACGGCACCATCCAGCCCTTCGATGGTGACCTGGACGATTACCGCGACTGGCTGCTCAAGCAAGCCGCGGCCAAGCGCAACGCGGCCACCGCCGCGCACGCACAGGAAGACGGCGAAGCACCAGCGGCCTCCACCGCCAACCGCCGCGACCAGCGCCGCGCCGAGGCCGACGAGCGCCAGCGCCTGACGCAATTGCGCAAGCCGCTGGCCAAGGAGCTGGAAAAGGTGGAAAAGCGCATGGCCGTGCTGCAGCAGGCCAAGAGCGAGATCGACACCTTCATGGCCGACGAAGCCAGCTACGCGGAGGCCAACAAGGCAAAGCTGCTGGAAATGCTCAAGCGCCAGGGCGAGGTCGGCGGCGAGCTGGACACGCTGGAAGAGCGCTGGCTGGAGCTGCAGGAGCAGATCGAGCTGATCGTTTGATCGTTGGATCGTGCGAGGGGTGCCGGGGGCGGCAGCCCCCGGGATGCGCGCGCCGGCAGCCGCCGGTGCGCGCCAGGCAGATCAGCGGTAGTTCTTCTCGCGCCGGATCATGCCGACCGCCAGCGTGGCGGACAGGATGAACAGCCAGATCAGCGACCATGCCGGGATCGACAGGCCGAAGATCGGGGGCAGCGGCGTGGTGCACATGCCATCCGAGTAGAACACCTGCGGCAAGATCTTGGCCGTGGGCAACTGGTTGACCCAGTTCTCCAGCGGATCGATGCCGCAGCTGGCCTTGGGGTTGAGCAGCAGCGACACGTGATAGCCCGCCACCGCGATGCCGGCCACGCCGGACAACATGCCCAGGCCCTGCCACAGGCTGCGCGTGTTCTGCGCAATGGCGGCCAGCAGCGAGAACAGGCCGATGCCGACGAAGGCAAAACGCTGCATCACGCAAAGCGGGCAAGGCTGGTAGCCCTCCACATGCTGCAGGTAGAGGGCATAGCCGACCAGGCCGAACGAAATCGCGGCGATCAGCAAAAAGAAACTACGGGAATTGGCTTGCATGGCTCACTAGCAGAAAAGGGCCGGGCGACATGCGCCGGCGCGCAATACGAGGCACATTATTACCGATTTTGCGGACCGCGCCCGCCCAATCCGTTGCGATGGGCAAGGCGCTGCTTGCGGCGGATTGACGCATGCCAGCGCGCCAACGGCAAGCGGTAGAGCCAATGCTTGCGCAACGGGCTGTCCGGCGCGACCGCCGGGTGCTCGAAGGTGCCATCCGCCACCATGCCCAGGCGCTCCATCACGGCCCGCGAACGGACGTTGGGCAGCGCGGTGAACGAGACGATTTCCGCCAGCGCCAGTTGCTCGAAGCCCAAGCGCAGCGCGGCCTGCGCCGCCTCAGAGGCATAGCCCTGCCCCCAGTACGCCTGCGCCAGGCGCCAGCCGATTTCCACACAGGGCGAAAACGGCAACGCAGCGGCAGGCTCGTGCAGGCCGACAAAGCCGATGAATGCGCCATCGGCCTTGCGCTCGACCGCCCAAAAGCCCCAGCCCCGCTGCGCGATCAGCGCCTGGCAGCGCAGCGCCATCGCGTCGCTGGCCGCGCGGTCTAGCGGCGCGGGGAAACACGCCATCACCACAGGATCGGCATTGAGCGCGGCAAAGGGTGCGAAATCCGCCTCACGCCACTGGCGCAGGCGCAGCCGCGCGGTTTCCAGCACGACCGGCTCATGGCCAGCCGTGCCTGGCGCCGAAGGGCATTGATCGGGCATGGTGGCAACTTCTCCTGGGCCAGTGTCAGCGCGCAGCGGCGCCCTGCTCCGCCCGGCTGCGCTCGTAGGCTTTGAGCGCCCGCGCATCCGCGTGGCTGACAAGCTCGCAGAGCAGCAACGTCTTGCCAGGCAGCGCGGCGCTTTCGCGCGCCACGATGGAAACGGTGCCGAGATCGGGCAGGGGCTGCTGAGCGGCCGGCAGAGCGCGGGCAAAGCCCTTGGTGGCGGTGCCGAGCAACGTCGAAGGCTCCTGCTTGAGCTTGTAGCGCGCGGCCAGCGCCTCAGCCTGCAGGCCTTGCACCAGCACACCCGCCGACGTACCGGCGAATACCACTTCATCACTTTGGAAACCGTCCTGCCCGATGGGCTGCGGCAGCTTGTAGATGGCCGCGCCCAGCCTGGACAGATCTGGCTTGGCGAGCTTCTCGGCGGCCTCATAAAGCGCGGTGGCGGATTTCGTCGTGTAGGGCGGCTTGCACAGCGCTGCGTCAAAGAACGCCTTGCTGGCATCGGCCGCGGCGGCGGCGCCGGACACCGAGAGCAGCGTGGCGCCGCAGCCGATCGCGGCTAGCAGGCCGGCGTGGCGTCGGACGTTGAAAGTGAGCATGGATGAACTCCGATTAAAAAGTGCTTCGGAATATACCCAAAGTTGCTGGAAAAAGGGCAGGAATGGGCCGAAAGCCTCACTCCATATGCCGAACCCGGTCGATCGCCTGCTCCAGCCGCTCCACCGCGATCACTTCCAGGCCCTCGATCTTCTGCTTGGGCGCGTTGGCCTTGGGGATCACCGCGATCGAGAAGCCCAGCTTGGCCGCCTCGCGCAAGCGGTCCTGCCCGCGCGGGCTGGGCCGGATCTCACCGGCCAGGCCGATTTCGCCAAACACCACCAGGCCGCGTGGCAGCGGCTTGTTGCGCATGGAGGAGTGAATGGCCAGCAGCACCGCCAGGTCGGCCGCCGGCTCGGTGATCTTGACCCCGCCCACGGCGTTGAGGAAGACGTCCTGGTCAAAGCAGGCAATGCCGGCATGGCGGTGCAGCACCGCCAGCAGCATGGCCAGCCGGTTCTGCTCCAGACCCACCGCCAGGCGCCGCGGGTTCGGCACGTTAGCCGTATCGACCAGCGCCTGCACCTCCACCAGCAGCGGGCGCGTGCCCTCCTGCGTCACCAGCACGCAGGAGCCGGGCACCACCTGCTCATGCTGCGACAGGAACAGTGCTGACGGGTTGCTGACCCCGCGCAGGCCGCGCTCGGTCATGGCGAACACGCCCAGCTCGTTGACCGCGCCAAAACGGTTCTTGAAGGCACGGATCAGGCGGTGCGAGGAATGCGTGTCGCCCTCGAAATACAGCACGGTATCGACGATGTGCTCCAGCACGCGCGGGCCGGCCAGGCTGCCGTCCTTGGTCACGTGGCCGACCAGGATGATGGTGGTGCCGGTGCTCTTGGCAATCCGGGTCAGCTGGGCCGCGCACTCGCGCACCTGGGCGACCGAGCCTGGGGCCGAGGTCAGCGCATCCGAGAACAAGGTCTGGATCGAATCGATCACCGCGACCTCGGGCTTTTCCACCTCCAGCGTGGCCTGGATCTTCTCGAGCTGGATCTCGGCCAGCAGCGCCAGGTGCGGGCTGTCCACGCCCAGGCGCTGCGCCCGCAGTGCGATCTGCGCGCCGGACTCCTCGCCGCTGACGTACAGCACGCGGCGCTGCGCGGACAGGTTGGCCAGGGCTTGCAGCAGCAAGGTGGACTTGCCGATGCCGGGATCGCCGCCGATCAGCACCACCCCACCCGACACCAGACCACCGCCGAGCACGCGGTCGAACTCCTCGATGCCGCTGGAAAAGCGCGGCACGTCGGCGGCGTCGATCTCCGACAGGCGCTGCACCATGGCCGAGGCCGCCAGCGGCTGGAAGCGCTTGGTCGAAGGGGTTTCCGCCACGCTCTCCACCAGCGTGTTCCATTGCTGGCACTGCGGGCACTGGCCTTGCCAGCGCGGCGAGGTGCCGCCGCACTCGGTGCAGGTATAGACGTTCTTGGGCTTGGCCAACTGAGGTCCTAGGGGATGCTGAAGGGGATGCTGAAAAGGATGCGCAAGGAAATGGCGGGGGCTCGGGATCGGTCGCCTGGGCCGGGACGAAAGCCCCGGCCCCTGCCCTGCATGGGCCGCTCAGGTCAGCGCAGGCTGCTCCGGCGCGGTCAGGGTCGCCACGGTGACGGGCACCCGGGGCGCCAGCGCGCACATCAGTTCGTAGCCCACGGTGCCGCTGGCCACGGCGACGTCGTCGATCGGCAAGCCCTGGCCCCACAGGGTCACGGCGCTGCCCACCTTGGCTTTCGGACAAGGCGTCAGGTCGACGCAGATCATGTCCATGGAGACCCGGCCCACCAGATGGGTGCGCACGCCGTCGACCAGCACCGGCGCCGGCTTGTCGCCCCAGCCTGCGGCGTGGCGCGGATAGCCGTCGGCATAGCCGCAGGCCACCACGCCGATGCGCATCGGCCGCTCGGCCGTGAACAGCGAGCCATAGCCTACGGTATCGCCCGGCTGCAGGTCCTGCACCGAAATCAGCTCGCTGTGCAGCGACATGGCCGGCTGCAGCCCAAAGCTGGCCACATCGGCCGCGACGCCCGAGGGCGAGGCACCGTACAGCACCACCCCGGGACGGACCCATGCGCGATGGGCCTGGGGATGCCACAGCGTGGCGGCCGAGTTGGACAAGCTGGCCTCGCCCGGCAGGTTGGCGGTGGTGGCGTCGAAGACTTCCAACTGGTGCGCGACGCCGCGCGCGCTGTCGGCGTCCGAGAAATGGGTCATGTGCACAATGCTGCCTACGCATGGCAGGGTTCGCGCACGCTCCCAGGCTGTGCGGTACTGCTCCGGGCGGAAGCCCAGCCGGTTCATGCCGGTGTTGAGCTTGAGCTGGATGCCCAGCGGCCCCTTGGGACGCGCCACTTCCAGCATGCGCAGTTGTTCCTCGCAATGCACCGCGGTGGTGAGACGGTACTGCTCCAGCAAGGGCACGTCCTGCGGCTGGAAGAAACCCTCTAGCAGCAGGATCGGGCCTTGCCAGCCCAGCTCGCGCAGCAGCACGGCTTCGTTCAGGTCGAGCAGGCCGAAGCCGTCGGCAGCGCGCAGGCCGGCGAATGCCCGGCGGATGCCGTGGCCATAGGCGTTGGCCTTGATCACAGCCCAGACGCGCGACTGGGGTGCGCAACGGCGCACTACGTCCAGGTTGTTGGCCAGGGCCGGTTGATGAATGACGGCGTGAATGGGTCTTGGCATGGGATCGCTTCTAGTGCTTTCTACTGCTTTCTACTGCTTCTAGTGGCTTGCGGCGCGGCGGATCGGCGGGGATCCTGGCTGTCTGGCCGGATCACTTCCGCCGGGTGGATGCACCATATCCGGGAAGACCCGGTACGCGCAGCGCGTCGCACAGACGTTATTTGAACACATTAGGGCAAACATTTAGGGAATCGCCGCGCGCTTGCGCTGTCCAACCGGCGGCCCGTGGAAGCTCGGAATCGCCTTATTTTCGTGTTATAAAGCCGGACGTTCCGGCCATGTTTTAAAAGTGATGCAATATGTCGAACACGGTCAGGCAAACTGCGCAGCGATCCCACGGCTGGCCCGGGCATCACTTTGACAACGACGCGGGCCCAGGTTCCCTACAGGCAACAACAGCACCCAGCGGCGCGCTGCTGCCTGACATGTACGGTGATAGCGATGGAGATAGAGTCCAAAGTATGAAGAAGGGTTTTTATACCATCATGGCCGCGCAGTTCTTCTCCTCGCTGGCCGACAATGCGCTCCTCATCGCCGCTATCGCCCTTCTGACCGAGCTGCACTCCCCACAGTGGATGACGCCGCTGCTCAAATTGTTCTTCGTGCTGTCCTACGTCGTGCTGGCCGCCTTCGTGGGCGCCTTCGCCGACTCGATGCCCAAGGGCAAGGTGATGTTCATCACCAACACCATCAAGATAGCGGGGTGCGCCATCATGATGTTCGGGTTGCACCCGCTGCTGGCCTACGGCATCGTCGGGTTCGGCGCAGCGGCATACTCGCCCGCCAAGTACGGCATCCTCACCGAGTTGCTGCCGCCCGAGAAACTGGTCGCCGCCAACGGCTGGATTGAAGGCCTGACGGTGTGCTCGATCATCCTGGGCACGGTGGTGGGCGGGGCACTGATCTCGGTGCACATCTCGCATCTTCTGCTCGGCATCGACGTTCCCTACGTCAACACGGGCATCAACACCCCGGCCGAGGCAGCCATGGTGGTGATCATGCTGTTCTACGTGATCGCAGCCGTGTTCAACCTGTTCATCCCCGAGACGGGCGCGCGCTACCCGCAGCAGGAAAAGAACCCGATCAAGCTGATCGCCGAGTTCGCTGATTGCTTTACCGCCCTGTGGCGCGACAAGCTCGGCCAGATCTCGCTGGCCGTGACCACGCTGTTCTGGGGTGCCGGCGCCACCTTGCAGTTCATCGTGCTGAAATGGGCGGAAAAATCGCTCGGCCTGAACCTGTCGCAAGGCGCCCTGCTGCAAGCGGTGGTGGCGGTGGGCGTGGCGGTAGGCGCGATCATGGCGGCCATGCGCATCCCCTTGCGCAAGTCACTGTCGGTGCTGCCGTTTGGCGTGGCGATGGGCGTGGTGGTGATGCTGATGGCCTTCTACACCAAGAACAGCCTGCCCGAAATTTCGCTGGATGTGCTTGGCATGCACATGCCGCTGTACATGGCGATCGCCTACGTCTTCCTGATGCTGGTGGGAGGCATGTCCGGCTACTTCGTGGTGCCGATGAACGCGCTGCTGCAACACCGCGGGCACGTCCTGCTGTCGGCCGGCCATTCGATCGCCGTGCAGAACTTCAACGAGAACGTCTCGGTGCTGCTGATGCTGTGCCTGTACGCGCTGCTGATCAAGCTCAATGTGCCGATCGGCATTGTCATCGTGGCCTTCGGCATCTTCGTATGCGCCACCATGCTGCTGGTGATGCGCCAGCACCGCTACAACGTGCGCAACTTCAATTCACTCGCCATGATCGGCGAGGACAAGCACCACTAAGAGGCTGTTTCAAAATGAAGCGAAGCGGTTCTGGCTAGGCGCGCGGCCGCAGACAGTACAAGTGGATCGGCCAAGGCCGCGCAACGACGCCAGCATCTTTTTGAAACGGCCTCTAAGCGTCGCTTGCGCCGCGGGCCGGTTCAGCCCACCGGCCTGGCGATGCGCTCGCGCGCCCGCTCCTCCCAGCCCGGCGGCACCACAAACCCACGGGTACGCTCGCGCCACACGCCGGGCTGCCCCGCCGGCTCTACCTCGCACAGCATCACCGGCGCTTCCCGGCGCCAGTTCTTCTCGTGATGCGTCTCCGCAAAACGCAGTGCCAGTGCCTCATGAATCGCCTCGGCGGTTTCCGTGTGCGCTTGCGCCACCCTGGCCGGCGCCATCCACGCCGAGCGCGGCAGCCGGTACCAGCGCGAGCCTTCGCGCCTGCCAGCCCAGGCCAGCCAGTCCGGCAAGGTGGACCACCATCCGTGCAGGTGATCCGGCGCTATGCCCAGGCTGTCGATGGATAGCGGCACCACGCCGTCCCGGTAGAAGAGCCAGCCGAGCAGGTAGACCTCGCTGCGGTCGACAGGGCGGCCCAGCAGCGCCAGGGCCTCGGGGGTGCGTGACAGCGGCAGTTGCCTGCGCACAATGTGTTCGAGCTTGTCACCCAGGCGGTCCACCAGGTTGGGGCCGACGAAGCAATGGCGGTCCAACACGGCAGCGCCGGGCCCGCCGCCGCGCGGCGCGCCGTGCGCCGCGGGCTCGACCAGCAAGTAGAACTTGGCCGCCATCTCCCAGTGCACGGTGGCGCCGCTGGCCACGTCGCGCCAGACAAAATCGAGCTCGCCCAGCGTCTGCACGCCATGCGCGCCGGCACGGCGCACCGGCAGGTTCGCCGCAAGCAGCTCCAGCCCCTCGGCGTGTTCCAGCGTGAATTGCAGCAGGCGCTCGGCATGCCGGCCCAGCCGCAGGCTGGGCGCGGGCGACGGGCCGCGCACGCGTTGCTGCTCCAGGCCCGCGGCAAGTTCGGCAATGGTGGGAGGCAGCGCGGCGGGGTCGGCGGCGGGCAGCCAACGCTGCCAGGCGGCCAGCGCGCCTTCCGGCCAGCGCGCGAGCGCCGCTGGCGAATGCCCGGGGGCGTTGCCATTGATGATGGCGTTGCCTGCGTCGTCCGTCGGCAGGAATGCCAGCAGCGGAGGCGACAGCGAGCACCAGGCGAGCTCGCGCAGGCGCTGCGAGACGGCATGGCGCCAGAGCGGCGCCATCTCGATGGCGCCGCCGGGGCTCAGCGAGAACTCAGGCCTTGGCTCCCGCACGGGCATGTACCTCGCGGGCCAGGCACAGGTCTTCCCAGGCACGCGCCTTGTCGGACAAGGTGCGCAACAGGTAGGCCGGGTGGTAGGTCACCACCACCGGAATGCCTTCGTAGCTATGGACGGTGCCACGCAGCTTGCCGATCGGCGTGGTGGTGCGCAGCAGGGACTGGGCGGCAAAGCGCCCCAGCACCACGATCAGCTTGGGCTGGATCAGCGCGATCTGCCGGCGCAGGTAAGGCTCGCACTGGGCGACCTCCTCCGGCTCGGGATTGCGGTTGCCGGGCGGGCGGCACTTCAGCACGTTGGCGATAAACACGTTGCGCCCGCGCGCCAGGCCTACCGCCGCCAGCATATTGTCGAGCAGCTTGCCGGCCTGGCCCACGAAGGGCTCGCCTTGCAGGTCCTCGTTTTCGCCGGGGGCTTCGCCGACCAGCATCCATTCGGCCTGGCCGTCGCCCACGCCGAACACGGTCTGGGTGCGGCCATCGCACAACTGGCAATCGGTGCAGCCGGAGACCCGCTGCGCAAGCGCGGCCCAGTCCAGGCGCGCAATCACGGCTTCGCGCGTGCCGGTATCTGCCACCGCCGCCGCAGGCTCTGGCGGCATGCGCGCGACGGCGGCGTCGGCCGTGGCCGACACTCCCGCGTCCATATCGGCTTGTGCCGACCATGCGCAAGGCGCTGCTTCGGCCTGCGCTTTGGCATCCCCTTCGTCCTGCGCTTCGGGCTGGGCTTCGTCCACGCCAGCGTCGGCCACAGCGGCGAGCGTCACGGCGGCCTGGGCCGCTTCGCGCGAGGCCGTGTCGTCATTGACGACGGGATCTTCGGCGCTCGGGTCGGCGAGCCCCGCCATGGCGGATGGCTCGACCGCCTCCGGCAGGGCTGGCGCGCGGCGCAGCACCCATTCATCGGCAATGCCGAGCACTTCGAGGAACCTGGCGCGGCGGCTCATGGCACGGCCTCCGTGGGCGCCCACGCGCGGCGCAGCACAAGCGCATCCTCGCGCGTCTGGCCGGCTGCGGGGTAATAGCCCTTGCGCCGGCCGATCTCGGCAAAGCCTGCCTGACGGTACAGCTCGATGGCACCCACATTGGAGGGACGCACTTCGAGCAGCATGGTGTGCAGATGATGCGCGTGCGAGGTAGCCATGGCAGCGGCCAGCAGCAGCCGGCCAAGGCCGCCGCGCTGGCGCGCCGGGTCCACGGTGATATTGAGCAGGTGCATCTCGTCGACAACCGGCATCAGCACCGTGTAGGCGACCAGCACGCCCCCGTTATCCCGCAAGGTCAGGCCGATGTGACCGGCCTTGACGGAATTCTCGAAATTGGCACGGGTCCATGGGTGGGTGTAGGCCCGGGCTTCGATCTGCGCCACGGCTTCCACATCCAGCGCCGTCATGCGGCCAATGCTCCAGCCCGCCGGCACGCTTGGCATCACCGGCACCTCGGGCCATGCGTACCCGCTGCCGCACGCTGCATGCGCGCCCTGGCCGGGATTGGCCGAGCCGGCGTCCGGTGGCGGGTTGCGCTCCACGCTCACGGCTGGTCTCCCGCCGCCAGCGCAGCGCGCTGCGCCGCCACGGCCTGGCGCTCGGCGATGGTCTGGGCGACCTTGTCGCGCAGATAGATCGGCATGGCATCGGACGGCGCAACGGTTTCGTTGCGGGCCAGCGCGCGCAAGGCAATCGATACCAGGGCCGGCGCGGCGGGCAAGGCCTCGGGCACGCTGTGCAGCGCCAGCGCCGTGGCCTTGAGGCGCTCGCCAAACACGGCAGCGGCACTGCCCGCGAGCCAGAACGGCCCGGTGGGCAGGCTGACGGCCTCCGGCGGGCACACCTGCATGTCGGTCGCCGCCTGCCACGCCTGCGCGGCGCCATCCCAGCGAAACGCGCCTGCGTAGGCTTCGTCCATGCGGGCGTCCAGCGCCACCAGCACGGATACGTCGAGCGGCAGCGCCGGCATCCCTTCCCCGCCCAGGCGCACGCGTTCGGCGCAAGCCATCAGCGAATTGACGGGAATCACAGGCAGATCGGCGCCAAAGGCCATGCCCTGGGCCACGCCGCAGGCGGTGCGCAGGCCCGTGAAGGAGCCCGGCCCGGCGCCAAAGGCGATGGCGGCACAGTCCGACAGGGCAATGCCGGCTTCGGCCAGCAACTCGCCGGCGGCCGGCAGCACGCGCGAAGACGAGCGCGGGCCGGTGTGTTCATGACGAACCAGGCACTCCAGGGCGCCGCCATCGGCAATGCGCCCGAGCGCGACGGAACACCACTCGGTGGAGGTTTCAACTGCAAGAATCCAGGACATGGCGAGATTGTATCCGGAGCGGCCCCAAAAGCTGAACTAGCGCGCGGTGCGCACGCCTCGCCCGGGGTGCGCCGGACTGAAGCGTTCTTCGGTTTCTTTCGGCTCAAACGCGCGGTGGCGGGCGCTATCATCGCGGCTACCGGGTTTTTCCCGAACACCGAACCCAAAACGCATCCCCCCCATCCAGCCAGGAGAACCCCATGAGCGACCTGCAGGCACGCTTTGCCCAAGCCCAGATCGACGTCAAGCAATTGACCGAGCGCCCCAGCAACATGACCCTGCTGCGCCTCTACGCGCTGTTCAAGCAAGGCAGCGAGGGTGACGCCCATGGCGACAAGCCGGGCATGACCGATTTCGTCGGCCGCTACAAGTTCGAAGCCTGGGAAACGCTCAAGGGCACCGCCCAGGAAGACGCGCAGGAAAAATACATCGCGCTGGTGGAAGAACTGCGCAGCGGCGCCACCGCCTGAAGCCATATGCCATATGGGTTAGCCGGCGCTCGGCCGGCTAACCCTTCAGGCCTCGGCCAGCGGCCTAGGCCGTATCCGCCAGGCTGCCAGGATGGCGGTGGCAATGACAAGGCCAACCGCCAGGAAGGTCTCGTCGAAGGCGCGAATGCGCGCGGCCGGGTCGCCGTCGGTACCGAGCACCGCACCCTGCGCGGCCAGCCGCCATTGCAGGCCGACGCCGGCCAGGCTTACCCCGATCGCACCGCCCAGTTGCCGGATGAAGTTGATGCAACTGGAACCCTGCGCAATCAGCGAATAATCCACGCCCCGCATCGAGCCCAGCGTCAGCGACGGCAGGATGCAGCCAAGCCCGATCCGCCCCAGCACCGCAAACCCCACCAGCAGCAAGTAAGGCGTGGCCTGGGACCCCATCGCCATCAGCAGGAACGAAGCCGACAGCAGCGCGAGCCCGAACGACACCTGCAGGTGTGGCGGGATGCGATGAGTCAGCCGCCCCGCCGCGGCAATGGTCAGGGCCAGCGCGATGCCGGCCGGCAGCAGCACCAGCCCGGCGCGCGACGGCGTATAGGCCAGCGCCATCTGCATGTAGACGGGCAGCAGGTAGGTCGATCCGAACAGCCCCGCGCCATAGATGAACGCCACCACCGCCCCGGCCGAAAACTGCCGGTAGCTGTACAGGCGCATGTTCATCAGCGGGTTCTCCGCGCGCAACTGCCACAGCACGAACACCACCAGCATCAGCACGCCAAAGCCTGCCAGCGCCATGCCGGCAGGCACGCTCTCGCGCATCTGCACCAGCCCGTTGAGCAGGCTCACGGTGGCAATGCCGGCCAGGCCCAGGCCCTGCCAGTCGAGCGGCTTGCGCTCGCCCATCATGGCCGAGTCCACCGCCATGAAGCGGCGCGCCATCCACAGCCCGATCAGCGTCAGCGGCACCACCACGAAGAAGATCGAGCGCCAGCCGAAGGCCTCCACCAGGAAGCCGCCCACGCTGGGGCCGAGCGCCGGCGCCAGCACCACCCCAAAGCCAAACATGCTGATCGCCTTGCCCTGCTCGCGCTCCTCGAACACCCGCAGGATCAGGATATTGGGCAACGGCTGCAGGATCCCCGCCGCAATGCCCTCGGCCACCCGCATGGCGATCATCACCCCATAGGTGGGCGAGAATCCGCCGACCAGCCCGCCCATGCCCAGCAGCAGCAAGCTGCCAATGAACGTGCGGCGCAAGCCGTAGCGGTTAAGCAGCCAGGGCGTGAGCAGCATCGACAGCGTCATGGCAATCATGAAGCTGGCCGCCACCCATTGCGCGCTGTCCTGCCCCAGCACGAAATGCCGGCTCAGGTCAGGAATGGCTACATTGACGATGGTCGACGACACGATCGAGGAGACCGTGCCCAGCATCAGCGTCAGCAGCACCAGCCAGCGCAGCTGGCTGCCATAGCGTGCCCGCAGCGATTCCCGGGTCGGACCGCCCGGCTGCCCGCGGGAGGCGGGCGACGAGGGCTGCTCGCTCACCCCAGCCGTCCGAGGGCGGCCAGTTCGCGGATTTTGCGCACGGTGTCGAGGTCGGCCTCGTGATAAGCCGACTTGACGATTTCGGCGAAACGATCGTCGCCGCTGTCGTCCACCGCGGGCATGGTGGTCTCGTAGACAAAGCGCAGCAGCAAGGCGCCAGGGCCCGGCGTCTCGATCGCCATGGTCAGGGTGCCGCCGGCGTGCTCGTCGGTAGGGGCGGTTTCATAGCGCACGACGCGGCGCGGCTCGAAGACGACGCGGTCGCGAATCGTGGCCTTGCCGAAATGCAGCTTGCGCTCGACCCAGTCGTCGCCGCGCTCCACGATCTCCGCGCGGTCCAGCCCCATGACAAACAGCTCGGGCTCGGCACTGCGCAGCACCAGCCCTTGCCAGAGCTGCTCCGGCGTGAGCGTGTCCAACTGGATATTTTGTGGATCGTTGATCTCCACCAGGTGCTCGAAACGCAACTTAACTCTCCCGATCTATAGTTAGCCGATATTATGAAGGTCTGTGCCAAGGTCCGCAGCAAAACTTCCCGGAGCCCACCCATGAGCGCCCTGCCGTCTCCCGACACACGAACCGATGTCCTTAGCGCCATCGATCCGCTGCAGGTACTGGTCTACGCCGACTCGCTATCGTGGGGCATCGTGCCGGGCACGCGGCAGCGCCTGCCCTGGCCGGTGCGCTGGCCCGGCCGGCTGGAGCTTGCACTGAACGGTGCCAAGGCCGGCGGGCAGCGCCCCGTGCGGATACTGGAAGACTGCCTCAACGGCCGCCGCACGGTCTGGGACGATCCCTTCAAGCCGGGCCGCAACGGCATCCAGGGCCTGGCGCAGCGCATGGAGATGCACGCGCCACTGGCGCTGGTGATCCTGATGCTCGGCAGCAACGATTTCCAGTCCATGCACCCGCATCACGCCTGGCACGCCGCGCAAGGCATCGGCGCCCTGCTCGACACCATCCGCGGCGCACCCATCGAGCCGGGCATGCCCGTGCCACCGGTGCTGGTGCTGGTGCCCCCGCCCATCACCACGCCGCGCGGGCCGCTGGCGCCGAAGTTTGCCGGCGGCGAGCACAAATGCGCGGGGCTGGCGCAAGCCTTCCAGGAAGTCTGCCGCGCGCGCGGCTGCGACTGGTTCGACACCGGCACGGTCATCCATAGCAGCGAAGTCGACGGCGTGCACCTGGACGCCGCCGACCACATCGCGCTGGGCGATGCGCTGGCACCCGTGGTCGATGCCCTGCTGGCGCCAATGCGCGCCTGAGGCCCTCCGGGGGCCCTCCCGGGGCCGCTTTCAGCCTTGCGCGTCACAGGCGCCGAGTAGAACACTCCTGACAGTACGTGTCAGGAGTGCCGGCGCACAATCCTGATCTTCGGGCGAAGTGCTTCCTTGCGGGCCGCGCCCCCCATTCCAAGCAGGAGACCGCGATGCAATTGCTGATCAATATCGACGTCGACGACCTCGCGCACGGCATCCGCTTCTACCAGCACGGCCTTGGCCTGCGCCTGGCGCGCAAGCTGTTCGACGGCTCCGTGGCGGAAATGCTGGGCGGCGGCGCGCCGATCTACCTGCTGGCCAAGGCACCGGGCACCAGGCCCAGCACGCGCGCCGACGGCCGGCGCGACGATCGCCGGCACTGGACGCCGGCGCATCTCGATTTCGTGGTGGCGGACCTGGAAAGCGCGGTGGAGCGTGCGCTGGAAGCCGGCGCCGAGCTGGAGGACTGGCCGCAGGATTTCGCCTGGGGGCGGCAGGCGATGCTGTCCGACCCTTTTGGCCACGGGCTCTGCCTTATCGAGTGGAAGGGTGACGGTTATAGCGCCGCCGAAACGGGAAAGGAAGCCAGGGTGCCGGCGTTGCAGGATCAATAGCGCCATAGCCCGGCCATGCCCGCGCGGCCGGGCCAAAGGAAGTACGCCGGCTCGCGGCGCAAGGCCATCCACAAAAGTGGATATGCAAGCGCGGTTTGCTTCGTTGGTGGCGCGCAAGCCTTGCTCTATCGTCTCTCGGGTGCAACTTCGAGAAGACAACGCGGCATGTCCAACTTCGACCCGGATCTGAACGATCCCTTCGTCGCCCGCGCGGTGGTACTGCGCGAGACCTTCCATACCGATGCCGTCGCCCGCGACAAGGCTGGCGGCCGGCCTACCGAGCAAATCCGCTTGCTCAAGGAAAGCGGCCTGCTTTCAGCGGGCATTCCCACGGCCTACGGCGGGGGCGGTGCTTCGTGGCTTTCACTGCTGCGCGTGGTGCGCGAATTCGCACGTACCGATGGCTCGCTGGCCCACCTCTTCGGCTACCACCATCTGCCCGTGCACGCCGTGCAGGCGCGCGGCACGCCGGCGCAGCAGGAGCGCTGGCTGCGCGCCGCCGCCAAGGCGCAATGGCTGTGGAGCAACTCGGGCAATGCGCTGTCGAAGACGTCCAGTGCACAGCGCGCCCCCGGCAACGAGGGCTGGGTGGTCACCGGTTTCCGGCCCTTCTCCAGCGGCAGCCATGTGGCCGACGTGATCCAGCTGGCATGGGAGAACGCGCTGGGCCAACGCCTGATGGGCGTGGTGCCCGCCGATCGCGCGGGCATCGTGATCGAGGATGACTGGGATGGCATCGGCCAGCGCCAGACCGGCAGCGGCACCGTGACGTTCAACAGCGTGCTGGTACGCGACGATGAACTGCTCGGCAAACCCGACGATCCGCTCACCCCTTTCGCATCGCTGACCACGCTGCTGCAGCAAAGCGTGCTGCTCAACGTGTTTGTCGGCACGGCACAGGGCGCGCTCGACGAAGGCCGCGCCTATACCGCCACGCAGTCGCGCCCATGGATCCACTCAGGCGTGGAGCGCCATGTCGATGATCCGTGGGTCCAGCGCAAATACGGCGAGCTTGCCATCCGCACCTTGGCGGCAACCGAGCTGGCCGACCAGGCGGCGCGCAGCCTGGATGCCATTTACGGCTACGGACAGGCGCTGACGCTGGAGCAGCGCGGGCCGGTAGCCATCGCGCTGGCTACCGCGAACCTGTACGCAGGGGAAACCGGCCTGGCCGTATCGAACGAGATCTTCGAGGTGATGGGCGCGCGTTCGGCCACCAACGCCAACGGCTTCGACCGTTTCTGGCGCAACGTGCGCACCCACACGCTGCACAACCCGGCCGAGTACAAGAAGCGCACGGTGGGCACGTGGTTGCTCACGGGCGAGTTCCCCTCGCCTGCCATCTATCGCTGACCCCGCCGAACCTGCCGACCCCACCAAACATCATGAGCCGCGACCGACTGTTCCTGCTGCAACCCGGATTTACCGACCCCAAGCATCCCGGCGAACACTTCGTCTGCCCGGACTGCCTGCCGATCGAAGGCCTGCTGGCCAGCGCGCCCGCACTGGCAGCGCGCCTGGACATTTCACGCGAGCCGTTTGCGCGACCGCGCGAGGCGGTGGCCGCCCTGCTGGGCGAGGCGCACCAGGGCCTGCCGGTGCTGATCCTGGGCGACGCCGCGCCGGCACCTGCCGACGCCCAGCGGCATGGCGGACTGCGCTTCGTCACCGATACCCGCCGCATCCTTGCCTTGCTGGCGGAGCGCCATGGCTTTGCCAAGGTGCATTGAGCCTTCGATGACGGCTACCGACCGAGACCCAACATGACCGCCAACGTCGCCTTTCTTCACACGCCGGGCGAACCAGCGCCCGCGCTGTTCGAGCCGGACACCGGCAACCCCTTCATCGCCCGCGCGGTCTCGCTGCGCGAGCGCTTCGCCGACGACGCCATCGCCCGCGACCAGGCCGGCGGGAAACCCGCCGAGCAGATCCGCTTGCTCAAGGAACACGGCCTGCTTACGCTGCTGCTGCCGCGCGAAGTCGGCGGCCAGGGCGAAACCTGGTCGACCGTGCTGCGCATCACGCGCCTGTTCGCGCAGGTGGACGGCTCGCTCGGCCATCTGTTCGGCTATCACTACAGCAGCCTGCTGAGCCCGCGCTTGCGCAACGCACCGGAGAAGGCCGCCAGCCTGTGGCGCCGCTCGGCCGAAGGCAACTGGTTCTGGGGCAACACGGCGAACAGCTTTTCCAGGAGCCTGTTTGGACGGCGCGATGGCGAGTGGTTCGTGCTGGACGGCTATCGCCCCTTCACCTCCGGCTCGCACGTGGCCGACTTCCTGGCGATTGCCTGGGAAGACGCCGACAGCGGCGAACGCCGCTTTGCCGCGATTCCCGCGGACCGCGCAGGCATCGTGATCGAGGACGACTGGGACGGCATCGGCCAGCGCCAGACCGGCAGTGGCCGCGTCACCTACCAGGGTGTGCGCGTGCACGAGAGCGAAGTGCTCGGGCAGCCGGTGCCCTTGAACCCCACCGGCGCGCCGGCCGAGCCCTACCGCACGGTCACGCCGCTGCAGCAGCAAAGCGTGCTGCTCAATGTGTTCATCGGCACGGCGCAAGGCGCGCTGCGCGCCGGGCGTGAATACACGGTGCATGAGTCGCGCCCATGGATTCACTCTGGCGTGGAGCGCCATGTGGACGACCCGTGGGTGCGCCGGCAATACGGCGAGCTCTGGGTCAAGACCCAGGCCGCCACCGCGCTGGCCGACCGCGCGCTGCTCGCGCTCGACGCCGTGATCGCACGCGGCGAAGCGCTCAGCGCCGAGGAGCGCGGCGAAGCAGCCGTGGCCATTGCGGCGGCCAACGTGCTGGCCGGCGAGGTCGCGCTGCAGGTCTCCAGCGAGATCTTCGAGGTCACGGGCGCGCGCTCGGCGGTGCGCAAGACCGGCCTGGACCGCTTCTGGCGCAACGTGCGCATCCATACCCTGCACAACCCGTCCGAGTACAAGACCCGCAATGTCGGCCGCTGGGTGCTGGGCGAAGGCCATCCGGAACCGGGGACCTACCAATGAGTGCATCGAACGGGGCGCGCCAGCGCCAGCTCCACCTCAACATCAACATCCTGCACTCGGGCTTCGTGCCCTCGGCGTGGCGGCTGCCCGACAGCGATCCCGCCGCCTTTACCGACGTGCGGCACTACATCCGCGTGGCGCAGATCGCCGAAGCCGGCAGGCTCGACGCGGTGTTCCTGGCGGACAACGCCGCTATCGTCGACCAGATTCATTTCCGCCCGATCCCGGCGCTGGAACCCACGGTGCTGCTGGCCAGCATCGCGGCAGCGACCACGCATATCGGCCTGATCGGCACGGCGTCCACCAGCTACAACGAGCCCTACAACATCGCGCGGCGCTTCGCCACGCTAGACCATGTGAGCGCGGGGCGCGCCGGCTGGAACGTGGTCACCACGGCCGATGTGCCGTCGGCGCGCAATTTCGGGCGCGATGCGGCGCCGGACCACGCGCAGCGCTATGCGCGGGCGGCCGAATTCACGTCCGTGGTCAAGGCCCTGTGGGACAGCTGGGAGGACGACGCCTTTATCGGCGACAAGGCATCGGGCCGCTTCGTCGACACCGCCAAGGTGCAGCCGATTGCGCACCAGGGCGAGCATTTCAGCGTGCAGGGGCCACTCAACCTGCCGCGCTCGCCGCAAGGCCATCCGGTGGTGGTGCAGGCCGGCGGCTCCGCCGACGGGCGCGAGCTGGCCGCACGCCATGCCGAGGCTGTGTTCTCGGCATCGCAATCGTTCGAGGAATCGCTGGCCTACGGGCGCGAGCTCAAGGCGCGCGCACAAGCGCTTGGGCGCGGGCCCGATGCCGTGCAGGTGCTGGCCGGCCTGACCACCATCATCGGCGCCACCGAAGCCCAGGCCCGCCGGCGGCGCGACGAGCTGATCGACCTGATCCCCTGGGACTACAGCCTGGCGCGGCTGGCTGGCACGCTCGGCATCACGCCGGACCGCCTGAAGCTGGACGAGCGGCTGCCGGACAACCTCGCCCTGCCCGCCAACGGCAATGGCAACCACACCTTCTTCAACGCCACGCTCGCGCTGGCGCGGCGCCATGGCTACACCGTGCGCGAACTGATCCGCGAGCTGGCGGGCGGCGGCGGCCACCGCGTGATCGTGGGCACGCCCGAGCAGATTGCCGACGACATCGAGCACTGGTTCCGCCACGGCGCGGCCGATGGCTTCAACCTGATGCCCGATGCGCTGCCCGACGGGCTGCAGGACTTTGTCGACGGCGTGGTGCCGATCCTGCAGCGGCGCGGCATTTTTCGCACGCAGTACGAAGGCAGCACGCTGCGCGAGCACCTGGGGCTGGCACGGCCGCAGGGCCGGCAAGGCACACGCATAGCCGCCTGATATCCCTCAACAACCGATAAGCAATCGATAAGCAATCATGGCTCAACGTAGCGGTTTCCTCAGCCTGGGCGCCTTCCTTTACCCCAGCGGCCACCATATCGCCGCCTGGCGCCATCCCGATGCCAAGGCCGACGCGGGCATCGACTTCAAGCACTACATCGCGCTCGCCCAGGCCGCCGAGGCGGCGAAGTTCGATCTGGTCTTCCTGGCCGACGGCGTAGGCACGCGCGGCGACGATGTCGAGTTCCTCAGCCGTACCGCGCACAGCTACCAGGCGCAGTTCGAGCCTATTACGCTGCTGTCCGCGCTGGCTGCGGTGACGCAGCGCATCGGCCTGGTCGGCACCGCCTCGACGAGCTTCAACGAGCCGTATCACGTGGCGCGCAAGTTCGCCTCGCTGGACCATATCTCGGGTGGGCGCGCCGGCTGGAACCTGGTCACCTCATCCAACGAGCACGAAGCGCGCAACTTCAACCGCGACCACCATTTCGCCCACGCCGAGCGCTACGAGCGCGCGGCGGAGTTCGCCGATGTGGTCACCGGGCTGTGGAACAGCTGGGAGGACGATGCCTTCCTGCGCGACAAGGCCAGTGGCCGCTACTACGAGCCCGCCAGGCGCCATGTGCTGGGCCATAAGGGGAAGCATTTCTCGGTGCAGGGGCCGCTCAACGTATCGCGCACGCCGCAGGGCCATCCGGTCGTGGTGCAGGCCGGCTCCTCCGAAGCCGGCAAGGAACTGGCCGCACGCACGGGCGAAGCCGTGTTCACGGCGCAGCAGACGGTGGAGGATGCCGTGGCGTTCTACGCTGACGTCAAAGGCCGGCTCGCCCGCTACGGGCGCGAGCCGGATGACCTGAAGATCCTGCCCGGCGTATTCCCGGTGGTGGGCCAGAGTGAAAGCGAAGCCAAAGAGAAATTCGAGCAACTGCAAGCGCTGATCGACCCGGTGGTCGGCCTGGCACTGGTGTCTGGCCTGACGGGCGGCTTCGACCTGTCAGGCTATCCGCTCGACGGCCCGATTCCCGAGTTGCCCGAGACCAATGCCAGCAAGAGCCGCCAGCGCCTGGTGATCGACCTTGCGCGGCGCGAGAACCTGACCATCCGCCAGCTTTACCAGCGCGTTGCGGGTGCGCGCGGCCACTGGCAGGTGATCGGCACGCCCGAGCAGATCGTCGACCAGCTCGAAGAGCGCTTCCGCAAATACGGCGCCGACGGCTACAACATCATGTCGCCGGTGCTGCCGGGCGGACTCACCGATTTCATCGCGCTGGTGCTGCCTGAGCTGCGCCGCCGCGGCCTGTTCCGCGCGGAGTACGACGGCCGCACGCTGCGCGAGCACCTTGGGCTCAAGCGCCCCGCGCATCCAGCCGCTTCCTCCAGGCCCGCCGCCTCAACCCTTGCCGCTGCAGCATGACGACAACTTCTTCCTTCCCCGGCTCCGATCCCGATTTCCTCGCGCGCGAAACGCTGCGCCTGCTCGGCCCCGCGCCCGACAACTGGGTGCCGGACCATGCCGGCATCGACCACAACGTGGCCATCGTTGGTGGCGGCCAGAGCGGCAGCGCCTATGCCTTCGCGCTGCGCCGCGCGGGCATCGGCCGCGTGACGGTGCTCGACGCCGCGCCAGACGGTGCGCTGGCCGGCGTCTGGCGCACGCGCGCCCGCATGCAGAAGCTGCGCACGCCCAAGAACCTGGTCGGGCCGGAGCTCGGCCTGCCGACGCTGGGCTTCCAGGCCTGGTATGAAGCGCGGCACGGCGCCGAGGCCTATGCCGCCATCGACCGCATTGCGCGCCTGGACTGGGCGGATTACCTGGACTGGTACCGCGACTTCCTCGGCGTGCCGGTGCGCTACGCCACGCGTGTGGTACGCATCGAGCCCGTAACCGGCGCCGCGCTGCAGCACTTCCGGCTGCATCTTGACGTGAATGGGCAGCCGCGCATCGAGACCGCGCGCAAGGTCATCCTGGCCAATGGCGTGGCCGGCAATGGCGCGCCGTTCGTGCCCGCTGTGTTGTCGCAGGCCGTGGCCGCCGGGCTGGCCGCGCATACGGCCGATGCCATCGACTTCGGCGCGCTGCGTGGCAAGACGGTAGCCGTGCTGGGCGCGGCGGCCTCCGCCTTCGACGCCGCCGCCGTGGCGCTGGAATCCGGCGCGGCCGCCGTGCACCTGTTCGCGCGCCGCGACCATATCGCCGCCACGCCGGTATCGCGCGTGCGCGCCTACCCCGGCCTTTACGACAATTACCACGCCCTGCCCGATGCCACGCGCTGGGAGCAAGCCATCCGCTATCGGCGCGCCGGATCCACGCCACCGGCCGACTCGGTGGAGCGGGCGCTCAAATTCCCGCAGTTCCATTTGCACCTGAGCACCTCGCTGTGCGCCGCCGAAGTGGAGTCCGGCCGCATCGTCACCGAGGTGCAAGGGCAGACCCTTCGCTTCGACTTTGCGATTGCCGGCACGGGCTACCTGGTGGATCCGTCGGCGCGGGCGGAACTGGCCGACATTGCGCCGCATATCCTGCGCTGGCGCGACCGCTACCAGCCTCCGGCCGATGCGCGCGACGACGAACTCGCCGCGTCGCCTTATCTGGGCAGCGGCCTTGAGTACCTTGAGAAAACACCGGGTGCCGCGCCGTGGCTACGCAATCTCCACATGCATAACCCAGCAGGCTTTGCCAGCGTCGGCGTGCCGCTGGGCGATGTGCCCAGCATGCGGCGCGATATTCCGGCCTCGGTCGCCCGCATCAGCCGGGATCTGCTGCTGGCCGACCTGACGCTGCACGAGCAGCGGATTCGTGGAGACGTGCCGGCGGATTTTGGCGCGGAGTTTTATGCTGGCGCGGTCTGGAAGCCCGCGGGCGCAGCGCTCGCTGCGGCTTGAGGCGGCTTGAGGCGGCTGTCAGCGCCACCGGACGACCCGCCTGGGGTGCGTGCCGCGCCAAGCGGATGCCGCGTGCGCCCATATGGCGGGTTGTAGCTTTCGAACGGCAGGTAGAGGTCGATGCGCCACTGCTTGGATAGCGGCTTGCCCGAAGCGTCGAGAACTTGAAGAGATCAAGCCAGAAATCCCATCAAGATCCAATGTACTTGTAGTACAGATCCAGTTTTTCGTTGTCTTCTGAAACTTCAATATGGAGAATAGCCTCACCGGGCCTGCCATTTTCAAAGAGTACACACTCCATTCCTAATGCCTTTTCATTGGTTTCATAGACATCAATGCATGGCCTTTTCTGCGTACGCGAATCAAAGGCCACCTCCAGTGGCGCAATGGATAGGATCACCCCCTCATCGAAGTATTCATCGATGCACTCGAATATCTCTTCGGCCACTGCGCTGGAAATGCCAAACTTGTGCCGTAGCGCCTGCGCATCTCGCAGGCCGATGGTCTCGATAAATCGCTTCGCCTCGTCATAGGCTTGCTGCCTTGTTGGCGTTCGCATGGGTCGGCTCCGTGATGGCAAGACATCGAGGCGCCAATCTAGCACGCCAAGGACTTGGCGTAAATTCTGCAGGGAGTCCCGTGGATAGGCTCCAAGATCAGCAGAGAAAGAAGGCTGCAAGCTCAGCACAGGTCCTCGCCAGCGCAGCAGTCACCACAGTCACCTTGCCGATCCGCCACGCAAGTCAGCCGGAGCCCCGCTGCCGCCATCACGATCTACCGTCAACTGGCATCGTCCGGGCCCTTCCTGCATGCCGGGATATGATCCGGGGCTATTGAGCAATCGTCGGATCTGGTGTACACATCGAGTTGCCCCACTTTCAGTGACACGTCCAGTGACGCTTATGTATTGCTCGGGGCAGAGCAGGCCATTCTCCGTCCTTTGGCGTGTGCGCGATGCCGGCCACACCGGGCTGCAGCGTGGTGCTGCCGTAGAGGTTTCCAATTTCCCCGGGTATCCATCGCAGACACGATGCCTTTCACCACCTGCCGCGCTAATGGAAAGCAGTCCGATCCGCCACCTTGCCCGCATGCAGAGGCAACTGAGTCTCGTCCTGTTCGTCGTCATTCCGTTGGCGCTGATGTTGGCCGGCACGCTTGGCTGGGGCATGTTCCGCGTTGTGGAGGATCAGGAAGAACGGATCGCCATCCATTTTTCCAGACTCACTGGCTATATCCGGGAGCAGGAGGCCTTCCTGATACGCCTGCGCACGCGAGTCCAGAGCTTGCATCCCGATGATTACACGGGCGATGTCAAGCTGCGGCGCATCGATTCGAGCGTCCATGGCGGCGTGATGCTGTTCGAGGCGCGGGTTCCGCGCACGTCGGTCATGTTCAGCATTGCCTGCAGGGGCACGGCGGACTGTCCTCCGCAAGACAGATCCGTGCTCCGGTTTGGCACATTTTTTTTCGATTACTACAGCGCGTACTGGGCAGCATCCCAACATCCTCCGGCAGATGTCTTCCTGATCGCGACGCACGCCGATACCAGTGTCGGCATGCAGGCGTTCCGCTCCAATTCGGACAACAGGTCCGAGGAGTACGGCGTGGTGTTCTCGATGGGCTCGCAGCATGCCGGCACGCACGCAGGCGGGCGCGACGTTGCATCGGAGGCTGTCAGCTGGCTCCGCGCAGATCCGGCGGCCGGGGGGGCAGGCAAGATGCTCGCCGTCCTGCCTCTTGATGCCGCGGCGGCCATACCGCGAGAGACGCAATCCGGGAACGATACGCTCTACGCTGCCGCGCTGTTGAACCTGGATAGCATTGGCAGTGTTCGGGGTTCTCTGGAAACACCCGGCTACGACGATTTCTGGCTGGAAGACAAGGCCCGCACCGCCTTTGCAGGCAAGGCGCCGATGCCCGCATCGAAGGCGGATGGCGTTAGCTTTGCCGCCGATGGACTGTACTTCCGGCTAAAGGACCCGAGCGGCTCGTGGCACGCGCTATATCGCATCAGCTATCCGACCTTCTTCCGCCATAACAAGGGCCTGCCAGTCATCCTCGCAATGCTGGTGCTATTCGGGCTGGGCGGCGGTTTGTCCTTCGTCCGCTGGCACAACCGGCGCGTGGTAGTGCCGGCGCGCCGGGCGCACGAGCGGCTGGCGGAAACCGACTCATTCATCCACGCGCTCATCGAGACCGCGCCTGTGGCGCTGTGCATTTACAACCGGGCGGACGGTACGGCGCTGTGCGGCAACCATCTGGCAAAGCAATGGCTGAACCTGGACCCGGGCCTGGATCCGGACCTGGATCCGGACCTGGATCCGGACCTGGATACGCACCAGGACCTGCAGTGCGTTCTCGACAATGCCTCCCAGGCCACGCAAGTGCTTGCTGCTACCCTGCCCGGCGCGATCGAGGAAATCCGGGGCGACGGCAGCAGGCCGCTCTCCCTGGCTTTCGCGCCGACCCGCTACCGTGGTCAAGCCGTGCTGCTGTGCGCGTTTGCCGATATCAGCGCACGCAAGGAAATCGAACGCGCCCTGGCCAAGGGAAAGCAGGACGCCGACAACGCGAGCGAGGCCAAGACCACCTTCCTGGCCTCGATGAGCCACGAAATCCGGACGCCGCTGTATGGCGTAATGGGCGCGTTGGAACTCCTGGATCTCACCGGCCTCGGCAACGCGCAGAGGCAGTATGTCCAGACGATCCGTAACTCGTCGGAAATACTGATGCAAATCATCAGCGACGTCCTGGATATCGCCAAGATCGAAGCGCGGCAGCTGTCAGTCGAGGCGGACGACTTCTGCCTGCTATCGCTGGTGGAGGCTAGCGTCAGCCGCTTTGCCGCCAGCGCCCGGCAAAAGGGCCTGCTCCTGTACGCCTGCGTTGCGCCCGATCTGCCTGAGCACCTGCGTGGCGACACCATGCGGATTCAGCAAATACTGAACCATCTCCTGAGCAACGCCATCAAATTTACCGAAACCGGTCACGTGATTCTCCGCGTCCGGCAAGATTCAGCAGAGCGCGATGGCGTGACGCTCGTGTTCCAGGTGGTGGACACGGGGGTCGGGATCGCGCGGGAACGTCAAGCGGAACTCTTCACCCCGTTCTACCGGATCGACAGCAATATGCATACGGTAAGCGGCGCCGGATTGGGCTTGTCCATCTGCATGCGCCTGGCAAGGCTGATGCATGGGGACATCCGGGTGTTCAGCGATCCTGGCCTGGGAAGCAGCGTTTCGCTGATGCTCCCCTTGTCGCACGCTGCGGTGCAGGTACCGTCGCAAGCGCCCGTGCTGACGGGGGAAGCCGTCTACGTGCGATCCCCGGGCAAGGAGTTGACCGACAATGTGTGCGCATGGCTGAAGCGCTGGGGGGCCACCACGCACACGGCAGACGATGTTCCTGTCGATGCTGCGCGGCACGTGCGTGTGCTGGACCTTCTCGTCGCCTACCCGGTGCCCGAGGGCTGGACCGGGAATTATCTGTTTGCCGGCAGCGAGCCTGCCGCGGCGGACGCGGCGTTGTCGGCGGGACGTGGCTACCTGAGTGCGCACAGCATTCAAGCGATCGGCAGCGCCATCGCCCTCGCGGTGCCGGGTATATCCGAGCCAGTTGACAGGCAGGCGGAGCCGCTCGCTGCCTGCGCACAGCTTCGGGTCCTCGTGGCCGAGGATAACGCTATCAACGGCATGATCCTGAAGGAGCAACTTGAACAAATCGGCTGCCTGGTTGTCCTGGTCTGCGATGGGGTGGATGCGCTGGCCCGATGGCACCCCGATCTGTTCGATGTCGTGATCACGGACATCAACATGCCGAGGGCAAATGGCTACGAGTTGGCCGAAGCGTTGAGACAACAAGGCTACGAGGGCCCTATTATCGGGATCACCGCCAATGCGATGCGCGAAGAGGAGCAACGCTGCATGGACGCAGGCATGACGTCCTGGCTGGTCAAGCCATTTGACCTGGGGGCGCTACGGTCTCATCTGCGCTCGCCTGCGGTCATACGGCACGCGCCGGAGGCAGTCCCGGAGTCCCCGGCCAGCCATGATGAAATCGGGATCGTGCCGCTCAGGTTCCGCGACGTATTCTCCGAGACCATGCGTGGCGATATCACGGCGCTCAATCGAGCAAGCGTGAATTCGTCCACCGGCGCTGCCCTGGATACGTTGCATCGTATCCGCGGAGCACTTGCTACCGTAAAATTGTTCAGACTCGTGAAATACTGTGAAGCCCTGGAGGAAGACATTCGCAGCGAAGGCCTTCAGCAAAAGCAGAAGGCAGGCATAACGCTGGTTGCCTCGCAGATCGAGGCCATTCTCGCTGAGTTTTGACAATCGACCAGGCGGCGGCTTCCCTTTATCCGATTTTTTGAACTCCATGAAAAAGACCAAAATCATCTTAGCGGACGATCATCCCCTGGTACTCATGGGAATACGCGAAGTCATCGAACGGGACCTGCGTTTCGTGGTGGTGGATTCCGCCTCGGGCCCCTCGGACCTGATCGCCAAGATTCCCCTTGCCCGTCCGGATATTATTGTCACCGACTTTGCCATGCCCGGTGATCCGGTCTTCGGGGATGGACTGAAGCTCATCGCATACCTGGCCAGGACGTTCCCCGGCGTCAAGCTGCTGGTGCTGACAATGCTCACCAACCCGATCATCGTATCGGCCCTTTACGATACCGGCGTGCACGGCGTGGTGTTCAAGGGCGACTCTCTCAACGACATCCTCGCCGCCCTGTTCGCGATCCGGAGTGGCCGCAGATACATTCCAGCATCCCTCCAGGGGTCTCTTCGCGAGAACTCGGGGTCGGATTCCATTGGCGAGCGAATCAAGACGCTGTCGCCGCGGGAATATGAAGTGCTTCGCCATTTCGTTGGCGGGGAATCGGTTCAGGACATCGCCAGGCAGTTCAACCGCAGTATCAAGACCGTGAGTGGCCACAAGGTGGCAGCAATGCAGAAGCTCGGTGTCACAACCGACCAGCAGCTCATTACCTTCTGCATTGCTACCGAGCTTTTTCAGTAGCGGGGCGCTATGGATGCGCCCTGCCGGGCGCACAAAAAAAAACCCAAGCTGCCCGCGAGGGTCGCTTGGGTGGGTAGAAGTCCGGGCAGAGGGGGGGGAATCCTCGCCGGAATCGGGAGTCGGCATCACCAGGGAATGTTGATGCCGACGACCTCAAGAATACTGAAGTCATCACGCCTCTTCTACCAGAATAATCTGGTTCTGCAGCAACGTGCCGGCACACAGCCAGTTCGACATTGACAGCTGCCGGGCGGCTGGCTAGCGGGGATGGTTGATCATCATCGACCAGAACGACGCAAGAATCCCCACCACTTGGCAGGTGCGCGCCGGATAACTTCCCTGGCTTCATCCGCACCGTAGAAGCCTATTTTCTTTAATTTCCCAGCCGACAATATCACAATTCCCAATTCATTATAATTTAAGTATTTTGTATACTTTATTACAATTTTATTAGCGAAAAAGAATTGTAATTCCACGATAGACAGAATCTCGATATCTGACGCGCGCAAAGAACAGCGCGCGTTCCAGATGAGGTTAAGGTCTTTGTGCACACCAGATGACCAACTCGGGAGGGATTTTTCGAATGGGGCCACACCTGACCTTGATGAGAGGCTGACTTGCACTGGCGGGCACCCGATCTCACACGCGTTGTTAAGCGTGGCGATAATCTCAATTCATTTATTTTTACCGAAAACAAGAACTGTCCTGTGTCGCTACCGGGGAATTCTGGCGAATATCTGCTGACACATGCGATCCATACCGGGGCTTTGGCGGCCAATATGCACTTTCATGTAACCAAGCCATCGGAAGGTCTTGCCCGCCCCCGATTGATCTGGGTCACGCCTTGCCGCTACCCGCAGGAGGATTGGCTTGATGTCAGGCCCTGCCGCCTTGAAGCAGGGGCGAGATATTGCTACGCCATTCCGGTCATCGCTATTTGCCGTGCCGCTGTTACGCGGCTGGAGATTTACAACCCCTTGCCATACCGATCGCCCGAAATAATCGAAGTGGCCCGCCAGGCCGGCCGCGCCAGCCTGTGTGTGCTGCTGCCAGCCGGCGGCTACGCGGCCGCCGCCACGCCAGAGATTTCCGAGACCGAATATCCGGGAGCCGTTCATCCGAGTGCAGGCCAACGTGTAGTGGATGGTCGCGGCATCCCGGATGGGCCGGCTCTACGGAGCGGGGCGCGCCGCGCCGGGCACGGTCCGCCGGGCGCCGGATCGGTTTTACACAGATTCGTTGATCGGAGGGCTTAGTTGTGCCAATCAGAGTGCTTCTTGCGGATGACCATTCCACGTCGCGGAAAAAGACGCGCCAGGTGTTAGCGCTGATGGATGAAGTCCAGATCGTTGGAGAACCCGTGGATTCCGCCGAACTGATGCAGTGGCCGGGCAGAGCCAGGGCCGATGTCCTGCTCTGCGCCTTTCATCGTCCGGGCCGGCGACATGACGACAATATCGCATTGCTGGATCTTCTGCATGGCACCTGTCCTCGCTTGAAGGTTGTGATCATCACGAAGGTATCCAGCCCCTTGGTCCTGCGAGCCATGATCGTCTCGGGTGCCCATGGTCTGCTGCTGAGGAGCGACCCGGCCAGGGAGATCGCGGGTGCCATCCGGGCCGTCGCGCGAGGGCGAATGTACATCGCGCAATCGGTGCGCAAGTTGATGGCTCACTCCCGGATGGCGGAGGAGCCGATCGACGTCTTTGCCAACGACTGCATTTCGGCACGGGAGACCGAAGTGCTGCGCCGCTATACGCGAGGCATGACCGTCGGTGAGATCGCCACGGCGCTGGGGCGCAGCGTCAAGACCGTGAGCACGCAGCGCATTGCGGGCATGAAAAAACTGGGCCTTGCGAACGACCGCGAGCTGTACGAGTACGCGTTCGCATTTCGGTTTGCCCCTGCCAACGAGGATACCGCTGCAGTGGAGACCGTCAAGTCGCTGCGTGGATAACGACACTCCGGGGTCTTGCCAGCGGCATTGCGGGGGGGATGGGGGGCTATGGCAAATCACTGCTGAAATCAAAGATTGAGAATTGTCCGATAGGAAAGAATTCCGATCGACGGCAATATTCAATCATGCATTTCCACCGACTTCGTGCTGGGCGCCGTAGCGTCAAGATATCGCCGCCGCGCGTAGCCGTTGTGATGCTATATCTCCTGGCAGCGACGTTGCTGCTGTGCGCGGGCATGGCCGCGGTGCTGTACCTGGAGTCTCAATTCGAGAGAAGTATTTCTGCCTATCGGCGCCAGATGAATGCTGCGGCGTATAACGCGCAGATTTTCCTGGGGCGACGTAGCTCGCTGCTGAGATCCTTGATCGACTCCATATCCGAAGGCAGCGGCGAGCCTGTCCAGTTGCCGACAAGCGCGGCCCATCGCATCGAAGGGATTTCGCTCGCCATCGATCGGCAAGCCGGGAAGAGCTGGACCTTGTATGTGACTGAACGGGACAGGGACGCCATCGCGCGTTCAGGCGCCCATCTGGTCTACTGGACCGCTGCCAAGTCCACTCAGGTAGGGCTGGAGAGCGACCGCCGTGGAATCCGGGAGGCTCTCTCGCCCGAGGTGACAAACATGCTGGTTGCGCGGCACGCGCAATCGGCTGACACCGGGTCGATTATCTGGGCCAGCGATCGCACGCATCACCGTCTTTACATGTTTGGCCGGGTCGATCCTGGCGAGAAAACAGCCGGCTGGCTTGGATTGGCGTTGGACAATGTCGAGCCGGGTCTTCTGCTGTCCAAGCCTGGCCTAAGCTATATGCTGCTGGACCGTCAGGATAACGTTGTTCTCGAAAGCACGGGAGATGCCGAATTAAGGCGCGATCTGGCGAGAATGACGCGCGAGGATGCGTTTATTCGATACGGAATGGGCCCAATACCCAAGTACCTAACGCTCAGCAAGGCGGTAGGCGACGACGGCTGGCGTGTTGTGTATGTCATTCGTGCGAGCGCGCTGCTGAACGCATGCATGCCGGCTATCCGGCTGGCACTGGGGGGCTTCGTTCTGCTGATCATCGGCATGGGCATCGGCATCGTGTATATCAATCGGCACCAGGTGCGGCCGGCGCAGCGGCAATTTGACAGCCTGATTGAAAGCGAAGCGTTTAGCCGATCCATTATCGAGGCGGCACCGGTGGCATTGTGTGTGCTTCGCCGCCGCGACGGCAACGTGCCACTTGCCAACGGATTGGCGCGAAGCTGGTTTGATCCCGACGTCTCGTGGCGCGAAGCCGCACTGTCCAATGACCGCCATCCGGGCACCGGCCGCGAACTGGTGCTGCATGACGGCCGCAGCGTCTATGTATCTTTCGCGTCGGCGCGCTACCAGGGCGAAGACGTGGTGATCTGCGCGTTCAGCGACATCACCGCCCACAAGGAAATGGAAGCAGCAACGCAGCTGGCCATTCAACGGGCGGAAGCCGCCAATGAGGCCAAGACCGTTTTCCTGACCACCATGAGTCATGAAATTCGTACGCCACTTTACGGCATCCTGGGAACACTTGAGCTCCTGGCCTTGAGCGGCGCGTCAGGGCAGCAGCGGGAGTACATCAAGGCCATCGAAGGGGCCTCGGCTTCACTATTGCAGGTAGTGGATAACGCGCTGGACATCTCGAGGATCGAAGCCGGGAGCCTGATGCTCGAACCGGCTGCCTTCTCGCCGCTCGACCTGACGGAAGACGTGCTTTGCTCGTACGCTGCGCGCGCGCAAGGCAAGGGCCTGCTCATCTACGCCTGTATCGATGCGGACATTCCCGGGAGCGTACTGGGCGACGCGGTTCGCGTGCGCCAGATCCTGAACAACCTGCTGAGCAACGCCATCAAGTTCACGCAGATGGGCCGGGTGGTGCTGCGCGCGCGGATGGTGGCAACCCGGCCGGAAGGCGTCGAGCTGATGTGGCAAGTGGCGGACACCGGCGTCGGCATTGCCGCGCAAAGCCAGGAGCGCATCTTCGAGTCGTATTATCAGGCAAGCGGTAGCCGGCAGCCGGCCGCCAGTTCTGGACTCGGGCTTTCGATCTGCCATCGGCTTGCCCAGTTGATGGGCGGCGCTATCCAGGTGGTAAGCGAGCCTGGGCTCGGAAGCCTCTTCTCGGCTACGCTGCCCTTCTCGTTGTCCATCGATGCACCGGATATCGAGATGCCTCAACTACGGCCTGGCGTGGTGTACGTGCGCTCGGACGTGAGGGAGGTCGCTACGCACCTGTGTGCCTGGCTACGCCGTTGGGGTGCCATCGCACAGCCTTACTCCGAAACGCGGGGTGGCTTGCATCGGGACGACATATTGATCGACGTGCGGCCATCGGCGCGCATTGAGATCCCCTGGGCGGGACTCAGGATCCTGGCGATACCGTTTGGCCCCGATCATCCGCAGAGGACCGGGGGTGGCTGGCAGGTGAACGGATACAGCCTACGGGCGATCGGCCTTGCAGTCCAGTTTGCGCAGAACGATGTTGGCCAAAGCCGCTGATCACGCCCAGGCACCCGTGGCTCGCGTTAACCTGGCATGATGTTGGCAAGGGATTGCCATCCAATCCGCCCAAGATAGGCCGCTAAAGAAGGCTGCAATGGATACACGCGAGGCCTTGGCAGACGACGAGAGTTGAGCGACCCAATCGGCTCCGGGCTTTGGACTTCATCTACGTCTGCGCTTGGCCGTCTACCCACTATCCATCGCCACCCTCCCCCTCATCGTCCTGCGCGGCCAACTCGCTCAACACCAGCGGTTCATGCGCGAGCACGGCCGCCAGCGAAAGCAGATGACTCTGCGCCTCTTCGGTGATGTTGCACAAGGAACCGCCGGCAGCGTTCTCGACCGCCACCGACAGCAGCGCGTTGAGTTGCGCGGTTTTTTCCGCGGCAAGGCTTAGCGGGCTTTCGGAAGGCGCGTGGGCCGTGAGGAAGGTGTCGCGCCCGGCGCGCTGGGCGGTGATGTTGTAGTGCGGATACCTATGCATCGGGCGCCCTCCGTTGGGAGGCGCGCAGGCGCTGGCAGAGGATGGCTGGCTTGGAGGATACGATTTGCCCGGGATGGGCGAGCGAAGACTGGGGCATGGGTGTGCCTCCTACTTAAGCGATGTCAACCCGCTCCCCGCTGTCAAATGGGGTTGACAGCCGGAAAGAAGGAACCGGTGAGCTCGAAAGCTCCCCCGCCCAGGCCCGCCCGTAGGGGCGCGCAAAGGCAAGACGAACAAAAGCCATATAGAGGCACATGTCCGCGTTCTTAGCAGGCTGTCAAACCCGGTCGCTGTGTTTGCAACGACCTGCGCAGTATAAGGGCACAAAGTACGCTCAAAACCGCCCGCTACAAAAAGTCACAGTGCTACGCCATCGGTGGGTAGAAAACACCGAATCAACGCTTTCCAAGCGACAGATCAGTTTTACGGAAGCGGAAAGCCACGGCAAGAAACGGGGGACGCGACGCCAGCGCTTCCTGACGGAGATGGAAAGCGTGGTGCCGTGGTCGCGCCAGATTGCGGCTGTCGAGCCGTACTACCCCAAGGGCAAACGTGGACGGCAGCCGATGGTTGGTGGCCATGAATTATCCACGTCACCAAATCAAGGCGTAGTACCCCAGATAGAACAGGGCAGTGCCTGCCAACAGCGAGAGCATTGTCCAAGCGAACCTCCCGGCAGTCGGCTGACGCGAGTACTTCCACCCCGCCGATGCCCAAGCCACAGCAGGGCCGACCAAAAAAAGGACGATCGCGGCTTGGCCCCGCCATGACACCGAACAATGCTTGATGTCCCAACAGCCGTGCCACTGCTCGATGAGCGGCCATGCGTATTTCTCTGCCAATTTCGCGGCTAGTAGAGCCGACTGCCTCATCGCTACCAGCGCCATGGCGAAAAAAGCCACACACCAAGCGAGGCGCGTCATGCGACTTCCCACAGCAGGATCTTTTTCGATTTTCCTAAATCCGAGTACCACGCCGACCCAAGCCCCACGGTAAAGCGCAGGAAGTTATTGAGCCGGCCGCGGCCAGTACCGCGACGATGCGTGGACTCGGGTGAGGTAGCGCCTCGATTTCATCTGATGGCGCTCATATGGTCAGCGCAGCGTTGCCAACCTGGTTCTGGACACCATCCTCAGGGGAAAGTGAAGGTGAATTCGGCGGAGCCTCCCGCGTAGCCGGCCTTGATCTCGGCGTCGCCACCGGTGCGGATGTACTGCGCCGACAGCGGGAGCTTTGCTGTCCTGCCCGGCTTGTCGAGCGTCATCTCGTACTTCCTGGCAGCGCCCGGATCGCCATAGGCGATGCGCTCCCGGCTGCCATCCTCGCGCGTCATGATGATGCCGAACCCCTGGGCCAGGCTTTGCCCGCCCGGCGCGCTGAGCCGCAACACCGTCTTGTCTGCATTGGGCGGCGTCGCCTTGTCCCTGAAGCTGATCTTGGGCTTGGCGTTGGCCGCGCAATTGCTCAGGGCGATCTCGAAGTGCTTCGGTGGGGAAGTGTCGTTGAGCTTCTTGAACCGATCGATGGGGATACTCCCCAGATCGACCGGAATGATCTGATTGGCCACCACATCGCATTTGTTCGGAATCGGGGGCGGCGGGCCGCCACCGATGCCGACGATACCCGTGCTGTCGTAGGTAATGGACTGATGGCATCCCGGGCCCAAGGTGGGCACCTGGAACGTGCTGCCCAGGCTCACTCCCACCGACTTCAGAAAATCCGCCGCATAGATCTTCACCTGGAGACCACCCGCAACATGGGTCACCTTGATCTCGCCCGGGGGGAGCGCATTCGGGTCCTTGGTCAGCACCAGGTACTGTTTGTAGCTGGCGATGGTGGACCCGGTCTTTATCCCCAGATTGGGTTGAAACAAGACATCGATCTTCTCGACGGCAAGCGGGTCGGCCTCTTTGCGCAGGGTTCTGGCGACACCGTCCGACGATAGTGCTTCCCACTTGAAGCCGATGCCGTCAATATTCGTTGGCACAATGCCATCCGCACCGACGGGCGGCCCGAACCCCATTGCCCAGTGGGCGCCCGTGACCAGATCGTGAGCGACCACTGCCGACGTCGCACCAAAGGTGAAGGACGTCGACAACGCGAACCGCCGCTCCATCAGGATCGTGCCGATGGCCGTACTGCTGGTCAGGGGATTGGTGACCGTCCACGGCTGGATCTCCTGCGGATTGGGGTTCGTGCAGTTGATGGCCATGCGGTTTTCAAATTGTGCCTGGGCGCTGCCGCTCACCAACCCCAGCATCAGCATTAGCGCGGCAATGAACAGGCGTACCGGTTGGCGCGCCGCCCGTGCAATTCCCGACAGCCCGGCAATAGGCAGTACATTCGTATTCATGCAGCTCTCCATCTCCCCCCCCCTGTCTCGCCAGCCTTTCGAGGTGGCGTCAAAATCCATGGTGCGCGCGGCCGACAGGACCCGCCACCTGCGCCGCCAGCAACGCATATCCGTCCTTGTGTTCCATGGCGCGGTACTGAAATGCCCTTGCATGCCATGCCGAAACACGGCACGCAAGGGGCCTGCCTGCTAGGCAGGCAGGTCAGTGGACTGCTTCAGCAACTTACTGAATGATGGTGCCGTAGTTGATGCCGGCCTGCGGCAGCAGGGCAGCATTGCCGGAAACCCGGTTGCCTTGCATGAGACCGAAGTTCACACCGACCAGGCCACCATAGCTCTGGGCGTAGCTCGACACGAAGTCGATCTTGCCGCTGGCCGTCGAGTAATTGACTTCGCCCTGATTCAGGCCAACCAGGCCGCCCATCGTCACGTAGTTGCCACCGCTGACCGTGCCGGAAGCCGACGAAGCACTGACCGCGCCGTGGTTCTGGCCAACCAGGCCACCCACCACGCTGCGGCTTTCACCCTTGACGTTGCCGCTGGCTACGCCCGACACGATCGCGGCGCCATTGCTGGCGACGTTGGTGCCGACCAGGCCGCCGACAAAGCTGTTGGTATTGGCATAGACTTCGCCGCTCGCTTCCACCGCCAGCAGGTTGCCGCCGTTGTAGCCGACCAGGCCGCCGGTGTGGCTGTTGCTGCCGCCCGAGGTCTTGCCTCGCGCCACCGAACTCTGGATGGTGCCGCTGTAGTTGCTGCCGACCAGGCCGCCCACGCGGTTGTTGGCGCCGCCGATCACGGCGCCGGTGGCTTCCGCGCCGAAGATGGTGCCGCCCTCGTTGCTGCCGGCCAGGCCGCCCACATCGATGCCCGAAGTATCCCTGACCAGGCCGCTGGTCTTGACATTGATCAGGCTACCGTTCCGGTTCTGCCCCACCAGGCCGCCGATGGCCGCGGCACCGCTGCCGTCTACGCGGCCACTGGTGCTGGCATCGGCAATCCGGCCGCCGCTGTCGTTGAGGCCAACCAGGCCACCGATCACGGCGTTGCTGGAAGAGCCTGTGTCGCCGGCGGAGAAGACGCGCTCGATGACGCCACCGTTGTTGTAGCCCACCAGGCCGCCCACGTTCAGGCCGCCGTTGGATGTGCCGACGGTGCCCCGGCTGGACGAATCGGCGATATAGGCGTTAGGCCCGGCGTTCAGCCCGACCAGGCCGCCCACGCCGCCCATGGCCGTGCGCTGCATGTATCCGCCGATCTTGGCATCCGACCTGCTGCGTGTCACGCTGCCCGCGTTTTCGCCGACCAGGCCACCGATCGACTGGGTCAGGTTGCTGCCAGACAGACTGGAGGCGCTCACCGAAGCGCGGTCGATGGAGCCGTCGATGAGGTTCTTCCCCACCAGGCCACCCATTGAATGGGCCCGCCCGCTGTTGCTAGACAGGCATACGCCAGTGGCGTTGACGTTGGAGATGGTGCCGGAATTCTGCCCCACCAGCCCGCCCAGCGCAGCGGCGCCGGCATTGCCAGACGTCGCGTTGACCGTCAACGCCGCCAGGCCGAGGTTGCTGATGCTGCCGGACGATGCCGAGAACAGGCCGGACAAAGGCCCGGTGCTGGTCACCTTGAGATTGCTCAAGGTATTGCCCAGGCCGTCGAAGGTGCCGTAGAACGTGCCGTAGTCGCCGCCGATCGACTTCAGGCTGCCGCCGCTGATCTTGTTGCCCAGCACGTAGTAGCCGCCCAGATTGTCGTTGATGCCCTGCAGCTGCGCGAGGTTCTGGATCACGTTATAGGAAAAGCCGTTCGACCTGAACGACGCCCCCGTCCCGGACAAGGTGACCACCGCGCCGTTGTTCAGGTTCAGCGAACGGCCATAGTTCAACGCCAGGCCGTTGCCGGCTCCGCTGAGCGTGACCTTGTTGTTCAGGTTGATATCCTTGGCGTCGCCGGCGGTCATGGCCAGGCTGGCGTTGACGCCGGTGGCGCTCAGCGCTCCGTTCACATTGACATCGCCAGCCGAGGTCAGCGTCAGCTTGTTGCCGCTGCTCCACTCGATCGGCGCGTTGACCAAAAGATTGCCAACGGTGCTGGCCAGCTCGATATTGGTGGTGCCGAGGTTGCGCGAGAGCGTGTCACTATATGCGGTAATTTCGCCACTGCCGGCGGTCTGGCCGACGTTGACATCCATCCCGCTGAGCTTCCAGGTGCCCGTCTGCCCGTTATTGGCCTGGGTGTTGACCTGGGTGCCCAACTGCACCTGCACATCGGCGCCGCGGGTCTCGATGGTGCCGCCGTTGCCCGGGCCGGCCATCGCGCTGGCGTTCAGGTTGCCGGCCACGCGCACGACGCCGGCGCTGCCGCCGTCCAGCGTGATCTTGCCGGCATTGCCGCGCAAGGTCTTGGCCTCGATCATGCCCGTATTGTTCACCACCGCCTGCTGCAAGCTGCCGGCGGCACGGGCCGTCATCAGCACCTGGCCACCGTCGGCCTTGAGCAGGCCGCCGTTTTGCACCAGCGAGCCTACCAGGCCGCCATTCACCTGCAGGTTGAGCAGGTTGCTGGCGTCGAAGCTCACGGTGAAGTCATTGCCGGCGCCTAGCGCCACCCGGCCCATCTGCGCCTGGATAAGGCCAGTGTTGTTCACCGTCGTGCCCAGCAGCGCCACGCTGCCACCCGGCGCGGCGGTAATCCGGCCGGCATTGATGATCGACGCACCCGCGCCGCCGGCAAAGCGGTAGGTCCCGCTGTTGAAATCCGCGTTGGTGATGTCCTGCGTCGAGGCCACCAGGCCGCCCACGTTGACCTGGGCGGTCTGCCCAAACACCATCCCGTTGGGGTTGACCAGGAAAACGCGGCCATTGGCATCGATCTGGCCCTGGATATTGCTGGCATTCGCACTGATCACGCGGTTGAGCGCGATCGAGTTGCTGTCGGGCTGGTTGAAGGTGACTCTCTCCTTCGCGCCAACGCTGAACCCGTTCCAGTTGATGATCAGCTTGTCGCTCGACTGGTTGATCGACATGGCCTGGCCATCGTTGTAGGTCGCGACATTGCCGGTGCCCGATACGATCACATTGCCGGTCGGCAAGGCATGCGCCGGCGCAAGCGCCCCCAGCCCCAACAGCGCAACAGCGGCGGCAATCACGCGCCTGGCACCGCCAGACTTGCCGCGGCGGCGAGCCCCTTCGCTGGCGACGTTCCAGCATCCCTGGGCCTGATTCCAGACCAGTGCATAGCTTTTGTTCATATTGACCTCTTTCCTTGTTATTGAGAATGCTGCAACCATCCCGGCAGCACGGGTACTGCACCGACACGGTCCACGGCGCGCTCAGAAGTACTGCGCGCCCTGAACCCAAAACCTGGGGCTGCGCACCGGCCCCCCGCTTGCGTCGCGCTGGCCCAGCGGCCAGGCCAGCGCCAGGCTGATCTGATGTCCCTGCCCGGCCCAGGCGCCACCGATGCCCGCCCCCGTCAACCGGCGCGTGTTGCGCTCCCTGGTCCAGGGCTGCTTGTTGGTGTCCACCACGCTCTTGTCCACGAAGGCGCTCAACTGCCAGCCAGGGGCCACCGCGTAGCGCAGCTCCAGGCTGGCCTGCCAGCCCTGGTCGCCGCTGCCGGCGCCGAGCGCGTAGGCGCGCACGCCATAGGGCCCGCCCATGCCGAACTTCTCCGAGCCGTCCAGGTTGCCGGACGCCCATTGCGCATTGGCCTGGGCATAGAGCTGGAAGCGATTGCTCAGTCGCTGCAGGCGCGCCGCGCTCAGGTTCATCTTGCTGAAGCTGCCGCCGGTTCTCGCGCTGACCTGGTCGATGAACTCGGTGTACGGATCGTCGATGCGAAGCCGTCCCGTGCTGTAGCTCGCCGAGAACATGGTCTGCCCGCCGCCGAATACGTTGTCCTGGCCGTTGCCGTTCACGCCAGCGGTCCACAGCCCCACGCGCTTGCCGACGTTGCTCTCGAAGAGATCCATCTCGTCGCGCAGCCGCTTGTCGTCGTACTGCAGCTGGGCGCCCAGGTTGAAGGCGCGGCCGCGCAGCAGCGGCTGCGAGACGAAGACGCTGCGGATGCTGGCGCGGCCGTGCGCTTCCAGCACCGCGAAATTCTTGCCGAGGTGATAGCCCATATCCGAGTACGACACGCCCACGCGTGTGGACCAGGGACCGGCCGGCAACTGGTAGCCGGCGCGGTAGTAGCGCTGCCGCTTGTCGCTGCCAAGCACGCGCAGGCTCAACTGGTCCCCCAGCCGCAACGGGTTGTTCAGGTAGAAGCTGCCGCCCAGGCGGTATTCGCCGGTGTAGTAGCCGCCGTAGTTGTCCGCCTCCAGACTGCCGCCGGCCAGCGGCCCGGGCTCCGCCTCGACCAGCAGGTCGGTGGTACCGGGCTCGGTGCCGGACTGCAAGGTACCCTTGGCCTGGGCGCCGGGGATATCGTTGAGCAGCAGCAGGCTGCTTTCCAGTTCCGCACTATGCACCGCCTCGCCGCGCCTGAGCCTCGACAGCGGCTGGCGCAGCACGCCGTCGAACGCGCGCGATTTATTCTGCAGCACGACCTGCCCGTACCTGCCCTCCATCACTTCGAGCCGGATCAAGCCATCTTCGATATCCTGCGGCGGCAGGAAGGCGCGCGCCAGCAGGTAGCCGTGCGCGTGGTAATACGCGGTGATGCGGTCCGCCGCCGCGCGCAGGCCTGCGAGGTCCTGCTCGCTGCCGTTCAGGTCGCTCAGCAAGGGCAGCAGTTGCGCCGAGTCGAATACCTTGTTCCCGTCGATGCGAAAGCCCTGCACCTTCAGGCGTATCCCCGGGTCGGCGGACGCGGTGGGCACGCTGCGCTCGTCCGCCTTGGGCAGGTCCAGCTCCAGACTGGACGGCGCAGGGAGTTCCGGACGCACGGTCTCGAGATCGCGCATGGTCTGCCCGGCCCTGGGTATGCTGGGTACATTCGCCGCATTCGCCGCATTGGGCGCACCGGGCACCTGCGCATGCCCCGCGACCGGCAGCAGCAACATCAGGCCGACACCGCAGGCACGCAGCCCGAAGGCGCGGCGCGCGGCCCGGTCACCGACCGCCCGGCGGGCTTGTGCATAGGCATCGACATCGACATCGACATCGACAAAAGTTCCACGGCCAGCAGTCACTTGATTTCTTCTCATGGCAATCCATTCATTTCACGAGCGGCCCAATCGATGTGCATGCGCCGCTCTCAGCCCGATGGCGTTGGACTTCCTCATCGAGCCACCCATCAACCTGCGTCGAAACTACCTTTTGACATTTGCATTGCCGACGATCAGTTCGCCGCTGTCCCTGACGGCTTCGTAATGCACCACCGCCTCGTCCGAGGCGGCGCCCTTCAAGCCGGGCAGCGTGAACCGCGTGACGCCAAGCGGCGCGATGGTCTGGCCGTCCAGTTCCACCGATGCGCCCCCGCGCCCGACGGCCATCCGCGCCAGCGACACGTGGTAAGGCGTGGGGTTGCTTGCTTCCAGGACGGCGCCGCCCGCCTTGCCTGCATTGCCGAACGCCCATGTCACCTGCCCGATGGCCTCGTCCGCGGTGCCGGGCAATCCCGCCGGCCGGAACAGCAGCTTCATGCGCGTGCGGTAAGACAGGCGCAGCAGACTGGCGGTGTCCCCGGCCAGCGGCGGCACCTCCAGAAAGTTGATCCAGAACACCGACTCGCGATCCCCGGGCAGCGGCTCACCGGTGTAGCGCAGCCGGAGCACCGTCTTGCGCTCCGGGTCCAGCCTGAGCAAGGGTGGCGACAAGATGAAGGGCACGCTCAGCGTGGCCGGATCGGCATTGACCTCCCCCTGGTCCAGCCAGGCCTGGACCAGGATCGGGCTGTCGCCGGCATTGCGCAGCCTCACGCTCAGCGCCGACAGCTCGGCGGGGTAGACGAAGCGGGTGCCGATGATCGACAACGCCGCCAGCGCCCCGGCCGGCGCCAGGCAAAGCAGCAAGGCCAGCATGGCCCCAGCGCCGCGCCACCGCCGCTCGCAGCGCTGCCTGCGATCGCTGCCGCCCGCAATGATCGGATGGGTCATGCAGCTCGGCCTTCCCTGGTTCAGCATGCCGGCCGGATTGCCTTGCGCTGCCGTCCTGGTGCTCAACGGTTGCCCGGCTCCGGGTTGATTCGGCCTCACGGACGCGCCGCCAGCTCTTTGCTGCCCACGCCGCCGGCCGGCAATGGAAGGCATGGCAGGTCCAGCATCTCGTAGCCGCTGCGTTTGCCCTGCACGCGCGCGGGCAGCGTGTAGTCGATCACGCAGCGCTCTTCGGGCTTCTTGCCCCATTCGACGCGGATCGAGCCGCGGTCCTTCTCGGTGCGCACCACCAGGCGGCTGCCCTGGCCCACGGCGCCGATCGCCATGCCGCCTTCGGCATCGATGGCGGTGGCGGCGAAGGGCAGCAGTTCGCCATTGGGCATGCGGCTGTTGATGAGCACGGCGCGCGCCTTGCGGGTTTCGTAGGTGAGCATCACCACCGAGCCAGCGCGCGGCGCGACGCTGCGCGAGGTCACCTTCAATTCGACGTCGTCGGGGATGCCCTTGGGATCGACATCGATGCTGTTCAACTGATAAGGGATCAGGCTGGGTACGACCGCGTAGCCGCGCCGGTCCACGCTGGCGCCGCCGTAGCCGACCCGGGCGCCCTGCGCATCCGCCGCATGGACCACGCCGATGGTCTCGCCAAGGGTCTGTGCCATGGATATGCCGCCCGGATGAACGACCAGGCCGCCCTGCGCGCTGGCCGACGCCTGCCGATAGCCTTGACCCTGGCCAATGCTGGCGCCCAGCGTGACGTCAGACAGGCGCCAGTTGATGCTGGCGTTGCCCGAGGCGGCATTGCGCCGGTCGTCATAAGTGCCGGAGAGCGAGTACGAGCCCTTGCCCTGCTGGTCGATGATCCCCGAAACGCCGGAAGACACCTGCGTGCCGGCACTGTCGTCGTGCGTGACGAAGGCGTTCAGGACGGGAGCGCCGCGGGCGGACTTTCCCAGTGGAATCGACAGGTTGAGGCTGACCAGCGTGCTGCTGCCGCTGCTCGCTCCCCCATACAAGGCCCCACCGCCCCCCGCGTTCTGCACGCGCTGCACGGACACGGAATAGGTGTTGCCGCGCCACTGGTTGCTATAGCCCAGCGTGAAACTGAGCGCCTGGCCACGCTGGTTCCAGTACTGGAGCGAAGAGCCGTTGAGGTAGACATTGCCGCCGCTCGCGCCGAGCGTCTGGCTAATGTTGGCATCCACTCTGCTGCGCGTGCGCGCGAACGAATCGGCCGCCGCGCCGCGCTCGACGGCATCGTGCAGCATCAGCGCATCGCGCAGGCCAAGATAGCCACGCGTGGAATAGCGGTACGCCAGCAGCGAGAAGTTGGTACCGCTGTTCGGCAAATTCTTGCTGTACGAAACACGGAAGCTGGAGCCACGCAGGCTATCGCCGTTTGGCACGGCGGCCCTGGCCCACGTGACGTCGGCGCCAAAGCCACCGAAGCGCGTGTTGAGCGCCCCGCCCAGCAGCCCGGACACATAGTTGCTGGCGAAGGCCACACCACCGTAGCCGGTGGCCATATTGTTGATGCCGTGTTGCAGCGTGCCCTGCATGACGTACTGTCCGCTGCCTTGCAGAGCGGGGTCGCTAGCCCTGCCCGCGGTCACGCTGTAGCGCGTGACACCGGGCCGCAACAACTGCACGGTGGTGGCAAAGGGCACCAGGAAGGTACGCGCCTGCCCGTTGGCCTCGGTCACGGTCACCTGCAGGTCGCCGCCGTAGCTGGCAACCTGCAGGTCATTGATCTCGAACGGCCCCGGTGCCACGGTGGTCTCGTAGACCAGGAAGCCGCGCTGGTGGACCGAGACCCGGGCGTTCGAGCCGGCGGTACCGCGCACCACAGGTGCGTAGTAGCGCTGCGTCTCGGGCAGCATGCGGTCGTCGCTGAAGATCTGCGCGCCGCGGAAAGACACCGAATCGAACAACTCGCCGCTGGTCGAGCTCTCGCCGACCAGCAATTGCGAGCGCAGCTCGGGCAGATCGGTCTGGCCATAGATATAGCCACGCTGATAGCGCGTGCCAGTCGGCGCCGACCAGGTGACCGAGCCGTTGTGGCGCAATCGCAGCGGCCCGAGGTTTGCCCCCAGGTTCAGGCCCGCGTAGGCCTGGGTGGTGTTGCGTCCCTGGCTCTGCGTGGTGAAGACATTGGTGTTGTAGTTGAGGAGCAGCGCCGGAACGCCACTGTCCCAACGCTGCGGATCGACATAGTTCTTCGATGTGGTCAGCCGCAGATAGTATTGCGGCACGGAAAGATAGATCGCCTGCTCCGCCTGGTCGAACTTGAGTTCGGCGCCGGGAACATAGTTGCCGATGTCGGCACAGACCGGGCCTTCCGGCATCGGGTTGGGCGGCCGCGCGGGATCCTGGCCGCGCGCGCTCTTGCGCAGATCGACACCTGCGCGGGTGAGCAGATCGCGGTCGTAGCATGCCTGCGCGCTTTCCCGGCCCGCAACCTGCCGGAACTCGATATCCTCGGTGCCGCGCCATTGGCCATTGACATGCAGTTCGACGCGGTACTTGCCCGGCGCGACAATATCCAGCCGCTCGAAACGGCTGGTATCGATCGTGATGCCCTCGGTGCCCTGCGCCAGCATGTAGGAGTCGAATATCACCCGTTTGCCGTCCAGGGCGGACAGCAGCCGCGGCTCGGGCCCGTTTCCATCGCTGCCGGCACTTCGCGCGCGCTCCGGGTCACCATCCTGTGCCCCTTTACGTTCCTGCGCCGGGGTCTCGCCAATCGGCGCGCCAAGATCCATGGACTGGCGCGTCCCCGCGCCCTGCCCACCCACAACGGTCGCCGCCGCCCAGGCGGCAGGCGACATCGCGATCGCCGCCACGGCGCCGATCAGGCGAGGCGCAAGGCGCCCCGGCCTGGAGGCCGGCAGCGCAGCCACGCTGCCGGCGCGAGCCGGGCCAGCGGGTTGAACAAGGCGAACTGAGGATTGCATAGACCGACGAATTTGTCCTATCTGCGGAAGCTGGAGGCCGCTGTGCAACGGACACAGTGAAAGGAATCGGGACAGGCGTGCTTAGCGGCTAATTTGCCAATGCCTTCTCTTCCGTGTACCGGCCACCGTAGTCGTTGATGACTTCGTATCGGACCAGGGCACCGGGGTGATTTCCGGGCTTTGCTTCGGGTAGCACAAAGGTCTCCTTGCCGAGCGGGGCCACCATGCCACCACCCGCGGCGACAAACTTGCCCTCCAGCCTGGTGTCGACCCGGCCAAAGGAAACGTAGTAGGGCGTAGGGTTGCTGACCTCCACGGCAAGCTGCTTCGCCGTCTTTCCGGCCGGCCCCTGGCCATCCACGGTGACCAGCTTCCAGGCAAGCTTGCCGGGAGCGGCATCGACGTCCTTCAGTTGCACAGGCCGGAAGAAAACCTTGATACGGCTGCGGAAGGCGAACAGAAGCGCATTCTCGGCGTCCTCCTTCTTCGAGGGCACCTCCAGCACATTGAGCCAGAACACCGTCTCGCGGTCGGCCGGCAGTGGTTCCTGCGTATAGACGATACGCAGCACCGCGCCCTTGCTCGGCTCTACCCGGCCCACCGCCGGCGCGAGCATGAAGGGAACGCGGACTTTCTCGGGCGGCATGTCCGGCTGGCCATCGTCCAGCCAGTTCTGCACGAGAACGGGCTCGCTGCCGATGTTGTTCAGCCTTACGGTAACCTCCCGGGCATCGGACGGGAATACCAGTCGCGTACCCTGTATGACAATGGAAGCCTGCGCCACGCTGGCGCAGGCGGCGAGCGCCACGACACCGGCGGCAAGAAGTGAAGAGATGCGAGCGACCGACGTCATGGCATTCCTGGCAATGAAACCTGGCTCGATTTAGTAGTAGGCCATCGTGTAGCGGATGAACGAGTTACCCGCACCCGCAGTGACGGCGGCAGCGGTCTGGACATAGGCCGCGCTGTAGGTCAGCGTTGCGGTGTTGTCCGCGATCGTGGCCACCTGCGGGTTCGTCTGAGCCAGGTGCAGCGGGATCTTGCCGGTGGCCTTGTTGCCGTTGTCGCTGATCTCGATCTGCACGCCCTTTGCCGCAGCGGTGCCCTGCAGGATCAGGTTGCCGGTGGCGGGATCGATGTTGGCGGAGCCCGTATCAAAGGAGATAGAGGCCTTCGTTTTATCCTTGCAGGCCGTGCCGCCGCCCAGCACCAGGCTGAACGGTACTGCGGGAGATTTCGTGCCAACGGCGGTGAAGATGATCGGGTCCACGCTGCCCAGATCCACGGTGGTGCGGTTGTTGGGCCCGGCCGGCTTGCCGTTGATGGTGCAGGTCACGTCCGTGATGGAGCCGGTGAAGTCCAGATGGCCGTCGAACGCATGCGACAACGAGGGAGCCATGGCGGCCATGACCACACAGCCTGCTGCGAGAGAACCGAGAACAGTACGTTTCCCGAGAATAGTACGCTTCATGTGATTTCCTTCTTCCGTTGGTAATTGGGGCAATGCATCAAGCTATTAGATGCACCCCGGTTTAAATGCAGGTCCACAGGGGACCGATGCACCGGCTTCCGAATCGAACCGCACCCTGCCTGACGCATTCCACGCCAGAGGCAGTCACGGAAAGATACGCAATGGCACTGAGGCCACTCGACGGTGACCAAATCATAGATCTCATGAAATAAAATAAGCCCAAGACAATTCTTGTTTTTCTGAAAAACAATTAAATCAATACCTGGATACTTCAAGCCCTATCGTCATAGGAAAGTCGAAGCCACGCCTTGACAGCATTCGGCCGGTCACTAGTGGAATCTGGGCACAGCGGGCTGTGAGCATGCGCGGACTCGCCTTCACGCTCGAATTTTTTGGCGCGAATGGACAACGAGCCGGGGCGCGCGGGCGGACGATGAATTCGAGGGGCTGGATCTCAGCGATCCAAGGCGGGATCGACGTGCAAAGGCGCTGCGCAAACGGCTTGCGGCCAGGCCGACGGCAAGCATTCGGGGCGCGTGTGATGGATGCGTGGAGACCACCCATCACTACCTATCGATTTCCCGCCGACGAGGAGATCGAGTGAGTGCGCCCTGCCGGGCGCACCATAAAAAAACCGCAGCACCAGGCTGCGGTTTGCTGCGGTTTTTTTTGCACCGGGGCAAAAGCCCCGGCCAAGCGAATGCTACCGCCCGATCAGATCTCTTCGTACAGCGGCAGCGTCAGGAACTCGGCAAAGTCCTCCGACGTGGACATCTGCTCGAAGATCTCGCCGGCGCGGTCATACGTCGTGGTGTCGCCACCGACGAAAGCCTTGACCTTGGCCAGCTCTTCCGGGATCAGCGCGCGCACCATCTCGGCGGTCACCTTGCGGCCGTCTTCCAGCTTGCCCTTGGGCGAGCGGATCCACTGCCACACCTGCGAGCGCGAGATTTCGGCGGTGGCGGCGTCTTCCATCAGGTTGTGAATGGGCACGCAGCCGTTGCCTGCCAGCCAGGAGCCGAGGTAGTGGATGCCGACGTTGATGTTCATGCGCAGGCCGGCTTCGGTGATCGGGGTTTCCGGCTGGAAGTCCAGCAGGTCCTTGGCCGCCACGTTGACGTCGTCGCGCTGCTTGTCGAACTGGTTGGGCTTGTCGCCCAGCACGGCCACGAATTCCTTCATGGCCGGCTCGACCAGGCCCGGGTGAGCCACCCAGCCGCCGTCGTAGCCGTCGGTGGCGTCACGCTTCTTGTCGTTGATGATGCCTTGCATGGCGATGGCGTTCTTCTCCGGATCGTTCTTGATCGGGATCAGTGCGCTCATGCCGCCGATGGCGGGCGCGCCGCGCTTGTGGCAGGTCTTGAGCAGCAGCAGTGCGTACGAGCGCATGAACGGCGCGGTCATGGTGACCTTGGCGCGGTCGGCCAGGCAGAAGTTCTTGTCGACCTTGAACTTCTTGATGCACGAGAAGATGTAGTCCCAGCGGCCAGCGTTCAGGCCGGCGCTGTGCTCGCGCAGCTCATACAGGATTTCTTCCATCTCGAAGGCGGCCAGGATCGTTTCGATCAGCACGGTTGCCTTGACGGTGCCTTGCGGCAAGCCGATTTCGTTCTGGGCCATGACGAAGACGTCGTTCCACAGACGCGCTTCGAGGTGGCTTTCCATCTTCGGCAGGTAGAAGAAGGGGCCGGCGCCGCGAGCGATCTGTTCCTTGGCGTTATGGAACAGGAACAGCGCGAAATCGAAGATGCCGCCGGAAACACGCTGGCCGTCGATGGTGACGTGCTTCTCGTCCAGGTGCCAGCCGCGCGGGCGCACTTGCAGCGTGGCGATCTTGTCGTTCAGCTTGTAGTGCTTGCCGTTGGAATCCAGCGTGAGGGTGCGGCGCACGGCGGCCTTGAGGTTGACCTGGCCCTGCAACTGGTTGTGCCAGTTGGGGGTGTTGGAGTCCTCGAAGTCGGTCATGTAGCTGTCCGCGCCGGAGTTGAACGCGTTGATGACCATCTTGGCTTCGACCGGGCCGGTGATTTCCACGCGGCGGCAATGCAGTGCCGGCGGCACCGGCGCGACCTTCCAGTCGCCTTCGCGCACGCTCTTGGTCTGCGCAAGGAAGTCGGGCAGCTCGCCGGCGTCCAGGCGCTTGGTGCGCTCGACGCGGGCAGCCAGCAGTTCCTGGCGGCGCGGCTCGAAGGCGCGGTGCAGTTTGTCCACCAGGGCCAGGGCCGCCGGCGTGAGGATGTCTTCGTAGGCCGGCAGGATTTCGCCGGTAATCTTCATGCCCGCAGGCAGCGTGATGGCCATCAGTGTTCTCCTGTGATCGATGGTTGATTTAAGGTGCCCGCCGTCAAACCGCCGCACCTTGGATGCGGACGAATTCGAGCAGGTCATTCATGTCGTGCCCGGTGCCGGAAGGGCTCACATCGAGCCGCTCCGCCGGATGACCGGCACGGTTGATCCAGAACGTGGTGTAGCCGTACCAGGTGGCGCCGCAAGCGTCCCAGCCATTGGACGAGACGAAGAGGATCTCCCCTGCCGGCACGCCAAACGCCTTGGGGCCCAGCGCGTAGGCCTCGGGCGCCGTCTTGTACATGCGCACCGCGTCGACCGACAGCACGTGGTCGAACAGCCCGTGCATGCCTGCGCTCTTGACCGAGATATCCAGCATCTGCGGATTGCCGTTGGAGAGAATGCCCAGCGGCAACCCGGCTGCCCGCAGGCGCTTGAGCGCGCCGAGGTTTTCCGGGAAGGCCGACAAGCACGCGTACTCCTTGAGCAGCTGCGCCTCCAGGGCCGGGTCCAGCTCCAGTTGCAGGCGCTCGGCCGCATAGCGCAGCGCATCCACCGTCAGCGCCCAGAACGGCTTGTAGTAGGCGCCGTCGGGCGCGGCCATCGAGCGGATGCGGGTGTAGTCGATCTGACGCTCGCGCCACAGCAGCGCCAGCGCCTCGCCCTTGCCCGGAAACAATTGCTCCGCGCGCGCGGTGACGGAATACACGTCGAACAGCGTGCCATAGGCATCGAAGACGACTGCGCGGATCTTTTGCATGAGCTGGAGCGGTTCCTTTGGACAAATCCGACAAACCCGGCATACCCGGCAGGCCAGCGCCACTGCGTGGGCCTGTACACCAATGAATGCATAGCATTGTAGGGAGACGTTGCAGTGCGGCAAAGTCGGTCGGGGTCACTTGATCTTTTACTTTTACCCCACTAATCTTCGCTAACGGTGTAAAGATAAGGCACCAAATCCACCCCATTGCCTCACCCACCCCTTGCTTTGGGCGGCATGAGGCACAAAACTGGCGAGCTTCGTGGATCATTTCAAACAATTGGAGACATTCGTCTCGGTAGCCGCGCGCGGCAGCCTTTCGGCGGCCGCGGCGGCTGAAGGCGTGGCGCCGGCCATCATCGGCCGGCGCATCGATGCGCTGGAAGAGCGCCTGGGCGTCAAGCTGCTGCTGCGCACCACGCGCAAGATCAGCCTGACCTTCGAAGGCTCGGCCTTCCTGGAAGACTGCCAGCGCATCCTCAACGACCTGCACAACGCCGAGGCCAGCGTCTCGGCGGGCGGCGTCAAGGCCAGCGGCCACCTGCGCGTGACCGCGCCGGCGGGCTACGGACGCAAGCACGTGGCGCCGCTGGTGCCGTTGTTCATCGAATCGCACCCGGATGTGACCATCACGCTGGACCTGTCGGACCGCGTGGTGGATCTCGTCAACGAGGGCTTCGACTGCGCCATCCGCCTGGGCGACCTGCCCGACTCCAGCCTGGTGTCGATCCGCCTGGCGGAGAACCGGCGCGTGGTGGTGGCGTCCCCCGACTACCTGGCGCGCCATGGCGTGCCCGCCCTGCCCGAGGATCTCACCCGTCACAACTGCCTGGCCTTCGGCGCCAGCGCCAACGTGCAGCGCGGCTGGGCCTTCCAGCAGGAAGGCCGCGCGGTCACGGTCAAGGTGGGCGGCACCATGGAATGCACCGATGGCGCGGTGCTGCACGCATGGTGCCTGCATGGCCACGGGCTGGCATGGCGCTCCTGGTGGGAAGTCGGGCAGGAAATCGCTAGCGGCCGGCTGGTCACGGTGCTCGACGAGTTCCAGGCGCCACCCATCGGCATCCACGCTGTCTTCCCGCAGCGCAAGCACCTGCCGCTGCGGGTACGGCTGTTCATCGACCACCTGAAGAACACCTATGGGAACCCGGCCTACTGGCGCCGCGCGGAACAGGCATCTGCCGCCGGCAAGCCGCAACTGGCGGTCAATTCCTAGTTCGATTTGATTTAGGGCAATGCCGCATGCGCCACCCCTGCCTACAATGAAAGCTGACAGGTGCCGTGCGGCCTGCCTCCGTCCAAAGGTAAATCCGGTCCATTCGCCCCAAAGGAGTCCAGCATGTTCAAGCACATCCTGCTACCCACCGACGGTTCGGAACTGTCCAAGAAGGCCATCGACGGCGCGCTGGAGCTGGCCAAGACAATCAACGCGCGGGTCACCGCCTATGTCTGCCTGGAGGAGTATCCCTACACGCCGTTCAGCGAGATCGTGGTGGAGGCGCCACAGGCCTTCAGGGACCGCATCGAAAGCCAGGCCAAGCTATACCTGAAGGAAGTGGAAACCGCCGCCCGGGCCGACGGCATCAGCTTTGACGCCGACATGTCCACCTTTGCGGTGCCCTACCTGGGCATCATCGACGCGGCCGAGCGCCATGGCTGCGACGTGATCTTCATGGCCTCGCACGGCAGGCGCGGCTTGTCGGGCTTGCTGCTGGGCAGCGAAACCCAGAAGGTGCTGACGCACACCGACATCCCGGTGATCGTGTATCGCTGAGCGCGCCCTGGCGACAGACGACGAACGATAAACGACAAAAAGGCTGGCCACCCCGAACAGGGCAGCCAGCCTTTTTGCCTGCCCGGCCCGCCTATGCGGCAAGGCCGGCCCGGATCAGCTGCCCTTATTGATACGGTCTTCGATGTGCTTGGCGCGGTCGTCCGAGCCAGGGTGCGACGAGAACATGCTGGACTTGCCGCCATCGAGCTTGGCCAGCTTCTGGAACGCCGTGACCAGGCCGCGGGTATTGGCCTTGTTCTTGGTCAGCACGTCGAACGAGTAGTCGTCGGCGGCGCTTTCCTGCGTTTGCGAGAATTGCGCGTTGATCAGTTGCTCGCCCATTTCGCCCAGTTGCGAGGCCGACAGCGCAGCCACCGTGCCACCGGCGGCGGCCAGCGCGCCGCGCGCCGCCATGGCGGTGTACGCCACCTGCATCTTGTTCTTGGTGTGGCCCAGCGCCACGTGGCCCAGCTCATGCCCCACCACGCCGCGCACTTCGTCGTCGGTCATCATGTCCATCAGGCCGCTGTACACTCGCACGCAGCCGTTGGCCATGGCCCAGGCGTTGACGTCCTTGGTCAGGTAGACCTTGGCGTTGACGCTGGGCAGGCCGCTCGACTGCAGGCCCGCCATGATCTTGGTCAGGCGCTTGTTGTAGGTGCTGCCAGGGGCCGCGATCTTGTTGGCCTTGTCGAGCTCGGCGCAAGACTGGTCGGACATGGCCTTGACGTCGCCATCGCTCAGCGAGGCCGCCTTGAACAGCGAGGTGCCGGCGCCCATCATGCCGTCGACATTGGTGCCGGCACAGCCGGCCAAGGCAGCGCAGAGCGCGACGATAGCGGCCAGGGAAAGTTTGTGCTTCATGTTTGTTGCCTTCTTGGGATCGACACCGGCCGGGTTGCTCGCCAGTGACTTGAGTGGAGATGTGCCGGCGGCTGGCCGGCGACCTGCGGTGTGGCGCTGCTTACACACGGGCAGCATCATATCGCCTAAAACATCTCAATCGGCACACAAATGACATAATTGCTACAGACACAATTTTTAACATTCTTCGCAGGCCGACCCCAAAAAGCAAAAAACCGCGCCGTCCCTGAGAGGGAGACGGCGCGGCGCCTAATTGAGGGGCGTGATGGTCGCACGCCCTTCAAGATGACCGGCTATCGGGCCAGTCAGCCATTCAGCCATTCAGCTTTTCGATCTCGCGATCTGAAGCCTCAGGCTACTTTCTTGTCGAAGAATTGTTCGTCTTCGGTCGAACCCTTGAGGGCGGTCGTGGACGACTGGCCGCCTTCGATGGTCTGGGTCACGGCGTCGAAGTAACCGGTGCCGACTTCGCGCTGGTGCTTGACGGCGGTGAAGCCCTTCTCAGCGGCCGTGAACTCATTTTCCTGCAGTTCGACGAATGCGCTCATATGGTTGCGGGCATAGCCGTAGGCCAGGTTGAACATCGAGTAATTCAGCGAGTGGAAGCCGGCCAGCGTGATGAACTGGAACTTGTAGCCCATGGCGCCCAGTTCCTTCTGGAACTTGGCGATGGTGGCATCGTCCAGGTTTTTCTTCCAGTTGAACGACGGCGAGCAGTTGTAGGCCAGCATCTTGCCCGGGAACTTGGCGTGAACAGCTTCGGCAAACTTCTTGGCGAATTCCAGGTCAGGCTTGCCGGTTTCGCACCACACCAGGTCGGCCACTTCGGCGTAGGCCAGGGCACGGGAGATCGATTGCTCGATGCCCGGCTTGACGCGGTAGAAGCCTTCCACCGTGCGCTCGCCGGTGCAGAACGGGCGATCGCGCTCGTCCACGTCGGACGTCAGCAAATCCGCGGCCTCGGCATCGGTACGGGCGATCACCAGGGTCGGCACGCCGGACACGTCGGCGGCCAGGCGCGCGGCGGTCAGCTTGGCAACGGCTTCACGCGTCGGCACCAGCACCTTGCCACCCATGTGGCCGCACTTCTTGACCGAAGCCAGCTGGTCTTCGAAGTGAACGCCGGCAGCGCCTGCGTCGATCATCGACTTCATCAGTTCGAAGGCATTGAGCACGCCGCCGAAACCGGCTTCGGCATCAGCCACGATCGGCGCGAAGAAATCAGTATCGCCCTTGCCTTCGCTCCACTGGATCTGGTCGGCGCGCTGGAAGGTGTTGTTGATGCGGCGCACCACTTGCGGCACCGAGTTGGCCGGGTACAGCGACTGGTCGGGGTACATTTCGCCGGCCAGGTTGGCGTCGCCTGCGACTTGCCAGCCCGACAGGTAGATGGCCTTGAGGCCAGCCTTGACCTGTTGCATGGCCTGGTTGCCGGTCAGCGCGCCCAGCGTGTTGACGAACGGCTCGGTGTTCAGCAGGTGCCACAGCTTCTCGGCACCGCGGCGGGCCAAGGTGTGCTCGATCTGCACGGAGCCGCGCAGGCGCACGACGTCATCCGCCGTGTAGTGACGCGCGACGCCCTTCCAGCGAGGATTGGTATCCCATTCTTTTTGCAGGTTCTTTGCTTCGGTTTCGCGGGACATTTCACTCTCCTAGTGTGTAGGGCGGGGATGGCATTGGAAACTTGCGACAGGCTTGGCGGACTGTGGTGCCGACTTGCCGACCGGGGCACTTTCGGGGGTGTTTCGGCGGCGCTGCTCTGCTGGCCTCGCCACCCCTGTTTTTTGCCGCTCAGGTCATGTGTCTTATATAAGAGTGTAGGGAAACACCTCGCGTCGCAACAGCTCGGAATGCAATCCTTGTTTAGTTTTTTTCTCTTTTATAATCAATAATTTACAATATATTTTTCACGATGCGGCAAGCAATCTTCCATCATGAGAAATGCCCGTTGTGCTACGCATCACCATTTTTTGCCGCGCAGAACAGCTTTCCGCATTATGAAATTCCGGGATTTGGCGCCATCCGTGCCTGCCGCAATGCCAGCGACTCGGGGCCACCATCGATATGCCCGGCCAGGTCGCGCACCATCGCCGCCATGCCGGCGGGGTCCGCCAGCGGCAGCCAGTGGCGCGCGCAGACCTCCCGGCGCCACCAGCGCTCCACCCAGCGCGACAGATCCTCGGACAGCGCCGGCCTGACATAGCGATCCAGCAGCGGCACGATCACCTGCACCGGCGCGTGCGCGTGGCGCTCGCCCGGTGAAAGCAGGCGCGGCAGCATATTGGCGCGGTACAACGCCAGCCCGTGACGGCCGTCCGCGGCCTGGGTGGGGTTGGGATCCGCCTCGATACCCTCGGTCCGTCTCAGGTAAAGCGGCCAGGCGCGGCCCATCCAGAGCCGCCAGCTCAGCTCGGGCAGCCACGGCAGGTGGAAGATATAGATATACCAGGACGAGGCCATCTGCCGCAGCGAGCGCGAAAGCGCCGTGAACGACAGGCGCCGGTTTCCCCGCATCCAGTGGCCGACATGGTCCAGGCAAGGCCCGGAGCACGACGTGAACGAAGCGATGCGGCCACGCAGGCGTGGCTCGGTGACAAACTCCCAGCACTGGATCGAGCCCCAGTCATGGCCGACCAGGTGGACGGGCGCATCGGGAGAAACGGCGTCGATCACCGCGCTGAAATCTTCCGCCAGGCGCTCCAGGCGATAGGCCGCCATGCCCTTTGGCGCCGAAGAGCTGCCGGCGCCGCGCACATCGTAGGCCACGACATAATAGTCATTGGCCAGCAGAGGCGCCACGCCGTGCCAGACCGCGCTGTTGTCCGGATAGCCGTGCACCAGCACCATGGCCGGGTGCGCGGGATCGCCCCAGGTCTTGATGGCAAGCCGCACGCCGCCGGACTGGACGAATCGCTGGTTGGGAAGGGAATGGGGAGCGTGCATGCTTAACCATGACATCGGACGATGGAATGGTTGCCGATGCTACGCCAAGACCGGCCGCGCGGCGAGCGCGCGGCATGGCGTTTCAAACGCAAGCGGACTAACGGGCTAGCGGGCGCGCCGGTAGGCCACCCAGTCTCCGGATGCAATGCGCGGCAGGCCCGCGACCGCGTCCTCGCCCACCGGGTAAAGCAGGCAGGTGACGGCTTGACCGCCAACCGCCACCACGCGCTCCTCGCGCACGAACAATGAGGCCTGGCCCGGATAGACCTCCTCGATCTCGTCGAGCACCGGCACCAGCGCGGCATCGACCTCGTACAAGTCGCCGGCCACGCCGGGCGCGGCGGCATCCAGCACCAGCCCGGGATACGTGCCGAAGTCATAGAGCCGCCCCGCCACGGCCGCGCTGCCGATCAGGCGCGGCGCGGCAATGCCGTGCCTGCGCGCGGCCGCGTTGAGGTCGTTGACTTCGCCCGCGCGCAGCGTGCCATAGACAAAGACCACCGGCATGCTCAGCCCTCCAGCTTGGTGTCCGCCACCAGCACGCCATCGGCGTCAACATAGATCCAGTTGCCGGGTCGCACCACGGCGCCGGGCATTTGCACCGTGCCCTCGCGCTCGCCCACATTGCGCCTCTGGCTCTTTTGCGGATGCAGGGCCAGGGCGCGCACGCCGATGTCGCACACCGCAAGCTCCCCGCTGTCACGCACGCAGCCATTGACGAGGATGCCGGCCCAGCCGTTCTTCTCGGCCAGCACGCCGAGGTTGCCGCCCACCAGCGCGCAGCGCAGCGAGCCGCCGCCATCGACCACCAGCACGCGGCCGTTGCCCGGTGATTCAACCGCCTCGCGCACCAGGGAATTGTCCTCGAACACCTTGAGCGTGGCCGCCGGGCCAGAGAACGCGGCGCGCTTGCCGAAATGCTGGAATACCGGCGACAGCACGCGCAGCGAGCCGTCGGCCAGGCGCGCCTCATTGGCATCGCACAGATCAGTGGTAGCAAAGCTCATGAAGGACTCCCGAATCGGAAAAGTGGAAATTGGATGAGGTACGGGTGCGTGCGTCCGTCCGTGTCAGCCGGCGGCCGCCCGCTTGCCTGCCACCTCGCGGCGGGAGCGGTTGCCATTGCCAACCGTGACAGCGGTGAAGATCGCCAGCATCTGGAAGGCGCCGATCATGAAGAACACCCAGCTCGGCCAGTGCGCGTCCATCAGCATGCCGAAGAACAGCGGCCCGCTGGCCAGGCCGATATCCAGGCCAGAGTAGACCACGCCATAAACCCGGCCCGTGGCGCCGGCAGGCGCTGCCGCACGTACCAGCAGGTCGCGCGAAGGCCCAGCCGTGCCCGCGCCAAAGCCGATCACACCCATCAGCACCGGCACCATCACGGCCGGCAGCACGCCCAGCCCCACCACGATCGCGACCAAGCCCGACAGCGTGAAGCTCATTGCGATCAGGCGGTCGTGGTTGCTGGTGCGTCCCGCGGCAAAGCCACCCACGATCATGCCGCCCGCGCTGCATAACATATAGACGGTGTACGACGCCGTGGCGAGCGTCAGCGGCATGGCGTAGAGCTGGGTCAGCGCGGTCGGCGCGAAGCTCTGGATGCCGGAAAACGAAAAGGTGGTGACGAGGAAGAAGGCCCAGCAGATCCACACTTGCGGCAGCTTCAGGAACGCCAGCATGCTGCCGCCCGCCTTGGCCGCCGCGGTGGCCGCCCTGGGCGCCGCGCCGGCGCCAGCGCGGGGATCCAGCACATGCCGAAAAGCCAGCAGCACGGCCAGCGCGCCAAAGGCCACCGCCGAGGCGCTGGCGAGCGCGGTGCGCCAGCTGCCGAGCTCTGCAATGGTGACCAGGAAGATCGGCGCCGCGGCCCAGCCTAGGTTGCCCGAGATGCCATGCACCGAGAACGCATGCCCCAGCCGCGGCTGGGAAACATGCTTGTTGAGCAAGGTGAAATCGGCCGGATGGAACACGCCGTTGCCAATCCCGGCAACGCCCGCGCCAAGCAGCAGCATCGCGTAGCTCGGGCTGATCGACAGCAGCAAGGCCGCCGCGCCCAGCAGCCCGAGGCCGCCAAACAGCACCGGCGTCGCGCCAAAACGGTCCACCACGAAGCCCGACGCGGTCTGCACCACGGCCGACACGGCAAAGAACACCGTCATCAGCAAGCCCAGCTCCGCATAGCTCAGGCCGAACTCGGCCTTGATCCACGGGAACAGGGGCGCCAGCAGCAGGTGAAAGAAGTGGGAAACGCCGTGGGCCAGGCCGACCAGGCCGATGACCTGGGCGTCGTGGCGCAGCGGATTGCGAACGGGATCGAGGGTGGCGGCAGTCATCGGGCGGCTATCAGGCTGGGCTTGGCATGGCGCGCCGGCCATGCTGCCAGGCTCAACAGGCGCGCTGCGAATACCGCATCATAGAGTAAAACAACCCGTGACAGGGGTGCCCTGCGCGTTACATCTGTTTAAACAGATAGGCGTACTGACGCGCCACCGGCAAGGTTTCAGGGCGATTGCGCAGCTTGAGCGCGAGCCGCCCCAGCGACTGGTTCACGGCACTGGCCACGCAGTCGATATTGACCACCGTGCCGCGATGGATCTGCCAGAAGCGCTCGGGGTCGAGCTGCTGCGACAGCTCGCGCAGGCTGGTGCGGATCAACGCCTCGCCGCTAGCGGACACCACGTTGACGTACTTGTCCGTCGCCTCCAGGTAGATCACCTCATCCACCGGAATGATGCGGATCTCCTGGCCGACCAGCGCCTTGATAAAGCGCAGGTAGCCATGTTGCGGCGCGCCCACCGGCGCATGCTGCCCGGGGCCACCGCCTGGCTCCATGGTCTCCAGGCGCGCCAGCAATTGCGCCAGGCGATCGGTATCGAGGGCGGCGCCGCCCTCCTCGCTGGCCTGCGCCTGGGCCGCCAGCCTCGCCTTGAGGCGGTGCACCGTGGCCTCCAGCCGCTCGGGTTGCACTGGCTTGAGCACGTAATCGACTGCCTCGCGCTCGAAGGCTTCCAGCGCGAACTGGTCGTACGCCGTGACGAACACCACCAGCGGCGGCGGATCGAACGCCATCAGCTCGCGCGCCACGTCCATGCCGCTCATGCCTGGCATGCGGATATCGAGAAACGCGACCTGGGGCTGGTGCTGGCGGGCCGCCTCCAGCGCGGACACGCCGTCATGGACCACGCTGACGATCTGCGCCTCGGGCCAGAGGCTGGACAATTCGGCATGCAAGGCGCGCGCGAGCAGCGGCTCGTCGTCGGCGATCAACAGGGTCGGGGCCATGGAAACGGTAGTAAGGGGCGGATGGGTCGATGCAGTCTAAGCAGTCTAAGCAGTCGAAGCGGCTAAGCAGCGGGGTGCATCAAGAATGCGAAATGCCTTGCGTGGCAGTGCTCACAGGGGGGATGGCGCGCGCGCCGGCGGCCTTGCACGCGGGCACCGGCATGGGTGCGTGGGCGGCGGCAGGCGCCGCCGTGCGCACAACGGGCAACGTCAGCCGGACGATCACGCCGCGTGGCGTGTTTTCTTCCATCTGCATGCTGGCCGCCGCCCCGAAAATCCGCGCCAGCCGCTCGCGCACATGGGTCAGCCCAAGGCCGGAGCCCTTGGTCACGGCATGTCCGAAACCCACCCCGGTATCGGTGATGATCACCTGCACGGCGTTGTCGCCCTGCGCCCGGGCCGACAGCACGATCCTGCCGCCATGCATGCACGGCTCGATGCCGTGGCTGACCGCGTTCTCCACCAGCGGCTGGATCAGCATGGGCGGGATCTCGACCTCCGCCAGCTCGGGCGGAAGCTCGATCTCATAGGCCAGGCGCGTGCCGAAACGCAGCGCCTGGATGTCCAGGTAGCTGCGCAGCAACTCGAACTCCTGGCGCAGCGTGCATTGCTCGGCGCGCGTGTGGGACAGCGACATGCGCAGGAAGCCGATCAGCCGCTGCAGCAGGCGCCTTGCGGCCTGCTGGTCGGTGGCAATCAGGCAATCCAGGTTGGCCAGGGAGTTGAACAGGAAATGCGGCTCGATCTGCGCCTGCAGGGCCATCAGCTGCGCGCGCACCAGCTGCTTCTCGGCCTCTTCGCGCTGCAGCGCGTCAAGCGCGGCCTGCCGTTCGAGATGGGCGAGCTTCTCGCGCGACCAGTAGAAGTAAATCATGCTGGCCGACGCAAGCATGCCCACTACCAGGCACATGCGCAGCATATCGGTAGCTTCCTCGAAGGACTTCGCCGGCTCGCTCAGTACCACGCGCGTGGTCCAGCTGCCCATGATCACGCCCAGCGGCACGGCAACGGCGGTCAGGCACAGGAAGGGCCAGCGCCTGGGGCGATCATTCCACCAGATCAGTACGCGGGCGATGTCGATCAGCAGCCAGATCGACAGGCCGATAAGCTGACTGTAGACGAAGTTGTGCCACAGCGAGCCGCCCGTGCGAAAACCGTAGTTCAGGCTGACCGCGATGATGGTGTTCGCGCACAGCACGAACACCAGGTCGCGCGCGAGGATCGAGATCCTGGAGGGAATGGCGGCGGGACAGCGATCCAGCGCTTTCATAGGGGCAAGGTCGAGGATAACTGAGCGTTATTGTAAAGGCCGATCACAGGCGCTGACAGCCGTCGCCCGGCTCGCATGTACGCTGCGGCACGTTGGCGTCATCAATCGCGGGATCGGCACCGTGGCCGTGCAACGCGGCCCACCACTGCCCCGACAGCACATAGCGCGGAAACGTGATCCATTGCTCGGCCAGGATGCGCCGGGCGATGTCGAGCGGGCCGGCAAACGGCTCGGGCCTGACCGCCTCGAGCCGGTGCCCGCGCCCTTGCAGCATCATCGACAAGGCCATGCACAGCACACCAAGCCCTACAGCAGGCACGGACAGCGACAGCACGCCATAGACCAGCAGCACATTGCCGGCCATGAACATCGGCACCGCGACGATGTGCAGCAGCAGGCTGCGAGGGTGATTGTGATTGCGGGCGTAACCGCGCCATTGCCAGCTCAGCAGCCCTTCAGGGCGCGCGCTCATGGCTTCGGGCCGCGCTGGTCGACGCGCCGCCAGGCCAGGCGGCGCACAAGCACGATGGCGCCCAGGGCGATCAGCAGCACGGGCCAGCCATCCCGCACCAGGTAGGCCGGCAGCAGGCCGCCGTTTTGCGCGAGGAACACCGCGCCCAATGCAATCAGGATGATCGGGGCGATCAGCCCCTTGCCGCCACGGCCTTGTTTCATCTCGCTCTCCTCTCGTGCGGACCCGCGCACCGTCGATATTGCGGTGCATCAAGCCATGTGACGGTATCAACGTATTCCGCCACGGACAGTAGCGACTTTACGCGGACACCGGTCGCTACGAAAGTGGCGTGCGACGAATGGAAAGCGGATGGCGCGAATCGCGAGGATGCGGCGCGATCGGCACCGGGCCTGCCCAGGTGCCGCTAGCCCGGGCTGTCTGCCGTCAGGCCTCGACCACCTGCCCGCCCGCCGGCTCGGACAGCGCGCTGCTGACCGTGTCGCGCGAGAGGTGCGGCGCGAACATGTTGATGAAGGCGTGCGCGTAGCCGCGCAGGTAGGCGCCGCGGCGCACGGCCACGCTGGTGGTGTTGGGCTCGAACAGATGGTCGGCCGCGATCCGCACCAGCCCGGCGTCCTTGCGTTCGTCGTATGCCATCGAGGCGATGATGCCCACGCCCAGCTCCAGCTCCGCGTAGGTCTTGATGACGTCCGCGTCCATCGCGGTCAGCACGATCTCCGGCTGCAGGCCGGCGGCGGCAAAGGCGCCATCGATCTTGCGGCGCCCGGTGAAGCCGGCATCGTAGGTAATGATCGGGAAGCCGGCGATGTCTTCCAGCGTCGGCTCCGGCAGGTGCGTCAGCGGGTGATCCGGCGAAACCACCAGCACGTGGCGCCAGGTATAGGCCTCGAACGAGGTCAGCCCGGCCTCGCTGGCCACCGCCTCGGTTGCGATACCGATATCGGCCTGGCCGCTCAGCACCAGCTCCACGATGTGCGCGGGCGAGGCTTCCTGCAGCGCCAGCGTCACATGGGGGTAGGCACGGCGAAAACTCTGCACCACCTTGGGCAAGGCATAGCGCGCCTGGGTGTGGGTGGTGGCCACCGTCAGGCGACCGGTATGGCGCCCGGCGAATTCGTCGCCCGCCTGGCGCAGGTTCTCGGCCTCGAGCAACAGGCGCTCGACGATGCGCACGATTTCGCGCCCGGGCTCGGTCAGGCCGGTCAGGCGCTTGCCGTAGCGCTCGAAGATCTCGACGCCGAGCTCTTCCTCCAGCTCGCGGATCTGGCGCGAGACGCCGGGCTGCGAGGTGTAGAGCGCATTGGCCACCTCAGTCAGGTTGAATTGGCGGCGCACCGCCTCGCGGATGGAACGCAGTTGCTGGAAGTTCATTGTGCGGCTCCTGCCGGCGTGCCCCTGGCGCTAGCCGGGGCGGATGAATGGGGTTGGACGAAGACACGCAGCCGGCGCGGCCGCACGGCGAGCAGCTCACCCTCGCGGAAGCCCTGGTGGCGGAAACGCTCGAGCGGCAGCGCCACTTCGATGACTTCCTGGGTGTCTTCACGTTCCAGTTCGAGCTGGGCCACGGGGCCCAGGGTGAGCGCGCGGCGCAGCGTCACGGCAATGCCGTCGGTGCCGGGCGAATAGCGCTCGAGGTCGAGATCGTGCGGGCGGACATAGGCCACGGCGTCGCCGGCGGTCTCATGGCCGCTGCCGATCACCGGCAGGATCGAATCGCCGGTATGCAGCAGGCCGCCCCGCTCCCCGACCTCAAGCCGGCCGTGGAACAGGTTGACGTTGCCGAGAAAGCCGAACACGAACGGCGTGGCCGGATGGTTGTAGACCGCCTCCGGCGTGCCCGCCTGCTCCACATGGCCGCGGTTCATCAGCACCACCTGGTCGGCCACTTCGAGCGCCTCTTCCTGGTCGTGGGTGACGAACACGCTGGTGACATGGAGCTCGTCGTGCAGGCGGCGCAGCCAGCGGCGCAGTTCCTTGCGCACCTTGGCGTCGAGCGCGCCGAACGGCTCGTCGAGCAGCAGCACGCGCGGCTCCACCGCCAGCGCGCGGGCCAGCGCAATGCGCTGGCGCTGGCCGCCGGACAACTGCGGCGGATAGCGCTCGGCCAGCCAGTCGAGCTGCACCAGTTCCAGCAGCGCGCGCACCTTGTCGCGGATCTGCGCCTCGCTGGGACGCTCGGCACGCGGCTTGACGCGCAGGCCGAAAGCCACGTTCTCGAACACCGTCATGTGCTTGAACAGCGCGTAATGCTGAAACACAAAACCGACCTGGCGCTGGCGCACATGCTGGTGCGAGGCATCGCGCCCTTCCAGCAGGATCTGGCCGGCGTCCGCGCGTTCCAGGCCGGCGATGATCCGCAGCAGCGTGGTCTTGCCGCAGCCCGAGGGCCCCAGCAACGCCGTCAGCTGGCCTTCATCGAAATCGAGGGTGACGTCGTCGAGCGCAACGAAATTGCCGAAGCGCTTCTGCACATTCTTGACCTGGATGCTCATGATGCCTGTCCTTGCAATTTGCCAGCGCTCGGGTTCTCCGGCGCAAAGTTCTCGTCTTCCCTGTGCTCGCGGCTCGCCCGGTACTCCACCAGCGTCTTGATGCCAAGCGTGACCAGGGCCAGCAGTGTGAGCAGCGACGCCACCGCAAAGGCGGCCGCGAAGTTGTATTCGTTGTAGAGAATCTCCACGTGCAGCGGCATGGTGTTGGTCAGGCCGCGGATATGGCCCGATACCACCGAAACCGCGCCGAACTCGCCCATCGCCCGCGCATTGCACAGGATCACGCCATACAGCAGGCCCCAGCGGATGTTGGGCAGCGTGATGCGGCGGAAGGTCTGCCAGCCCGAGGCGCCCAGCACGATGGCGGCCTCCTCCTCCTCGCTGCCCTGCGCCTGCATCAGCGGGATCAACTCGCGCGCCACAAACGGAAAGGTGACGAAGATGGTGGCCAGCACGATGCCCGGCACCGCGAACATGATCTTGATGTCGTGCGCCTCCAGCCACGGCCCCAGCCAGCCCTGCGCGCCGAACAGCAGCACATAGACCAGGCCGGAGATCACCGGCGACACCGAGAACGGCAGGTCGATCAGCGTGGTCAGCAGGCTCTTGCCGCGGAAATCGAACTTGGCGATGGCCCAGGACGCCGCCACGCCAAACACCACATTGAGCGGCACCGCGATGACGGCCACCAGCAAGGTGAGCTGGATCGCGGCCACGGCATCGGGCTCCACCAGCGAATCGAAATAAGTCTGCACGCCTTTGCGCAGCGCTTCATAAAACACCGAAGCCAGCGGGATGAACAGGAACAGCGCGAGGAACAGCACCGCGATCGCGATCAGGGTGTAGCGCACCCACGGCGCTTCACCCGTGGCATCCCGGAAACGCGTGGCGGCGGGGGCAGCACGGCCGCCCAGGCCCTTGGTAACGACGCCAGCCATTTCAGCTCTCCTTGTCCGGCGAGACGGACGCTCGCACGGCCTGGTGGTGGCGGCGCGTCCACGCTTGCAGCAGGTTGATCAGCAGCAGCAGCGCGAAGGAGATCACCAGCATCACCACCGCCACCGCGGTTGCGCCCGCGTAGTCGTATTGCTCCAGCTTGGAATAGATCATCAGCGGCGCGATCTCGGAGACCATCGGCATGTTGCCGGAGATGAATACCACCGAGCCGTACTCGCCGGTGCCTCGTGCGAACGACAGCGCAAACCCGGTCAGCAGCGCCGGCAGGATGGTTGGCAGGATCACGCGGACAAAGGTCTGCAGGCGCGTGGCGCCCAGGCTGGCCGCGGCTTCTTCCAGCTCCTGCTCCGCGTCTTCGAGCACCGGCTGCACCGTGCGCACCACGAACGGCAGCCCGATAAAGGTCAGCGCCACCACCACGCCCAGCGGGGTGAAGGCCACCTTGATGCCCAGCGGCTCCAGGTAGCGGCCGATCCAGCCGTTGCCGGCGAACAGCGCGGTCAGCGCAATGCCGGCCACCGCGGTGGGCAAGGCAAAGGGCAGATCGACCAGCGCATCGACCAGGCGCTTGCCGGGGAAGCGGTAGCGCACCAGCACCCAGGCCACGATCAGCCCGAACACCGTGTTCACGATGGCGGCGATCAGCGAGGCGCCGAAGCTCAGTTGCAGGGAGGCGACCACCCGGGGCGAGCTCACCGCGGCCCAGAAAGCCTCCCAGGTCATGGTGAAGGTCTTGAGGAAGGTGGCCGACAGCGGGATCAGGACGATCAGCGTCAGGTAGAACAGCGTGAAGCCCAGCGAGAGGCCAAAGCCTGGCAGCACGGTAAAGCGCTGCTTGCCTAGCTTGGGCGGCGCGCTCTTGCGCGCTTGGGGGGCATCCGGCCTCGCCGGGGGCGGATTGTCCGCCAGGGAAATCGAGGGTGGCATGTTGTCTCGTCTGTGCCGTCAGTGTCGTATCCGCCTCCGGAGAATGGCTTCCGGGCGGAATTCGCCGGAAACCGAAGCAGCGGGGGCGGCTTCTTTATGACGCCGGCGCATAACACACCGGCCTACGAGACAAATTTTGCAGATACCGCCTTATAAACAGAACGAATCTTTGCGTATGTTCTTAGGCGTTTTAGATATAAGGGAACGTGGACGACACTTCCAGCCCGCCTTCCCAAGGCCCGGCGCGGTCTCCGGACGGGCCGGCGCTGCCGTCCGCCTCGATCCGCTGGATCAAGGTATCGAGCAAGGCGAGCCCCTCGGGCCACTGGTCAAGCCCGGAATCGGCGTTAATGTGACCCAGCATGCCCGCGTCATGGAGCTCGCTGCCCCACAGCGTGCCCCAGCTGAACGCGGTGCGCTGCTGCATCCAGGGATCGTTGCGGCTGGCCACCAGGATGGTGGGAAACGGCAGCCGGTACGCGGGCAGCAGCCCGGCCACGCCAAACTTGTCGGGGTCTGCCGGCGCCACCAGCACCGCGCCCGCGATGCCCTCGGGGTCGAGCGCTGCCTGGCGCAAGGTGGCCAGGCAGCCGAAGCTGTGCGCCACCAGGATGGCCCCGCGCGGCGCCACGCGCTGCGCCCGCATGACGCTTTCCGACACGCGCTCGGCCCACAGCGGCAGGCTCGGGCGCGACCAGTCGTGCTGCTCCACGCGCTGCCAGTCCGGGAAGCGCTGCTCCCAACGGCTCTGCCAGTGGCCCGGGCCACTGCCATGCAACCCTGGCACTGTCAGGATCTGCAAGCCCTTGGGCACCTTCAACCGTACGTCGGCGGGTCGCGCGCTTGCGCCCGCCTGGCCGCCGCGCTGCTCCCGCGCGGCCGGCCTCTTCGTCTGCGTCATATCGGCTCCTTGGTCAACGCCATCGGGACGCCGCCGGATCCGCTCCGGGGCACCCCGCCCTTGAACTCCTGAATGCCAGCCTCGCCGGACACTGCATGCAGGTGGCGCGCGCTCACCGCCGCGCCGGTGAAGCTGCCCTGCCCCAGCACGATGCCAGCGGCCTGCAGCCGCTCGGCGTTCTCGGCGTTCTCCAGCCGGCGCCCGATCAGCGTCACGCCGGCGCTGTCGGCGCTGGCCTGCAGCCCCGCCAGCTGGCGGTCGGTCCAATTGCGGCGCATGTCCAGCTTGAGCCAGTCGGGCAACGCGTGCGCCATCAGCGCGCCGGCTTCCGCCGGGTCCGATGCCTGCAGGCTCACCGCAAAGCCGTTGCGGCGGTAGTTGCCCACCACATGCAGCAGCAGCGGCAGGTCGTCGTTGGCGCTGGCCGGCACCTGGATCACGAACCGGTCCAGCGGCAGGCCGAGCGACTGCAGCGCGCGCCGGAAGGCCGCGCCGTGATCGTCGGCCACGGCGGCCAGCAACCGGTTGTGCACGTTGAGCACCAGCTTGCGATCGCCATCGGCCGCGAAATAATTGATGGCATGCACCAGGCGCGAGAGCCGGTCAAGCGAGACCAGCGAGGCATCGTCCGCCGCCATCGCAAACAGCTTCCATGCGGTCAGGCCGACGCCGTCGCCGGCGTATGTGCGCAGCGTGCCTTCGTGCGCCACCACGTCGCGGCTGGACAGGGTGATGAGCGGCTCGAACGCGCTGGTCAGCGAGCAGTTATAGAACTGGCCCTGCACCTGCCCACGCTCGTCGCGCCACAGCTGGCGATCGCTCTCCGGGCGGCGCGGCAGCCCTTCCAGATAGTGGGTGAGCGCCGTCGGTGCCGCGCCTGCTTCGTTCGCGCTTGCCATTGCGATTTCCTTTGCGTTGCGCTTGCGCCTCGGGCGAGGCTTCAAAGCTTGGCCAGGGATACCTCGGTAGCCTTGACCAGGGCAACGACTTCGCTGCCGATGGTAAGGCCGAGGTCCTTGACCGAGCGGGTGGTGATGACCGAGGTGACGATGCCGGCCGGCGTCTCGACGTCGACCTCCGAGACCACAGGGCCTTCGATGATGGCGGCAACCTTGCCGCGGAACTGGTTACGTACGTTGATTGCCTGAATGCTCATGATAGAAGTTCCTTTGCGTGAGTGAAAATGAGAAATGCGTAAAACCTGGGTTCAGCGGATGGCCCCGCGCGGGTGAGTGACGTTGCCCGCTCACCCATGAGCTGCCACCGCTTGCGCGGGTTGCGCCGGCATCGCTCGAGGCTGGCCGCGCGTCCGTTGTTTCATGCTTGTTTGCTGCTTCCTTGGCGGGCTGCCCGCATTGCTGCCTGCGCCGCTGCTTGCACCCTAGATCGCCCAGCGCACTGAATCGAACGTGCGCGCCACCGACCAGTCCACTGCAGGCAACAATGCTTGCCCGTGCTGGCTCTCATCGACAGCCGGCGTGCCCTCACGCCGCATCACCCGGCGCAGCACCGCGTCCTCCAGTTGCGCGAACGCCGCCGAGCCGCGCTGGCGCGGACGCGGCAGCGCCACCCTCTGGTCCAGCGCGATGCGGCCGTCTTCGATCAGCACCACGCGGTCGGCCAGTGCTACCGCTTCCGATACATCGTGGGTGACCAGCAGCGCCGTGAAGCCCAGGCGCTGCCACAAGGCTTCGATCAAGCCCTGCATCTCGATGCGGGTCAGCGCATCCAGCGCGCCCAGCGGCTCGTCCAGCAGCAGCAAGCGCGGGTGATGCACCAGCGCGCGCGCCAGTGCCACACGCTGGCGCTGCCCGCCCGACAGGCGCGCCGGCCACTCGCCCGCTCGCTCGGCCAGGCCAACCTGGCCCAGTACCCTGGCCGCATCGGCCAGCCGCGCGCGCGGCAGCCCCAGCGCCACGTTGTCCAGTACCGTCTTCCACGGCAGCAGGCGAGCGTCCTGGAACATCACCCGGACCGCCTCGCGCTGCCTGTTGCCAGGTGCGCCGTCCAGCGTCACGCCACCGCCGTCACTGTCTTCCAGGCCGCCCACCAGCCGCAGCAAGGTGCTCTTGCCGCAACCGCTGCGGCCCACGATGGCCAGGAACTCGCCGGGCGCGGCCTGCAGGTCGATGCCGTGCAGCACCTCGCGCCCGCCGTAGCGCTTCACCACCTGCTGCACGCGCAGCGCGAGGCCTTTGCCATCCTGGCTGGCAGGCACATCGGCCAGCGCGGCTTGCTCGATCAGGTTGCTTTGCATATCGGGTTCTCCTTGGCCGGCGGCGCTCAGTGCGCCTGGTAGCCGGGGTGCCAGCGCAGCCAGAACCGCTCCAGCCCGCGTGACAGCAGATCCGCCAGCTTGCCCAGCAGCGCGTAGAGCAGGATGCCCACCAGCACTACGTCGGTCTGCAGGAACTCGCGCGCATTCATGGTCATGTAGCCGATGCCCGACTGCGCCGAGATGGTCTCGGCCACGATCAGGATCACCCACATCAGGCCGAGCGAGAAACGCACGCCGACCAGGATGTTGGGCAAGGCGCCCGGCAGGATCACCTCGCGGTAAAGGCGCCAGCCCGACAGGCCGTAGCTCTTCGCCATCTCGATCAGCCCGGGGTCGACCGCGCGGATGCCGTGGTAGGTGTTCAGGTAGATCGGGAAAAACACGCCCAGCGAAACCAGGAACAGCTTGGCGGTCTCGTCGATGCCGAACCACAGGATCACCAGCGGGATCAGCGCCAGCGGCGGAATGTTGCGCACCATCTGCAAGGTGCTGTCGAGCAGGGTCGCGGCCGGCCGGAAGGTGCCCGTCAGCAGGCCCAGCGCCAGCCCGAAGCCGCCGCCGATGGTGAAGCCGAGCACGGCGCGCCAGGTACTGACCCACACGTGGCGCCACAGCTCGCCGGTCACGGACAGGCCCCAGGCGGCCTTCACCACGTCGAGCGGCGCCGGCAGGATGCGGTTGGACAGCCAGCCCAACTGCGAGGCCAGTTGCCAGGCCGCCACCAGCAGCACCGGCACGATCCAGGGCGCGGCCGAGCGAGCGGCATGGCGCAGCCAGTCAGGGTTGCGCGCGGGCAGGGTCAAGGGAGCGGACATGGTTGCCTCCTAAGCGCGCGCCGCGCGCGGCACGATGCCGGTTGCCATGACTTCGCCGAAGGGGCCGGACAGCACCTTGCCCTGCAGCTTGTCGCGCACCGAGCGCGGCAGCAGCGGAAAGACCAGTTCGGCGAAGCGATAGGCTTCTTCCAGATGCGGGTAGCCGGACAGCACGAAGGTATCGATGCCCAGCGCTGCGTACTCCTTGATGCGCGCCGCCACGATGTGCGGGTCGCCCACCAGTGCCGTGCCCGCGCCGCTGCGCACCAGGCCCACGCCGGCCCACAGGTTGGGGCTGATCTCCAGCTCCGCGCGGCTGCGTGCGCCGCCACCGGCATGCAGCGCGGCCATGCGGCGCTGCCCTTCGGAATCCATCTTGCCGATCACCGCCTGTGCGCGCGCCACCGTCGCATCGTCAAGCTTGCTGATCAACCGGTCGGCCGCGGCCCATGCCTCGTCCTCGGTCTCGCGCACGATCACGTGCAGGCGGATGCCGAACTTCACGCTACGCCCATGGCGCGCCGCGCGCTGGCGCACGTCGGCGAGTTTCTTGGCGACCTCCGCCGGCGGCTCGCCCCAGGTCAGGTAGGTATCCACCTGCTCGGCCGCGAGCTCGTGCGCGGCGGCCGAGGAGCCACCAAAGTACACCGGCGGATGCGGACGCTGCAGCGGCGGGAACAACACCTTCGCGCCCTTGACCTTGAGATGCTTGCCCTCATAGTCGAGCTCGGCGCTTTCATGGCTGGCGGCCAACACCTCACGCCAGATACGGATGAACTCGGCCGAAGCTTCATAGCGCTCGGCATGGTCCAGGAACAGGCCATCGCCCTCCAGCTCTGATACATCGCCGCCCGTCACCAGGTTCACCAGCAGGCGTCCGCCCGAGAGGCGGTCGAATGTCGCCGCCATGCGCGCGGCCAGCGTGGGCGCCATCAGCCCCGGGCGCACCGCCACCAGGAAGCGCAGCCGGGAGGTGACCGCGGCCAGCGTGGAGGCCACCACCCACGGATCCTCGCAGGAGCGGCCGGTAGGAATCAGCACGCCTTCGTAGCCAAGCGTATCGGCCGCGGTAGCGATCTGCTTCAGGTAATCGATATTGACCTCGCGCGCCCCTTCGGAGGTGCCGAGGTAGCGGCTGTCGCCGTGCGTGGGGATAAACCAGAAGACCTGCATGTCCGTGCCTCTTCAGCTCTGTTTGTGGATCGTGGCCGTCCGGCCCTCGCCTGCCGCATCCAGGCCGATCACCAGCAAGGCAGCGCCCAGTGCGCCGGTGACTAGCGCCACCAGCAGTACATGCTTGGCAGGGCGCGGCGGGGCGCTGGCTCGCATCGGCATCGAAATAGGAATAGGAGTAGGAAGCGGGGATACGGCACGGAAGCCGGCGGCTACGTCTTACTTCTTGCCAGGCTGGTAGACCTGGTCGAACGAGCCGCCGTCGGCGAAGTGCGCCTTCTGCGCTTTCTGCCAGCCGCCAAAGGCCTCATCGATGGTGAACAGCTTGACCTTGGGGAAGTTGCTCGCATACTTGGCGGCAATCTTCTCCGAGATCGGGCGGTAGTAATTCTTGGCCGCGATTTCCTGGCCCTCGTCGGTGTAAAGGAACTGCAGGTAGGCTTCGGCCACCTTGCGCGTGCCCTTCTTGTCCACCACCTTGTCCACCACCGCCACCGGCGGCTCGGCCAGGATGGAGATCGACGGCGCGACGATGTCGAACTTGTCCGGGCCCAGTTCCTTGATCGCCAGGATGGCCTCGTTTTCCCAGGCAATCAGCACATCGCCCAGGCCGCGCTCGACGAAGGTGGTGGTGGCGCCGCGGGCGCCGGAATCCAGCACCGGCACGTTCTTCAGCAACTGGCCGACGAACTCCTTGGCCTTTTGCTCGTTGCCGCCCGGCTGGCGCAGCGCGTAGCCCCAGGCCGCCAGGTAATTCCAGCGCGCGCCACCCGAGGTCTTCGGGTTAGGCGTGATCACCTGCACGCCCGGCTTGACCAGGTCGCTCCAGTCCTTGATGCCCTTGGGGTTGCCCTTGCGCACCAGGAACACGATGGTCGAGGTATAGGGCGACGCATTGTGCGGCAGGCGCTTTTGCCAGTCCGGCTTGAGCAAGCCCTTCTCGGCGATGGCGTCGATGTCATAGCCCAGCGCCAGCGTGACCACATCCGCATCCAGCCCATCGATCACCGAACGCGCCTGCTTGCCCGAGCCGCCATGCGACTGGCGGATGGTCAGCGTGTCGCCGCCCTTGGCCTTCCACGCCTTGGCGAAGGCGGCGTTCACGTCCACATACAGCTCCCGCGTGGGATCGTACGAAACGTTCAGGAGGGCGGTGTTGGCCCAGGCGGTCTGGGTGGAACCGATGACGGCCAGTGCCGCGAGTCCGATGGCCAGCTTGCGAATCATGTGTCTTGCTCCCGTATTCTCGTCGTGAAATGGCGCGTGCGCGCCGCGTTTCATGGCCCTCCTTGTGTGGGAAGGCTTGCGTCAGGGATGAAGACTACCGAGGGGCCTATCTGAAAGGAACGAATGGTTTCGCCGATCCTTGCACGTTTTCCGCATAAGATTCGACGGAAATATGAACATGCTGGAGGGGGTGGTAGCGCGGCTCGCAGAGGCAAGACACTGGCACCGGCCACCAAAAAAATGTGCATCAAACGACATATCACGCAGGTGAGGCAATTTCACGAGCCAGCTGCTAGCATGTCCGACATTGAGCGGCATGCAGCCGCCCTGCCCACTTGAGCCCGGTTCCACGCGTCACCGGCGTGTTTCGCTTTCCAGGGGACATGCCTTCTGTAGTCCAACGCAGCAGAAGAAGACCATAACGGGAGAAGACAGATGATGAAGATCCGGATTCTGGGTGTGCTGGCGGGCATCGGCCTGTCGATCGCGTCCGGCGCCGTGCTGGCGCAGAACAGCGGCCTCACGCGCACGCTGGTCGGCAAGGCCGACGTTTCCGTGCCGGGGCGCGAAGCGGTAGTGGCGCGCGTGGAGCTGGCGCCAGGGATCTATGCCGGACGGCATACGCACCCGGGAGACGAGATCAGCTATGTGGCCGAGGGACAGGCCGAGTTGCTGGTCGAGGGGCAGCCACCTCGCCTCATCAAGGCGGGCGAGTCGTTCGTGGTGCCCGCGGGCGTTGTGCATGACGCCCACAATTCCGGCACGGCACCGACCCGGCTGATTGGCGTGTACGTTGTCGAGAAGGGCAAGCCGCTGGCCACGCCCGCGCCCTGAGTTCAGCGCAGCGGCATCCCGGGGCGGCCAGCACACCAGCCTGTATCGACGCTGGCCGCCCCGGCTCACCACCTGGACATTGCCGTCAGCGGCCTGCGCTGTTGACGCGGGCCGGCCACTGTCCGTCGGCGATCAGCGCGCGAACCGTTTCCATCAGCAGATCCAGCACCGCAGAGACCGCGATCGACAGTGGCATGGTGGCGGAGCGGCACAGATAGACCGGGCGCGACATGCTCGGATGGGTGATCCGCGCCGCGGACAGCAAGCCATTGTGCAACTCCTCGCAGACCGATGCGTAGGAGAGGATCGTGCACCCCACGCCTGCCGCGGCGAGATTGATGAGTTGCGGTATGGCATTCACCTCCGCCAGCACCGAGAGCGCGACCTGGTGAGCGCGCAGATACCCATCGATCAACGCGCGCAGGCCATGCTCGCCGGCGGGCAGGATCATGGGGAAGCGATGCAGGTCCTTGAACCGCACCGTCTTCGCCAGATCGGCTCCGCGCTTGCGGGCATCGGCGAACTGCCCCGGGGGCGCCAGCAAGACAAGATCCTCGTCGACCACGTGCTCGAACAGCAGGCCGGAGCCAGCGTCCGCCTGGAAGGTCAGGCCAATATCGACGCGCCCGCTAAGCAGATGGTCGGGGATGTACCCGGTGCTGAGCTCCACCACCTGCAACTGGACCTTAGGCCAGCGCCGGATGGCCTCGCGCACCAGCGGCACGGTCAGGATCTTTGCCATGGATTGCGGCAGGCCGATCGCGACCCTGCCCGCGGGATCGGTCACCAGGTCACGTACGTCCTCGCAGGCGACGTCGAGCCGCTTGAGGATATCCCTGGCGTGGCTCTCGAATCTCAGCCCGGCGGCAGTCAGGACGACACCCTTGTGGCTGCGCATGAAGAGGGCCACGCCAAGATCCTGCTCGATGTGCTTGATCTGGAGACTCAGCGCCGGTTGCGCGAGATGCATGTTCTGCGCAGCCCGGGAGATCGATCCCGCCGACACCACCGCCAGAAAGCATCTGAGTCCACGTACATCGATCGGCATAAGCAAGTCTCCGCATGTGACACCACAGGGCCTGCCGGGGCGGCGGCACGATGGCAGCAAGGTCCAGCCGGGTATAGCATGAAAATATACCGCATATCAAAAATCTATCTTGGACATATAGCGGTACCGAAGCCCATAGTGATGCCAGCTGCCGCGCAACGCACGCGGATGCCAAGACCGATAATCCACGGAGACTCAATGGGACTCAGCCGCCGTACTTTCCTGACGGGCGCAGCCGCATCCTTGCTCGCCTCGTCGCTCCACGCCGAGCAATGGCCGTCGCGGCCAATCAAGCTTGTCGTCCCGTTCGCGGCGGGTGGCCCCGGCGACTTCGTGGCACGCCTGATTGCCATACCGCTGGGCAACCGGCTCGGCCAGCCCGTGGTGATCGAGAACAAGCCCGGCGCCGGCGGCAATCTCGGCACGCAGAATGTGCTCGACGCCAACGCCGATGGCTATACGCTGCTGCTGAACACGGTCGGCATGCATGCGGTCAACCCGCTGCTGTTTCCCGACTTGCGGTTTCGCCCGCAACGCGACCTGGTGGCCATCGGCGTGGTTGCGACGGTGCCGAACGTGCTGGTGGTGCATCCAACCAAGCTGGGGGTCAGCTCCCTGGCGGAACTGGTCCGTGTCGGCAAACAACGGCCGGACAATCTCACCTATGCCACCTTCGGCGCGGGAAGCTCTCCGCATATCTATGGCGCGCTGCTGCAGAAGGCCGCGGGCTTCACCGCGGTGGCCGTGCCCTACAAGGGCAGCGCGCCGGCAAGCACGGATGTCATGGCCGGGAATGTGGATTTCCTTTTCGACAGCATGACCACCTCCATCGGCCAGATACAGGGTGGCAAGCTCAAGGCCCTGGCGATCACTTCCGCTGCGCGTTCGCCCCTGCTGCCGGATGTGCCGACGCTGCAGGAAGCCGGCTATCCGGCGCTGGACCTGAAGTTCTGGCTGTCGTTGCAGGCTTCCGCGAAGACGCCGCCCGCCATCGTCGAGACACTGCGCCAGGCCGTGGCGCAAAGCGCGGGCGATCCAGGCTACGGCCATGCGCTGATTGCGCGGGGAGCCGAGCCATTCCACATGGCGCCCGCCGATGTGCAGGCCTATGTGAATCGCGATACCGCCCGATGGACGGCCCTGGCCCGCTCCATCGATATCAAACCCGAGTAGCCGCCCCGACTCACCCGGCATCCCATTGCCACAACACGACGCCGGACCTGCGCCCGCGACTCCGGGCGGCGTCCGCCGTCGATCCGGCCATTGATCCCGCCGTTGATCTGTTTTGGAGACACATCCATGATCGCATTGCAGGGCATTCGCGTCCTCGACTTGAGCAAAGTGCTCGCCGGCCCCTTGTGCGGACAGTATCTGGGCGAACTTGGCGCCGAAGTCATCAAGGTCGAGCCGCTCGGCAGCGGCGACGATACGCGTGCCTGGCTGCCGCAGGATCGCGGGCAGTCCGCCACCTTTCTCGCCGTCAATCACAACAAGCGCAGTCTCGCCGTTGACCTCAAGACCAGCGAGGGCAGGCAGATCGTCCAGACGCTGGCGGCCAAGGCGGACGTCGTGCTGCAAGGCTTCGGCAGTGGCGCCGCCGCCAGGCTCGGTGTTGACTACGACACGCTGTCCGCGTTGAACCCGGCCCTGATCTACTGCGAGATCTCTGGCTACGGACGCACGGGCCCGCTGGGCCAGGAACCCGGCTACGACGTCATGCTGCAGGCATTCAGCGGCATGATCAGCACGATGGGCCAGGCCGGCGGCCAGCATGCGCGCGCCAGCTTTTCGCCGGTGGACCTGGGCACCGGCATGCATGCGTTCAGTGGCATCCTGGCGGCACTGATCGAGCGCCAGAAGACCGGCCACGGCATGCACCTGGAGGTGTCCCTGCTGGATACGGCGATGGGTTTCATGGGCTATCTCGCCCAGAACTATTGGCTCGGCGGCAAGGTGCCGCGGGCCATGGGCACCGCGCATCCGGCCATGGCGCCCTACCAGGTGTTCGACGCAGCCGACGGGCCGGTGATGATCGGCGTCGGCAACGACGCGCAGTGGCGGCGCTTCTGCCCGGTCGCCGGGTTGCAGGATGTGGCCGACGCACCGCGGTTCGCCACCAATGCGGCCCGTGTCGCGCACTTCACCGAAACCGTCGAGATGGTCCAGGCGCGTATTCGGACCCAGCCGGTTGCCTACTGGATCGACGCATTGCGCAAGGCTGGCGTGGCTTGCTCCCCGATCCACACGCTGGACCAGGCGCTGGCGCACCCTCAAGTGGCCGAGCGCGCGCTGATCGCCGAGTCTGAGCATCCGGTGCTGGGCAAGATAAGGAATATGGGCTTGCCCGTGCGCTTTCGCGGCGGCAGCCGGCAAGCGCACCGCGCGCCGCCTTTGCTGGGCCAGCACACCGACGAGATCCTGTTGCAAGCGGGCTATACGCCCGAGTCCATTGAACGATTCAAGGCGCGCGGCGTGATTGCCAGCGCCGATGCCAGCAAAACCGGCGGCCTTTGCACGGCCGCATGACATCAGGAGTCACCATGCCTTCAGTCAATTCAGTCAGATATGAAGTGCGCGACAGGGTCGCGGAAATCCTCCTCGATAGCGCGCCGGTCAATGCCTTGAACGAGGCGATGATCGACGACGTGCTGGCGGCGCTGCGACGCGCGGCCCAGGACGATTCGGTCAGGGCCGTCATCCTGGGCAGCGCCCTGCCCCGGCGCTTTTGCGCCGGGCTGCGCCTCGATGCGCTGCACGGGGCGCAGCCGGCCCGGATCTATGGCCTGGTCGACAAGCTGTACAACGAACTGTGCGACGCGCAATTCAACCTGGGCAAGCCATCCATTGCCGCCGTGAACGGCACCGCCCGCGGCGGCGGCATGACGCTCGCGATCTCCTGCGACATGATCGTCGCCGCCGACACGGCCACCTTCGGCTATCCGGAGATCGACGTCGGGCTGACGCCCGCCATCCACTACACGCACCTGCCGCGTGTGATTGGCCGTCACCGGGCCTTCGACCTGCTTTTCACCGGACGCGCGTTCGACGCCGCCGAAGCCATGTCCCTCGGACTGGTCAGCCGCGTGGTGCCCGAGCAGGACGTCATGCGCGAGGCTAGAGCGCTTGCCCAGACCTTGTGCGCGAAATCTCCGGTCGTCGTCAAGATGGGACGCAAGGCCTTCATGCGCGCCAATGACAACGACTACCGGCGCGGCGTCGCCGCGGCGGTGGAAAGCTTCGGCAATGTGGTGGCAACGGACGATGCAAAGGAAGGTATCGCCGCGTTCGTGGAAAAGCGCAAGCCATCCTGGCAAGCCTGAGCGTGCCGGCATCAACAATCATTTAACAATCGCCCTCAACGGAAGCGGAGTGAACGCATGCGATTCCTGAACACCCTGCGCCGGAGCGCCCCCGCCATCCTTGTGCTGCTCGCAGCGCACCCCGGTGGCGCCAGCGCGAAGGATGCATGGCCCGCCCAGGCCGTGAGGCTCGTGGTGCCGTATGCAGCCGGCGGACCGACCGATGCCTTTGCGCGCGTGCTGGCTGAGCAATGGGGCAAGCAGCTGGGCGAGCCGATGATCGTGGAGAACCGCACGGGCGCCGGCACGGTGGTTGGCACCGACTATGTGGCCAAGGCCAAGCCGGATGGCTATGTGGTCCTGTTGACGACGGTGGCGCACGCTGTCAACGAGAGTATCGTGCCCCGTCTGCCCTACCGCACCACGCAGGACTTCGCGCCTGTCGGACTGGCGGCCAAGGCGCCCCTGGTCCTGCTGGTGAACAAGAACTTCCCAGCCAGGAATCTCCCCGAATTCCTGGCGTACGTCAAAGCGCATCCTGGGCAGATCAACTATGGGTCCGCCGGCAATGGCAGCGCACCGCATGTCGCGACCGAGCTGCTGAACCTCAAAGCCGCGCTGAAGACCACGCACATCCCGTATCGCGGCACCGGGCCCGCCATGACCGACCTGATCGGCGGGCAGATCGGCTTCATGATCGACAGCGCGCCGACGGGACTCGCGCAGGTCCGCGCGGGAACAGTGCGGCTGATTGCCACGTCGATGCAAGCGCGCCTCGCACAGACACCGGACACGCCGGCCATCGCCGAAGCGGTACCCGACTACGAAGCCTATACGTGGAATGGCGCCTTCGTCCCCGCGGGAACGCCGGCGGCGGTGATCACCACGCTCAATGGTGCGTTGCGCCGTGCGCTTGCCGACCCCGGCCTCAAGAAGCGAGCCTTCGAGATGGGCCTGGTTCTCGAGTCCGATCCGACGCCGCAGGCACTCGCCGCGCACGTGGGCAGTGAGATCGCCAAATGGCGGACCGTCGCGCAGGCGGCCGATATCAAGGAGCCGTGAAGCATGACCCGACCCGACTTTGCAAGCGCATTCGACCCCAGCCAGCACCGCATGTGCGCACAGCGGTATTTCGAGGATTTCACCGTCGGGGAGCGCTTCGTACTGCCATCCCGCACCATGACCGATGCCATGTTTGCCGCGTTTCAACTCGCCAGCGGCGATAACCATCCCGTGCACTACGACGTGGAATACTGCCGCGCGCACGGCATGCCGCAACTGCTCGCCCATGGCTTCCAGGTCGTGATCCAGACGGCCGCCGGCGCCGGGCTCTTTCCACATATGGTCGAGGAATCGTTGAAGGGGTTCATCGACCAGAGCAGCCGCTTCCTGCATCCCGTCTTTGCCGGCGATACCCTCTACAGCACGCTGGAAGTCAGCGAACTCGCGCCGAACCGGAGCACCGGCGTGCTGACGATGCGTTCCACGGTGCATAACCAGTCCGCGATGCTCGTGATGGAAGGCACACAGCGCTACCTGTTGAAGAAGCGCCAGCCGGACTAGGTTCCTGCCGCAACCTGGAGCCCAGGGCCAGCGGTGCTCTCCTTGCGGCACCAGGGGACGCAGCCACACCTGCCGCGCACTCCCTGGGCCGCCGTGGCTAGCCGGCGGTACAATTCCGCCGGTCTTGCTCACCCATCACACCGACACAGGATGGTGCTGCCCTTGCCTGCCGCCCTTGGCGTGGCGCAGCGCCGGCAACATCTCGGAAGGCTCCGGCCGGTGCGTGTAGTCAGGATTGACCTCGGCATACAGGATGGTCCCATCCTGCCCGATCACGTAGCGCGCCGGCATCGGCAGCGTCCAGCTCGCGTCGCCATTGAAGGCGGGCAAGTCGTTCTTCAGTTGCTTGTACAGATCCACCAGATAGTCCGGCAGTGCGAAGCGCAGGCCAAACGCGGCAGCCACGTCGTTATGCGTGTCGCTGAGGATGGGAAAGCTGAGCTTGTTGGTGCGCACGGACTTGCGGCTATTGACCGCGTTCTGCGGCGAAATGGCCACCACGCTGGCGCCGGCTTCCCTGAACGCCGGCACGGCCTCCTCCAGCGCCTGCAGTTCCATATTGCAATACGGGCACCACACCCCGCGGTAGAAGCTGACGATGAGAGGCCCTTGCGCCAGTAGTTCCTCCGAGGGAACCGGTGCGCCCTCCGGGTCCGTCAGCGTGAAGACGGGCGCCTTGTCCCCCGCCTTCAGCGCGCGGCTTGCTTGTCCCGAGGCAATCAGTTGAGCGGTGGCCCGCTCCATGATGGGATGGATTTCCGGCGGTGCGAAATACGGTGCCTTGCCGGCCTTGAAGTCCGCCTTGAAGGCGTCGAGTTTTTGCTGCAGTGACATGATGACTACTCCATCTGATCCAAGTAAGCTGCTCGATGCGAAGGTGCACGTCGCTGGAATCATGTTCGGTCAAGCCGCTTCACGGCGGTAGGCGAGCCGCGGGAATATGATTCATTCTTTCTGGGCATAACCCGGCGGCAATCCAATGAGAGGAAGCGCATCGTGGACAGGATGACTGCCATGGAAACACTGGTTGCCGTCGTCGAGGCAGGCTCTTTCTCGGGCGCCGCGCGGCTGCTGAAGGTCGGGCAGCCCTCCGTATCGAAGTCGGTCGCACAACTGGAAGAACAGCTCGGCGTGCGGCTGCTCGTGCGGTCCACCCGCGGCCTGTCGCCGACCGAAGCAGGAAAGAATTTCTACGAACACGCCAAGCGCGCGATCGAGCAAGCGGATGCGGCGGAGCATGCGGCCAGGGGCTCGGGCACCAGTCTCTCCGGCCGCCTGCGCGTGACCGCGGCCGTCACCTTCGCGCGGCTGCATATCGTCCCGCACCTCAAAGCCTTCCTGGCCGAGCATCCGCAACTGGTGGTGGACGTGCTGCTGGAGGATGGCAATATCGACCTGCTTGAGCATGGAGTGGATGTCGCTCTGCGCATGGGCGCGCTGCGAGATTCGGCCATGACCGCCAGGAAGATCGCGCAGAGCCGGCGGGTCGTGGTCGGCACGCCGCGCTACTTTGCCGCTGCCGGCGAGCCAAAGGTGCCCGCCGACTTGCTCGCGCATGAGGCCATCGTCTACGACCGTGAGGGCGGCGGCGATGCCTGGGCATTTCGCCGGGACGGCGCCGAGGTATCCGTCGGGGTGTCCGGCCGCTTGCGGGTCACGGCCGCCGAGGGCGTGCGCGCCGCGGTGCTCGCGGATATCGGTGTGGCGATCGGCTCCGAATGGATGTTCGCGCCGGAACTGGCCAGCGGCGAAGTCAGACAGGTGCTCGCCGAATGGACGCTGGCACCGGTCGACCTCTGGGCGGTATTTCCGACCGGCCGCATGGCCAGCGCGAAGGTCAAGGCTTTTGTCGCGTTCGTGGAAGCGGCACTGCGCCGCGACATCGCTTAGCGAAGAGAAAAAACTAGTCCGCGTGAAATGCCGGCAGGACCTCGACGGCCAATTCTTCAATCACCTCTCGCGGCGCACGTTCGGATGCCTGCAGGTTGAGCGAAACATGATGCGTGCCGCTGCCGCGCATGTCCCGCAGCAACTCCCTCAGCCCATTTCGCCCGGTGCGATAGCCAAGCGAGATTGCGGTAGGCGGCTCGCCGGCATCGGCGCTCAGGTCCAGTTGCATCGCCACGCCAAAGGCGCGGAACTGCCCGGGCGCGGCACGCTCAACCGCCGCGCGCCACATGCGATAGCGCTCCCGCTGCACCGCAGGCTCGCGGTGATAGGTCATCCAGCCGATGGAATGGCGCGCGATCCAGTCGACGCTCTGCCCGCCCGAGCCCACGGCCAGCAAGGGAATGGGCGCGGGGAGCTTGGGGAGCACGAAAAACTCGGGCGTGTCGTCATGGAACTGATCCGGGATCACCCGCGAAGGCTCTCCCACCGCCGCCGCCACCGTCTCCCAGTGACGCAGGTACAAATCGCGCCGTGCGGCCGTAGCCTGCCCAAACGCAGCGTACTCGGCAGGACGGTCGCCAGAGCCCAGGCCGAGCACGAAGCGGCCCTGCGACAACGCGCTGACTGAAATCGCCCCTTTGGCGACATGCAACGGATGCCGCAGCGTCAGCACGATAGCGCCGCTCACCAGCGCGATGCGCTCGGTCTGGCTGGCCAGCGCGCCAAGGAACACCCAGGGATCGAGATGCCCGACCGGGTCCGGGTAGCCGACGCTGTTCAGCGGCACGTCGCGCACCCACAGCGCGCGGAATCCGAGCGCGTCGGCGAGCTTGGCCAGCGCCACCTGCTCGCGGAAGTCCGCGACGACCTGACCGGATTGCAGCATCGGCAAGGTCAGGCCAAGCGAGAGGCGGCCTTCCTGGAACACGCGGTCTTGCACGGCGGCGTCATGCGGCGAAGGGGCTTCTGTCTGAGGCATTCGAGTCCTCCGGATATACCTGCGGGTCGCTGGCCCGTCTGCGGGGACCGTCTTGCATATTAGCAGTTGCCACGCGCTGGCCGCTGCGCACAACCGGATGAGCCGGGCCGATAGGAACCGATAGCGCCGGGCGGACAAGCGACAAGAAAAAAGCCCGCCCCACTTGCGTGGCGCGGGCCAAGTTTCCGTATTCTGGAAACGGGTAGACAAGTCATGAAGAGCGCCCCCGCATCTCCATGACGGAAATCATATTAGCGGGCGGCACCATTCGGGTTCTTGACCCATGTCAAATGGGCGTCCGGTTTGTGCGAAGGTAGTGCGAAGGCGGTGTGGCGATTGTATGGAGCTTGTACGGATTTGCCGGCGTCAAGCCAGGTCATCCAGCTTGACCGCAAAGCCGCGCTGCACGCCGGGACGCGCAAACAGGGCGTCGTACCAGCGCCCGACATTCGGAAACTGCTCCAGCGAGACCTGATGGCGCTCGTGGCGCCAGGCCCAGCCCAGGATCGCGAAATCCGCCACGGACAGGTCGCCGGCCACGTACTCCACCTCCGCCAGCCGCCGGTCCAGCACGCCGTAAAGGCGCCGCGTTTCTTCCGAATAGCGCTTGAGCCCATAGTGCCGGTCGACCTCCGCCTCAACCGTGCGGAAGTGATGTACCTGGCCCGGCATGGGCCCAAAGCCGCCCATCTGCCACATCAGCCACTCCAGCACCGGCACACGGTCACGCAAGCTCGCAGGCAGGAACTTGCCGGTCTTCTCGGCCAGGTAAAGCAGGATCGCGCCGGATTCGAAGACGCTGATCGGCTGTCCATCGGGGCCATCCGCATCGACGATGGCCGGGATCCGGTTGTTGGGGCTGATGCGCAGGAAATCCGGCTGATGCTGCTCGCCCTTGGTGATGTTCACCGTCTTGACGGCATAAGGCAGCGCCATTTCCTCGAGCGCGACGCTGATCTTGCGTCCGTTCGGCGTATTCCAGGTGTGCAGGGTGATAGTCATGGAAATCGGTTCGCGATCGGTTCGTGATGAGGGGATCCAGGCTCAGCTCAAGGGCGCCGCAACGTATTGGCGGAAGCCGGCGCGCTCGCCCACGTGCGCATACCAGCGTTCGAGATTGGGCAGCGCGGGACGATCGATCTGGGCGTCCAGGCCGAACCAGCGGCGTGCGTAGGCGCCCAGCACCAGGTCGGCCAGCGTGAAGCCGCCGCCTTCCATATAGTCGCGGCCTTCCAGGTGCTGGTCGAGCAAGCGCCACAGCCCGGCCACCACGCCGGCTTCGGCCGTCAGGCGAGCCACGTCGCGTTCGGCGGCGGGCGTGCGCACGAAACCCCAGAAGACCGGCCGTTCCGCCGGCTGCAAGGTCGACAGCGCCCAGTCCAGCCAGCGGTCCACGCTGGCGCGCACCTTAGGCCCGGCCGGGTACAGCGCACCTGACTTGCCGTACTCCATGGCGAGGTAGCGCAGAATGGAATTCGACTCCCACAGCACAAAATCGCCATCGATGATGGTCGGGACGCGCCCGTTGGGATTCATGGCGAGATAGTCGGGCTCGTTGTTGCCGCCGAACTGCATGCCGGCGTCGATCCGCCGGAACGGCAAGCCAAGTTCTTCGCAACCCCACAGTACCTTTTGCACATTGACCGAATTCGCACGGCCCCAGATCGTCAGCATTCGATGTATTCCCGTTGGAGATTCCCGCGTTTCGCGCAATCTTCAACGATACACCAAGGTGCGGATCGGAGCCGCGGCCGGGTCGTTACCGCTGCGGCATATCCGCCGCCGAATACCCCAGGCTGACCGTGGCATCCTCCGGAATCTGCGGCATGCCCGCATTCCATACCAGCCAAGCCTCACGCATCGCCGCCAGCCGCTGGGGCTCGCGCTTCGCCAGGTTAGCGCGCTCGCGCTCATCGCGGCTGAGATCGAACAGGTACTCGTGTCCGTCCACCTGCAGATACTTCCAGTCGCCGTCGCGCAGCGCGCGCTGGTCGCGGTGGTTCATGCGCCAGTGCAGCGGGCGGTGGAAGCGGTGCGCCGCGTCGCGCAGCAACGGCATCAGCGACACGCCGTCCAGCGGGTAGCCGGGATCGGCCTGCACGCCCGCCGCATCCAGCATCGTGGCCGACCAGTCCATCGTCATGCAGTGCTGTGCGCTGGTGCCACCCGGCGCGATCATCGCGGGCCAGTGCGCGATCCATGGCACACGGATGCCGCCCTCGGTCAGGTCCATCTTGCCGCCCACCAGCGGCCAGTTGTCCGAGAAGCGCTCGCCGCCGTTGTCGCTGGTGAAGACGATCAGCGTGTTGTCGAGCTGGCCGAGCTGGCGCAGCGCGTCCACCAGCCAGCCGATGCCCTCGTCCATGTGGCCGATCATGCGCCGGTAGGTGTGGATGTTGCCGCCGTCGAGATGGAACAGGTTGTTGCTGACCTGCGGCGCCAGCGCGGCGTCGTCGCGGGTTTCCCACGGCCAGTGCGGCGCGGTGTAATGCAGGCTCAGGAAAAACGGCGCGCCCTCCCCGCTCATGCGCGTCACGTAATCTACCGCGCGCCGCGACAGCAGATCGGTCAGGTAGCCGGGTTCCTGGTGCTGCGCGTCGTTGTGCCACAGATCGTGACGGCCGCTGGAATCACAATGCGTGAAGTAATCGACACCGCCCGCCATGGGGCCAAAAAATGCCTGATAGCCCGACAGCAGCGGCCCGAACGCTGGCGCAAAGCCCAGGTGCCATTTGCCGATCAGCGCCGTGCGGTAGCCCTGCGCCTGCAGCAGCGAGGGCAAGGTGGGATGCGCCGGCGGCAGGCCCAGCGTGTTGCTGCCCCGGCTTTTGCTGTTGATCGGCTCCTCGGCCGCGCCGCGCAGCCGGTACTGGTAGCGCGCCGTCATCAATGCAAAGCGCGTGGGAGAGCACACCGGCGAGTTGGCATAGCCCTGCGTCAGCATCAGGCCGTTGGCGGCCAGGCTGTCGAGTACCGGAGAGACCGGCTCGCGCCCGCCATAGCAGCCCAGGTCCGCGTAGCCGAGATCGTCGGCGACGATATAGATCAGGTTCGGTTTCATTCGACTTTCATGCCGGTGGCAACAATGAGTTGACGATATCGCTCGGACAGGTCCGACAACCGCCGCGCGGCCGCCGCGCCGGTGATGCCTTCGGGCTGCAGGTCCAGCGCCTGCATGCGAGCCTGCACATCGGGCCGCGCCAGCGCATCGGCGATGGCACGCTCGAGCACGCGCACCACCGGCTCCGGCGTGGCCGCCGGCACCATCGCCACATACAGTACCTCATGCTCCAGTTCCTTCATGCCAAGCTCGGCCACGGTAGCAATGCCCGGCGCCAGCCGCGAGCGCTGGTGGCTGGTCACCGCCAGCGCCGTCACCTTGCCCGCCTTGACGAAGGGCAGCATGCTGGGCGTGGCCAGGAAGCCGCCATCCACTTCGCTGCCCACCACGGCGGTCACCGCCGGCGTGCTGCCCTTGTAAGGCACATGGTTCAGCTTGAGGCCGGTGGCGCGCTGGAACTCCTCGATGGCCAGGTGGCCCGGGCTGCCGCTGCCGCCGGAGCTGAAGTTCAGGCGCTTTGCCTTGGCCTGCTTGACCAGGTCCGGCAAGGAAGCGATGCCGGACGACGGCGACGTGCCTACCAGCAAACCCGAACTGGCCAGTATCATCAAGGGCTTGAGCTCGCCGGGCCGGAACGGCATGGCGCTGTAGATATGCGGATTGACGGTAAAGGTGGTATCGATGCCGAACAGCACCGCGTAGCCATCGGCAGGGCTCTTGGCCACCGCGCCCGCGCCCAGGTTGCCGCCCGCCCCAGGCTTGTTCTCTACCACAAAGGCCTGCTTGAGCTCGCCCTGCAGCACCTCGGCCACCGAGCGGGCGAGCAGGTCTGACGGGCCGCCCGGCGGGAATGAGTTGACGAAGCGCACCGGCTTGGCCGGATAGCGCTCCTGGGCGTGCGCAGCGAGTCCCGGCGCGCAGAGCAGGAGCACAAGGGTTGCGGCCCGCAGCGGGGCGGCAAGGCGATGGAACATGGCGTGGTCTCCGTTGTTATGTGTGCACTGGCACTGCGGCGCCTCACGGCGCCATCATGCCGGACAACTCTACTTGCCATGCCGTCGATTGTTCTAATCAATCATTTCCGGCCCCATCGACGGTCCATCGCGGCCCACCGGCCACGCCGGGATGGACAGGTTGCGCGCGATGTCACACGCCACGCGCCGAAGCGCCCGCTCAAGCCCTGGCCTTGCGCAACCGCGCCGTTGCTTTCCCGGCCGAAAGCGCAGCGACGACGTTAGCCACCATCGGGTTTTCCCGCGTGGTGGACCACGCCATCGCGGTGGTCACCACGTTCACGGGCTCCTTCAGCGGCCGGACCACGACATTGTCCGGCGCGGCCTTCTTCAAGGAGGCGGGAACGAGCGCGATGCCCTGCCCGCACCCGACGAAGGCGATCTGCGAAGACACCGTGCGCACCTGGTGCAGCACCCGCGGCGAGAAGCCCGCAGTGCGGCAGGTCGCGATGAGACTGTCGTAGTAGACCGGGCTGACCTGCCGGGCAAACATCACGAACTCCTCATCTGCCAGCGCCGCCAGCCTGACACGTGGCACCTCGGCCAGGGCGTGCGACCGCGGCAGCGCGACCGCCAGCCGGTCCTGCTTGAGAGCAATGGACTGGATCGACGGGCCCAGCTCCCCTTCCAGGCGCGCGAAGGCCAGATCGACATCACCGCGCTCCAGCGCGGGCACGGCGTCGACGCTATCGATCTCCGTCACGGAAATGGTCAGCTGCGGGTACGCGGCCTTGAGATGGTCGATCAGCGCAGGCAGCGTATCGAGCATCGCGGACGAGATCGCGCCGATCGTCAGGAGCCCGGTCTGCCCATGCACGGCTTCGCGCACCGCCACGTCGAGCCGCTCCAGCTGCTCCGCGAGCTTTTGCACCGCCGGCAGCAGCGCCGCGCCAACCGGCGTGAGCTGCGCGCCTCGCCTTGAGCGCTCGAAGAGCTTCACCTTGAGTGCCTGCTCCAGTATCTGGATCTGCTCAGTGACGGGCGGCTGGGACATGCCCAGCCGTTTGGCGGCACGCCCGAAATGCTGCTCCTCGGCGACAGCCAGGAACACCCAGAGGTGACGGACAAGCCGGAAATTGATCATGGCTTCCTTGATAGGTTTTACATATGGATAGCTTACCGGATTCGGAATTTACAGATTGATCTCCATCGCCGAAAGTGCAAGCCTGGCAACCGCTGGTAACCCCCTGGCAACCCGCTTAGCAGGCTCGAAATGACCTCCCCCACCTCACGCTCCTTGCTCGACCGCCTCGCCGCACTCGATACCAACACGGTGTCGGATGCCCTCGATTTTTACAGCCTCCCCGGCGCGACCTTCGGCATTCGCCCGCTCTGGGACTGCCCGAAGATCGTTGGCCGGGCCAGCACCATCCAGCTGGGCCACAAGACGGATGCCCAACCGGCGGTGCACCTGATCACCCCGGTCGTCGCCGCGATCCACACCGATGACCGTGTGCTTGTGATTGCAGGCGGCATCGATGGCGTCTCCTGCTGGGGCGACATCCTGGCCAATGCCGCCACCGCCAGGCAGGTGCGCGGCTCGGTGATCGACGGCCTGAGCCGCGACATCGAAGGCAGCGAGTCGATCGGCTACCCCGTGTTCGGGCGTGGTGTCACCATGATCAGCGCGCGCAACCGGGTTGTGCAGGTGGGTGCCGGAGAACCTGTCAACTTTGCGGGCGTGGTTGTTCATCAGGATGACTACGTGCTAGCCGATCGCTGCGGCACGGTGTTCGTGGCGGCCGAGCGCATCGAAGACATCGTGGCGCTTGGCGAGCGCATTGCACGTCGCCAGGACTCGATGGTCAAGGCCGTGCGCGCCGGACGCTCGGTCGCTGAAGTCATGCATGACAAGGAATTCGACGCCATCCACAGTGGAAATACCCAATGAACGCAGCAGACAAAGAACTATCGGCCTTGTTCGCAGGCCTGGATACACCGGGTGTGTCCGACGCCATGGACAAGCTGGGCCTGCCCGGCCAGTGCCTTGGCATTGCGCCGCTGGACAACTACGCCCAAGTCGTGGTCGGGCCGGCCTACACCGTCAGATACGTGTCCGCCAGCACGCCGCCGGGCACGGTCGGCGACTTCATCGATGACGTGGCCGAAGGCGACGTGGTGGTGATCGACAACGACGGCCGCACCGACTACACGGTCTGGGGCGACATCATGACCCAGTACGCCGGCGCGCGCGGCATCGCGGCTACCGTCATCGACGGTGTGTGCCGGGATGTGGCCAAGGCGCTCGGCGACGGCTATCCGTTGTTCACGCGGGGCCGGTTCATGCGCACCGGCAAGGACCGTGTCCAGGTCGAAGCGATCAATGCGCCGGTCTCCATCGGCACGGCGCGCGTCTGCGCCCGCGACATCGTCGTGGCGGACGCCAACGGGGTGGTCGTCGTCCCGCGCGACCGGGCTCGCGAGGTTGCCGAACTGGCACGCCAGATCGAGTCCGTGGAAGCGCGGATCCGCGAGCACATCGCCAATGGGAAAACCCTCGGGGAAGCCCGCGCGGCATTGGGCTACCACACGCTGCAGAGGAAGGCCTGATGACAACCGATGTACAACGCTTGAATGAGAACCTGGCCAGCGCCCTGCCCTCGGCCACTTACCGGATGATGGACCGCGTGGCGGCAAAACGCGCATCCGGCGCGAAGGTGATTTCGCTCAGCGCGGGCGAGCCGGACTTCGATACCCCCGTGCATGTCTGCGACGCCGCGGTCGACGCGATTCGCCAGGGCCACACCCGGTACACGCAAGTCGCTGGCCTGCGCGCCCTGCGCGAAGCCGTTGCCGCCAAGTTCAGGCGCGAGAACGGGCTCGACGTGGCCTGGCAGGACACCATCGTCTGCAGCGGCGGCAAGCAGGTGATCTACAACGCCCTGGCGGCCACCCTGAACGAGGGCGACGAGGTCATTGTGCCCGCGCCTTACTGGGTCAGCTACCCGGAGATGGTCCAGCTGTGCGGGGCGCATGCCGTGGTGGTGCCGTGCGATGCGGACGTCGGGTTCAAGCTGACGCCGGCCGTCCTCGCCGCGGCGATCGGCCCGGCGACACGCTGGCTTATCCTGAATTCGCCCTCCAATCCCACAGGCGCGGTCTACACGCACGGCGAGCTGGCGGCGCTTGCCAAGGTGCTGCTGGCGCACCCGCATGTGCTGATCCTGTCGGATGACATTTACGAGCACCTGACATTTGACGGCGAGCGCTTCCATACCATCGCCGCGGTCGAGCCACGCCTGGCGGCGCGCACGCTGACGATGAACGGCGTATCCAAGGCCTACGCCATGACCGGCTGGCGCATCGGCTTTGGCACTGGCCCGCGCTGGCTGCTTGAGGCCATGGAAAAGCTCCAGGGCCAGCAAACCTCCGGCGCCAGCGCCATCTCCCAGCACGCCGCGCTGGCAGCGCTCAGCGGGCCGCAGGCGTTCGTCGCCGACACGCGGCGGATATTCGAGGCGCGGCGCAACCTGATGGTCCGGCTGCTCAACGAAACACCGGGGATGGCCTGCGCGGTACCCGGCGGGGCGTTCTATGCATTCGCCTCCTGCGCAGGCCTGCTCGGCCGGCGCACGCCCGCCGGCACGTTGCTGAGCACGGACGAGGACGTTGCGCTTGCGCTGCTGGACGAGGCCAACGTGGCCGTCGTGCACGGCAGCGCCTTCGGCCTTGCGCCCTACATCCGCCTTGCCTACGCGCTGGACACCGAGTCGCTGCGCCAGGCATGCCAGGCGATCCAGCGGTTCTGCATATCACTGAGTGGCTGAGCGGCTGAGCGGCTGAGCGGCTGAGCGCTGCGCGGCGTGGCGCCAGGCACCGGCGCTACGCTGCCATCCAACCCTCCCAACGAAGCGTCAAAACGACCTCGGCATGCCAAGGATGTGCTCCCCGACATAGGACAGGATCAGGTTGGTCGAGATCGGCGCGACCTGGTACAGGCGGGTTTCGCGGAACTTGCGCTCCACGTCGTATTCCGCGGCAAAGCCAAACCCGCCGTGATACTGCAGGCAGGCGTTGGCGGCCTCCCAGGAGGCATCCGCGGCCAGCAGCTTGGCCATGTTGGCTTCGGCGCCGCAGGGCTGGTGCTCGTCGAACAGCCTGGCAGCCTTGAAGCGCATCAGGCTCGCCGCCTCCACGTTGACGAACGCCCTTGCGATGGGGAACTGCACGCCCTGGTTCTGGCCGATGGGCCGGCCGAACACAATGCGCTCGTTGACGTAGCTGGTCACCTTGTCGATAAACCAGTAGCCGTCGCCGACGCACTCCGCGGCAATCAGCGTGCGCTCGGCGTTCAGGCCATCCAGGATGTACTTGAAGCCCTTGCCCTCCTCGCCGATCAGGTTCTCCGCCGGGATCTCCAGGTTGTCGAAGAAGAGCTCGTTGGTCTCGTGATTGACCATGTTGAGGATCGGCTGCACCGTCAGGCCCTTGCCGATCGCTTCGCGCAGGTCGACGAGGAAGATGGACATGCCTTCCGACTTCTTCTTGCACTCCGCCAGCGGCGTGGTCCGCGCCAGCAGGATCATGAGATCCGAGTGCTGCACGCGCGAGATCCAGACCTTCTGCCCGTTGACGACATACTTGTCGCCCTTGCGCACGGCGGTGGTCTTGATCTTGGTGGTATCCGTCCCGGTGCTCGGCTCGGTGACCGCCATGGATTGCAGGCGCAGCGCGCCGCTCGCGATCTTCGGCAGGTACTCGCGCTTCTGCTGCCCTGAGCCATGGCGCAGCAGCGTGCCCATGTTGTACATCTGGCCGTGGCAGGCGCCCGAATTGCCGCCGGCACGGTTGATCTCTTCCATGATGACCGAGGCTTGCGTGAGGCTCAGCCCCGAGCCGCCGTATTCCTCGGGGATCAGGGCCGCCAGCCAGCCAGCGGCGGTCAGCGCATTGACGAATGCCTCGGGATAGCCCCGGGCCTCGTCGATCTTGCGGAAATACTCCGACGAGAACTGCCCGCACAAGTCGCGGATGGCTTCGCGGATTTCCTGGTGTTCATCGACTTTGTTCAGCACGAGATGTCTCCGTGAGTGTTCGTCTTTGCCTGGTTCGGCTGGATCTGGAGGTGCCTGGCTTAGCCAAGCTCAGCGGTGGCGGTCATGGCGAGAGCGCCGCTCGCCTGGCGAATCCACAGCGCGACCGTCTTGCCGTCCTCGCTCAGCTTGCCGCAGGCCTGGAAACGCTGGGGCACATGGGTCGGCCGCACGCCCTTGAAGGAAAAACTGCTGACGGTGGCGTCCGGCAGGTTCCTGCGTACCAGGTCAAGGAGCAGCACGGCCAGCAACGGGCCGTGGACGATCAGGTCCGGGTAGTGCTCGACCGTGGTCACGTAGTCGTGGTCGTAGTGGATCCGGTGGCCATTGAAGGTCAGCGCGGAAAAGCGGAACAGCAGCACCGGGTCGGGCACGATTTCGCGGGACCAGTCCTCGTCCGTGCGCGCGGCGATCGGGTCCGGCGCGGCCGCGCCCGGGATGGCTTCCTCGCGGTAGACGATGTCGTGCTCCTCCGTCACCGCAAGGCCCTGCGGCCCCGAGTACCGATGCTCCACGGTCACAAAGGCCAGCGAGCCGGTGCGGCCCGCCTTGGCGCTTACATCCAGGATGGTGGAAGTTTTCGACACAGCATCGCCCAGGCGCAGCGGCTGGTGAAAACGCAGGCGCCCGCCGGCCCACATGCGGCGCGGTAGCGGCACGGGCGGCAGGAACCCGCCCCGATTGGCGTGGCCGTCGATGCCCAGCTCGGACTGCCGGTGCAGCGGCAAGAAGTAGAGCCAGTGCCAGAGCGGGGGCAAGGCATCGCCGTGCACGGGCGCCGCGTCTTCGCGGTCCAGGGTCGCGCTAAGCGCCTTGACGGGAAACGCGGTGATGTCGTCCTGGGACTCGGTTGACTTACCGATCCACGCCTTCAGGTTGGCAGTGTCCATCAATCTCTCTGTGGTTATGTTCTGGTCATGGTCAGTCGTTGATGCGGATCAGGCCGGCGCCCGGCCCGCGCGCTCGAGCAGGCTCATAGCGCGTGCAATGACAGGCGCATCGATCATCTCGCCGTCGAGCTGGAATGCGCCCGGGCCTGACCTTGCCTGCTCGACCACTCGCGTGGCCCAGGCAAGCTGCGCTTCGGTTGGCCGGTAGGCGGCGTTGACCTCGCCCACCTGAGCAGGGTGAATGCAGAGCTTTGCCCCGAAGCCCAGGCGCCGCCCGCGTTCGGCAGCGTTGCGCAGCGCCTCGGCATCGGAGAGCGCAACCGTCACCCCGTCCACCGGCGGCGCAATGCCCGCGACCCGCGACACGAGGACGAGCATGGAGCGGAAAAACAGCAGCTCCTGGTCGTCGCCCTCGATGCCCAGCTCGGTGCGAAAATCCACGGTCCCGAAAATCAGGCGGTCGACGCCCGGTGCACCGGCCACCTCCTTGACGTTGGCCATGCCCCTGGCGGTCTCGATGAGCGGGAGCACCTGCACGCCGGGCCGAAGGTGCCTGGTCACCAGCGCGACGTCCGCCGCGCTTTCCGCCTTCGGCAGCACGATGCCCGTCACGCCTTTCTCGCGGCAAAGGCGCACGTCATCCTCAAACCATTCGGTCTGCGTGGCGTTGATCCGCACCATGGCGCAGCCGCCGTCGGCCAGGTACGCCTCCAGCAGCCCCCTAGCCCGGCACTTGTCCTCGTCGGACACCGCGTCCTCGAGGTCGAGAATGACCGCGTCCGCGCCCGAGGCGTTGGCCTTGGCGAAACGCTCGGGACGATTGGCGGGCACGAAGAGATAGGAACGGGCGATAGCGGCGGCGGCCATGGGATCTTTATCCGGGATGGAAGGCATAGGGTCAGATCGCGCCTTCGGCACTGAGCCGAACCACGTCGTCCGCGGTGTAGCCAAGTTCGAGCAGGATGCTCTTGCTATGCTGGCCGAGCGCGGGAATCGCGTCCATCCGCGGCGCGAACGACTGTGGCGTGCCGGGCGGCAGCAGCGCCGGAATGATGCCCACGGGCGACGGCACGGACGTCCAGCGCTCGCGCGCCTTGAGCTGCGGATGGTTCCAGACGTCGCGCATGTCGTTCATGCGGGCATTGGCGATCTGGGCGCGCTCAAGCCGCTCGATCACCGCCTCGATGGTCAGGGCGGAGAACACCGTCGTGATGATGTCGGTGAGCGCCGCGCGGCTCTGGGTGCGCAGGGAGTTGGAGACAAAGCGTTCGTCGGTTGTCAGTTCCGGCCGCTCCAGCACGACGCGGCAAAAGGCATCCCACTCGCGCTCGTTCTGCAGGCCCAGGATGATGGTCTTGCCGTCGCCGGCGACAAACGGGCCATACGGGAAGATGGTGGCGTGAGAGGCGCCGGCCCGCGGCGGTGGCGTGGCGCCATCGAACGCGTAGTAAAGCGGATAGCCCATCCACTCGACCATGCTCTCCAGCATCGACACGTCGATATGCGCGCCCTTTGCGCTCCTGCCGCGCTGCAGCAGCGCCGCCAGGATGTTGGAGTAGGCATACATGCCAGCCGCGATATCGGCAATGGAGCAGCCAGCCTTGACGGGGCTATCGGGGGTGCCGGTGATCGAGACGAAGCCGGATTCCGCCTGGATCAGCAGGTCATAGGCCTTCTTGTCCCGGTAGGGGCCATCGCTGCCATAGCCTGAAATATCGCAGACGACCATGGCGGGATAGCGCTGCGACAGCGCCGCATAGGAAAGGCCGAGCCGGTCCGCCGCGCCCGGCGCCAGGTTCTGCACCAGCACATCGGCCTGGCCGAGGAGCTTGCCCAGGATGGCCGGGGCCTCGCTGTGCTTGAGGTCCAGCGCCAGGCTTTCCTTGGAACGGTTGGTCCAGGCGAAATGCGAGGACAGGCCATCCACCCGCTCATCGTAGCCGCGCGCGAAATCACCCACCTTGGGCCGCTCGACCTTGATGACCCGGGCGCCGAGGTCCGCCAGTTGCCGGGTACAGAACGGCGCGGCAATGGCGTGCTCGAGGGAAACGACGGTGATGCCATCCAGGGGACGCATAGCAGCCTTGTTCAGTCTGGGCCCGCCTGCCCTGCGCAGTGCAGCGGCAAACGGGAGAAGTGGGTCCACGGCGCCCCGGCCCGGCCGGAAGTCGCCACGCATGGGCAGCACGCCTGGTGCAATGCGCACCGAAGCTAGTCTCCCAGAGTGGAGGGCATCGGACCATCTCGTTTTCTCGAACCAGCCATTCGCTTCAATGGAAACCATCGCTTTGCCAGCGGGCCCGCCGCATGAATTGCGGCACCGGCGACCCCTTGGTACAGTGGCGGCGAAGGAGTATCCATGCACTTTGACTTTGCCGACCTCAGGCTCTTTGCCCGCATCGCCGAGGAAGAAAACCTCTCTCGCGGTGCGAAAAAGGCATTTCTGTCCCCCGCCGCGGCCAGCGCGCGCCTCAAGTCCCTGGAGGAGCAATTGGGCACCCGGCTGTTCTACCGGGAGAGCAGGGGGCTGGCGCTGACGCCCGCCGGAGAACGGCTGCTGCGCCATGCGCGGGTCATCGAGCGGCAGTTCGAACACGTGCGCAGCGATTTCGAGGAGTTCTCGAAGGATTCCGTCGGTCACATCCGCATCTTCGCGAACACTACCGCGGTCACGGAGTTCATGCCGGAAGTGCTCTCGCGCTTCATGGCGGTGCGCCCCGCCGTGACCGTCGACCTGCAGGAGCGCCTGACGCGGGACATCATCCGCGGCGTGCTCGACGGCAGCGCCGACCTCGGCATCATCTCCGGGCCCGTGAACCCGGAAGGGCTTGAAGTGGTGCACTTCAGCACGGACAAGCTCGTGCTTGCCACGCCCGTCGGCCATCCCCTCACGCAAAAGAGCAAGGTCTCGCTCGCCGACACCCTCGAGTACGAGCACGTCAGCCTGCACGAGGGCAGCACCCTGCATGCTTTCCTCACCGATCTGCTCCACGAGCAACGGCGCAAGCTGCAGATCCGCATCCAGATTCGCAGCTTCGAAGCCATGTGCCGCATGATCGAAGCGGGCGTGGGCATTGGCGTGGTGCCGCTGTCCGCGGCGCTGCGGCACCGCCAGACCATGAAGCTCGCCATCGTCGAGCTGGACGAACCATGGGTGATCCGCGAGCGCGCGGTCATCGTGCGCGAACTGCAGGGGCTGCCCGGCTGCGCGCGCGCCCTGATCGACGAGCTGATCAGCGTGGCGCAGGCTGCCGGCGGGAGCCCGGCAAAGCTGATCGGTTAAGCACGTGAACGTCTCGCCGATCTCTCCCACCAATCTGGCGCCTACCGCATGGCAAACGGATTGCCGGAGCCCGCGCCGGTATTGATCCAGACGCTCTTGGTCTGGAGATACGCCCGGATCGCGTCGATGCCGTTCTCCCGCCCCAGGCCGGAATCCTTGTAACCGCCGAAGGGCGACATGACGCTGACCGCCCGATAGGTATTCACCCACACGGTGCCGGCCTGTATCTTCTCGGACATGCGGAATGCCCGGCCGATATCGCTGGTCCACACGCCCGCCCCAAGGCCGTAGCAGCTATCGTTGGCGATCGCTATCGCCTCGCTTTCATCCTTGAACTTCAGGACGGAGAGCACCGGGCCAAAGACCTCCTCGCGCGCGATGCGCATTTGCGGCGTCACCCCGCAGAAGATGGTCGGCTCGACAAACCACCCTTGCCCGCACGACGCAGGCTGCCCGCCCAGTACAAGGCGGGCGCCCTCGTCACTGGCAATCCGGATGTAGGAAAGCACCTTGTCGTACTGCGCCGGCGTGGTGATGGGGCCGACCTGCGTCGAGGCATTCATGGGGTTGCCAAGCTTTGCCGTCCTGGCCAGTGCCACCAGCTTCTCGACGAAGGCATCGTGGATGTCTTGCTGCAGCAGCAGGCGGGAACCGGCAATGCAGGTTTGTCCGCTGGCCGCGAAGATCCCGGAGACGGCGCCGTTGACGGCATCGTCCAGATTGGCGTCGTTGAACACGATGTTAGGCGACTTGCCGCCAAGCTCCAAGCTGACATGCTTGAACTGCGCCGCGCACTGTTGGTTGATGACGCGGCCGGTGGCATCGGACCCCGTGAACGTGACCTTCCTGACCAGCGGATGCGTGACGAGCGGCGACCCGACCTCCGCGCCGAAACCCGTCACGACGTTGAAGACGCCGGGCGGAAAGCCTGCCTCCTGAAACAGGAGCGCCAGTTCCAACGCGGAAACCGAGGTGAACTCCGACGGTTTGACCACCACCGTGCACCCGGAGGCCAGCGCCGGCGCAATCTTCCACGCCAGCAGCATCAGCGGGGAATTCCAGGGCGTGATGGCGGCCACCACGCCCAGGGGCTCGCTGCGCGTGTAGTTGAAGTAGCCCTTCTTGTCGAGCGGGATGACCGTGCCCTCGATCTTGTCGGCCAGGCCGCCAAAGTAGTAGAACCACTGCGGCAGGTACTTTACCTGCCCGCTCATCTCGGCGAGCAGCTTGCCGTTGTCCTGCACTTCGAACTCAGCCAGGCGCTCCGCGTCCCTGGCGATCAGGTCGCCGAGCTTGCGCAGCAACGCGCCACGCTGGGTGGCTGTCAGCGCCGCCCAGGGGCCCGCGCGGAACGCACGATCGGCTGCGCCGGCCGCGCGGTCCACATCGGCCGCCGTGCCGCGGGCTACCTCTGCCCAGGCTTTACCCGTGAAAGGATTCTGGGTTTCGAACCAGCGACCGTCGCTTGCATTCACGAAGGTCCCGTCGATGAACATTTGATATTGCTTCATGGTGCAATGTTGTCCGGTCAGATTGAAAGCGCAGGATGGACTCGCAGGATGGAGCCACAGGATGGCAAGCTGCGGCGGGACGGCTAGAACGGCGCGAAGCCCAGATGCTGGCGGAACCGGTTCTTGACAAACACGCCATCGCGCGGCGGCAAGGCGCGCTGGTGCTCTTCGGCGGCGATGCTCACCTGCGCCACGGTCATGCCGTCGGCGTTCCTGATTGCCTGCACCAGCGTCTGCACTTCTTCCATGTCAAAGATCTCCAGCGTGGACGGCACGCCGCACGCCTTGGCCACCTTTGCCAGGTTGGTGCCCAGGCTGGTGTGGCTTTGCTGCATGCCGGTCTCGCCAAAGTGGCCGTTGTCCAGGATCACCACCGCGAGGTTGTTCGGGTTCTGCGCCGCGGCGGTCGCCAGGCTGCCGATGCCCATCAACTGCTCGCCATCGCCGGTGATGGCGATCACCTGCTTTTGCGGTTGTGCCAGGGCCAGCCCCAGCGCCACCGACGTTGAGCCGCCCATGGCGCCCCACAGGTAGAAATTGCCCGGGCGGTCGCCGGCGGCAAAGACGTCGTACGAAGGCGAGCCGAGACCGGTCACGACCAGCGCATCGGGAAACTGCCTGAGCAGCGTGGCAACAAATTCGCGGCGGTCGATCGCCGGCTTGGAGGTCAAGGTAGTCATAGGTTCAGCGCACCCAGTTTTTGCGGCCGATGAGGCTTTGAGAAAGAAGAATCGCCACGCGTTGCCCGGCGTCGAAGGCGCTAGCCAGGCCCGCGTCGACCAGTTCGGCAGCGTCTTGCGGCGAGTCCACGCGGTACACCGTGATGCCCATCAGCTTGAGCGCCGCCTCGGTAACCAGTCCCATCGGCCCCTGCCAGGGATTGAACTCGGCGTACTCGCCACGCATGGTCACGATGGTGAAAAACGGGAACCGGCAGCTTTCCAGCAGCGAGAACATGTTCACGCAGTTACCCACGCCGCTGCTCTGCATGAGCAGGACCGCGCGCTCGCCGCCCAGCCACGCGCCGCTGACAACGCCGACGCCCTCCTCCTCGGTGGTGAGGACAATGTCGCGGATCGCCGGGTCGGCCTTGGCCCGCTTGATGACGTGCGAGTGCCCGGCATCCGGCACATAGGCAATTTGCCGGACCCCGGCTTGCTTGATGACTTGGAAGATGTCCTCTTGCCAGGCAAGAGGCTCAGGATTTGGATTTGGATTTGGATTTGTCATGGGAAGTGATCTGGGTAGGGAACAACGCTGTTATCATAAAATTGAATGGAATCTCATATGAAATAGAATAATTTGATTCCTACATCAGTAATTTGGATAGCCGGCCAACCACCAGAATCACAGGATCACGCCCATGGACATCAAGCAGCTTCGCGCCCTCCTGGCCATTGCCGAGACCGGCAGCGCCACCAAGGCCGCCGAGCTTCTTCGCATCGTGCAGCCGGCCGTTTCCCGGCATGTGCGGCTGCTTGAGGAGGAGTTCGGCGTAGAGCTGTTCGAGCGCGAACGGCACGGCATGGTCCTCACCGACGCGGGCCGGACGCTGGTTGAGTACGGGCGCCGCGCACTGCGCGAGCTCGACCGGGCCAAGGCGGAGATCCAGCCGGTGGCCGGGGCGATCTCCGGCATGGCCGCCGTCGGCCTGCTGCCCAGCACGTGCGAGCTGCTGGCCGCGGAGCTGGTCGCTACCGTCAAAGGCAAGCACCCGCAACTGGTCGTGCGGCTCAACGTGGGTTACGCGGGCAACCTCCTGCAATGGCTGGAGGCGGGCGACGTCGAGATCGCGCTGCTGTACGACATCAAGGCGTCCCCCGGCTTGCAGGTCGAGGCGCTGCTCGACGAGCAGCTCTGCCTGATTGGCGCCCCCGGCACCGTGCCCGCGGGCGCCGCGCATACCATCGAGAGCCTGCGGGACCTGCCGCTGGTGCTGCCCAATGCGCCGCACGGCCTGCGCACTGTGGTCGAGCATGCGTGCGCGGTGGCGGGGGTGACGCTCACGATCGCCGTCGAGACCAACTCCCTGAGCGTGCAGAAATCCCTGGTTGCCAAGGGCTTTGGCTATACGGTGCTGCCCAGCTCCGCCGTCTCCGAAGAGCTGGAAAAAGGGACGCTGGCCGCGGCGCCGATCACCTCGCCCAACCTTTCCCGGCGTATCGTGCTGGCGCATCCGGCCACACGCCGGATGTCGCCTGCCGCAAGCTTCGCCTCGGCGGAACTGGTCACGCTGATCAAGCGCCTGGTGCTGGATGGCGCCTGGCCGGGCGCCACCTGGATTGGCGCATAGCCTGCCGGGCCCGCATTCAGTCCGCCTGGATGTTGCCCGCCTTGATGACCTCCGCCCAGCGGCGCGTCTCCGCCTGCACGAACCTGGCGGCCTTATCCGGGCTGGAATCCACCACGGGCTGCACGCCGATCTTCTCCATCCGCTCCCGCACTTCAGGATCCTTGACGGCCTGCTGCAGGGCCACGCTCAACTTTTCGATCGCGGGCGCGGGCGTGCCCCGCGGCACCATCACCATGTTCCAGATCGATGCCTCGTAGTTGGGAAAGCCCGCCTCCTTCATCGTCGGAACATTCGGCAGCACGCTGGAACGCGTACTGGTGGTGACCGCGAGCGCCTTCAGGCGCCCGGCCTTGATCATGGGCGCGGAGGTGGATACGGCATCGGTAATGAACTGCAGGTCGCCGGACATCACGGACTGGATCGCCTGGCTGGCACCCCGGTAAGGCGCGTGGACGACGTCCAGGTGCTCCTGGTACTTCAGCAGCTCCACGGCCATATGCAACGCGCTGCCCTTGCCGGCGGAGCCGTAGCTGTACTTGCCGGGGTTCTTCTTGATATCGTCGACCAGCTCCTTTGCCGTGCTGGCTTTCACCGATGGGTTCACCGAGAGCACCATCGGCACGGCGGCCACGATGGACACGGGCACGACCGCGCCGCTGTCATAGGGAAGCGTCTTGTATAGCGACGCGTTGATGGCGTGCGAGCTGGTGCCGAACAGCAGCGTGTAGCCATCGGCCTTGCTCTTGGCGACGGCGTCGGTGGCAATGCTGCCGCCCGCGCCTGCCCGGTTCTCGACCACGATCGGCTGGCCCAGCAGCATGCCAACCTTGTTGGCGACGATACGCGCCACCAGGTCCGTGCTGCCGCCCGCGGCGAAGCCAACCACCATGCGGATGGGATGGTCGGGGTATGCCGGCTGGGCGTGCGCGCCAACGCCGACGAGCGCACCCACCCCGACTTGCACAATCAAGCGTTTCATGTCTCTTCCAGATTGTTATGGTGCGGGCTCGGGGCAAATCGCCAAGCCCGTGGAGACGATGGTAGCCAGCGGGTGCGTGAATGGTGAAATAGAAAATGACGCTGCTGCCATCAGCGAACGACATGCCTGCAGCGCGCGCCCAGGCGGCGCCGAACGCAAAAACGCCGCGCTGCGGTTGCACGGCGGCGTGCTTGCCATGGCGGCGAGCCATGGCCCGCTGTCATCTCCAACGTTAGTCCGCTTCCACCTTCATCGTTCTCAGCAGCGGTTGCCATTTGTCGCTTTCCGTCTTGAGCCAGCCATGCAGCCCGTCCGGCGTCTGCTTGTCGACGGGCACGATCTCGGCGCCAAGGTCATCGAGGCGCTTCGCTACCATCGGGTCCTGCAAGCCCTTCTGCAGCGCCTTGGTCAGGCGCGCGGTGACAACTGGCGGCGTGCCCTTGGGCGCGTAGACACCATGCCAGACTTTCATCTCGAAGCCCTTGAGGCCGCCCTCCTGCAGCGTCGGGGCATTGGGCAGCGCCTTGATGCGCTTGGGCGTGGTCACGCCGTAGAACCTGAGCCGGTTGGCATTGATATGCGGCAGTGTCGATGTGGTCTGGTCACATAGCAGGTCGACCTGCCCGCCGAGCAGCGCCGTGAGCGCCGGCCCGGTGCCCTGGTAGGGAATCGCGTTCAGCTTCACATGCACTGCCTCCTCGAACAGCAGCCCGCACAGCTGGGATACCGCCCCCAGGCCGGCGTTGGCCAGAGATACCTTGTCCTTGTTCTGGGCGACGTACTTCACCAGGTCTTGCGTGGTGGCCGGGGGCAGGTCCTTGCGCCCGAGCAGGGTCATCGGGACATCCGCGACTTGTCCGATGTACTCGAAGTCCTTCAGCGGGCTGTACGACAGCTTTTTGTACAGCGCGGGCGCCGTCGCCATCCCGTTGTGGTGGATCAGGATCGTGTAGCCATCCGGCTGGGCCCGCGCGACATAGGCCGCCGCGACCGTGCCGCCGGCACCGAGGCGGTTCTCCACGATCACGCTTTGCCCGAGATCCCTGGACATCGCCTGCGCAAGTGCCCGCGCCACGACATCCGTCGGGCCGCCCGCCGAAAAGGGAACCACCAGCGTGACCGGCTTGGATGGGAACGCATCCACGGCCATCGCGCCCGAGGCAAGCCCCGCCGCAAGCGGTCCGAAAACCATCCACTTCAAGCCAGTGCCTACGTGCTTCATCGCGGTCATGCCAATCATCGTTGTCTCCGAAACTCAGGCCGGCAAGCTGGGGCGCTTGCCTGTTCTAGGGTGTTGGCCGAAGGTTGCCGGATAAGCCGGTGCGAGAGAATCAGGATTATCTGAACGGGTCATACGGCGTGGCCGAACGCGCGCCAGCGGCGGTGTAGCATTCGTCGCATTTCTTGACGCCGTGGCGCCGCTGGCCTGTAATGCGGCTTCTCGCGCGCCGCCTTGCCAGGGCGCGCGATCACGAACCTATGATTCGATTCACCTGGGCCGCCTCCATGCCAGCTTCCAATCCCGCCTCCGATCGCCTGAGCCAGCCGCAATCGATCGAAGACCTCCTGCTCTACCGGCTGAGCTGTCTGCTGGCGGATGCCGGCGGCATCGTGATCCGCTATTGCGAAGGGCAATTCGGCATTACCCGCAGGGAATGGCGCTTGCTTGCGCTGCTGGGCGCGCACGGCGCGATGAGCTCGTCCGAGCTGGCGCAACTGGCCCACCTGGACCGTCCCCGCGCTTCGCGCACGATCACGGCGATGGTGGACAAGAAGCTGATCAGCCGGGTGGCGCGGCCCGATGATGCGCGGCAGGTCACGCTGGCGCCGACCGCTGCGGGCGAAGCCCTGTACGGCGAGATCTTCCCGCTGACGAAACAGGTCAACCTTGAACTGCTGGATGCGCTCGAAGACAAGGAAGTGGCACAACTGGATGACATGCTGATGCGGCTGGAGCAGCGCTCCCGGCAGATGGCCGCGCGCGGCGGCCTGCCGCTAGCGGACCGGCGGCGCGGCGGCAGCGGACGCAACCGCCAGGCGCGGGCATTGCGCGATGCGAAGGAAGCCAGCAACGGCAACTAGGCCGGCCTGGCGCACCAACGTCCCGCGCGTCTGCGCCTCGTGGCGCGCCAGCGTAACGCGGCCGCTGGGAAAAGCTAAGCGGCTTTGGGCGGCAACGCCGCCCGCTATACTCTAGCCCCTCAAAAGCCTCAAGCCTCAAGTAACCGGAAGCCGTCATGCCCACTATCCCCGCCTGCCCCCAATGCGCCCTGGAGAACACCTACCCCGACGGCGACAACTACGTCTGCGCCGACTGCGGCCACGAGTGGGCCATGGTGGCCGCCGCGCAGGATGATGACAGCGACCAGGCCGTGGTGAAGGATGCCAACGGCGCCGTATTGAACGACGGCGACGCCGTGGTGCTGATCAAGGACCTGAAGGTCAAGGGCTCGTCCATCACGCTGAAGATGGGCACCAAGGTCAAGAGCATCCGGCTGGTGGGCGGCGACCACGAGGTCGATTGCAAGATGGACGCCGGCAGCTTCATGCTCAAGGCCTGCTACCTGCGCAAGGCCTGAGGCTGCTTGAGACTGCGCACGCTGTTGGTTGCGGCCCCGGTTCCGGTCAGCGCGTGGCCACGATGAAGAACCGCGGGAACGGCAGCAGCACCGTGCCGTCCGCCATCGGCGGATAGGCGCACGCCACTTGCGCGGTGTAGCGTTCCAGGTAGGCAGCGCGCTCGGCTTCATCCAGCGGATCCAGGAAGGGACGCAGGCCGGTGCCCTTGAACCACTCCACGATCGCGGCAGGGCCACCGGCCAGCGCGTGGTGGTAGGTGGTGTGCCAGACATCGACCGCTGCGCAATGCGCGCGCAGCAGTTCGTAGTACCAGCCAGCCCCCTGCAGCCCGGTACGCGCCTGCGAAGCGGCGGCCAGCTTGGCGGCCCACGGGCCGTCGGCGGCGACTTCGCGCATCAGGCGGTGCGCGGGCGTGTCCAGCGTGTCGGGCACCTGGATCGCGAGGCTGCCGCCGGGCGCCAGCTTGGCGGCAAGCGCGGGCAGCATGCGGCCGTGGTCGGGCAGCCATTGCAGCACGGCATTGGCGAGGATCACGTCGTAAGGGCCCGGGTCATACCAGGTTTCGATGCGGCTCACCTCGAATTTCAACGCCGGTAGCCGCTTGCGCGCGGCTTCGACCATGTCGGCCGAGCTGTCCAGCCCGGTCACGCTCGCGCCGGGAAAGCAGGCGGCCAGCACTTCCGTCGAATTGCCCGGGCCGCAGCCGATGTCTACCGCGACGCGCGGCTCGCGCCCCGGCACCGCGGCCAGCAGGTCGCGCACCGGACGGGTACGTTCGTTCTCGAATTTCACGTATTGCCTGGCTGACCAAGTCATTGCTGCTCCTTTGCGGGTTCGGTTCTAGTGTCTCGGAATATCGGGAGTATCTGGCGCATCTGGAGCATCTGGCGTCGCGGCCTGCCCGGCCTGCTGCAGCGCGGCCCTGCCCTTGGCGGTCAGCGCGACGATGGCCTGCGCGCGCGGCACGCCGGGCCGGGACGCCATGCCGACCAGGCCGGCCGTCGTCGCATCCTCCCACGCGGACAGCCTTGGGCAGGACGTGCGCCATGCCTCCATGGTGTCGGCAAAGGTGCGCGGCATGGCGTCTAGCCACGCCAGGAACGCAAGCAGGTTGCCTGGGTGCGACGACGCGGGAAGATTGGCGTCCTTGTCGTTGTCTTTGTCGTTGTCATTGCCCAGATCTTGTTCTTGCATGGCCGTGCTCCGTGGATGCCCGATGCATGCCGTCAGGATAGAGCCGAACTGCTATGATTTCCAATGCATATTGAACACGTTTTCAATACCTTGGGAGTATGGCAATGATTGAGCTACGCCGGCTGCGCGCCTTCGTCGTGCTGGCCGAGGAAGGCCACGTCACCCGCGCCGCCGAGCGCCTGGGCATGCAGCAGCCGCCGCTCACGCGCCTGTTGCGCGGGCTGGAGGAGGAGCTGGATGTTTTGCTGATGCGCCGCCTGCCGCGCGGCGTGCGCCCGACAGAGGCCGGCCTGGCATTGCTGGAAGAGGCTCGCGCCGTGCTGGCCCGGGCCGAAGGCGTGGCCGACGTGGTGCGCCGCGCCGCGGCCGGGGAGCAAGGGCGGCTGGCGGTGGGCTTTACCAGCTCCGCCGCCCTGCACCCCTTCGTGCCCGCCGTGCTGCGCCGGTTTCGCGAGAGCGTGCCGGGCGTTGCCGTGACGCTGGAGGAAGCCGGCACCAGCGAGCTGGTGGACGCGATCCTGCACGAGCGGCTGGACGCCGCGTTCGTCCGCTCGCCGGTGGGCAGCACCGCCGGGCTGGTACTCGACGACGTGCTGGACGAGCCGATGCTGGCGGCGTTGCCGGCCGCGCATCCGCTGGCGGCGCAGGCCGGCGCGCTGCCGCTATCAGCGCTGGCGCGCGAGCCGTTCATCCTCTATCGCCGCCCCACCGGGCCCGGCTTGTATGACGCGATCCTGACCGCCTGCCGCGCCGCGGGCTTCAGCCCGCTGGTGGCGCAGGAAGCGCCGCGCCTGCCGGCCACGCTGAGCCTGGTGGCAGCAGGCCTTGGCGTGTCCGTGGTGCCCGCGTCCATGCACCGCCTGGGTGGCGAGGACATCGTCTATCGCCCGCTGGGCGAGAGCCCGCCGCTGAGCGCGCCCCTGCACCTCGCGATGCGCCAAGGCGCGCTGCCGGCAGCCGTGACGCGCTTTCGCGCGATGGTGCGCGAGATGGTGGTGGCTGCGCCAATCACGCCAGCGCGCGCAATGCGCCGTTGAAGGCATGTGTGGCGGTTTCCCATGCGTTCTTCCTCGGGCTTCGCAGCACGTTCCGAGCGAGCGGCCGCGAGGCCTTCATTGTCCAGACAGCGGGAATCTGTGTTCGCCCTGGTAGACAAGTTTGGCCTACAGCTTCGCCCGCATGCCTGCCCGGGGGCTACCAACGACGCGCGCGCCCGATTGGCTCCGCGCGTTCGTGGTTGTAGCAGACATAGTGCGCGTCGAAGCCTTGCTTCAACTTCAAATGGCGTCGCCGTAAACGAGCATTGAGATCCTTCTCAATCCATGGATTAAACAATGCTCCCCAACTTAACCATCAAGGCACGGCTCGCCATTGCAATGCTCGTGCTTTCCGTCTTGCTGCTCGTCGTCGGTGCACTGGGCTTGCTCGGCATGTCGCGCAGCAATGCGGCGAACCACGCCACGTATGCCAACCAGATGCCGAGCGCCATGGCGATCGCGGAAGCTGATATCTGGCTGGGCCGGGTCCGCACGGCGCTGTTCAGCGCTGGCATGGATCCCGAATCTCCCCACGCTGCCGAACTGCTGACCCGCACGGAGAAATTCCTCGCGCAGTCAGAGTCCGCCTGGCAGCGTTACCTGTCCTTGCCGCGCGACGCGGAAGAAGAGCGGCTGGCCCAGGATGTCATTGCCAAGCGCAAGGCGCTGTACGTCGCGCTCGATGCCTTCGCCGCCGCCGTCAAGTCGGCCGACCACCAGAAGATCATCGAGGCGGGGGTCGCGCAAACGCCGTACTACGCTGCGCTGCAAGCCAGCGGCGAAACGCTCAGCCAGTTCCAGTCAGCCCTGGCCAAGCGCAGCTATGAGGCTGCCGAGGCGTCCTATGCCACCTTCAGGACGATCACCATTGCCGCGTTGCTGGCGGGGCTGGCGCTGGCCATCTATAGCTGGGTAGCCCTGCGTCGCGCCATTGCGCGCCCGCTCGACGCGGCGCTCGCGCACTTCGGCCACATCACCGCGGGCGACCTGAGCCGCCCCGTTGAAATCCGCTCGCAGGATGAAATGGGCCAGTTGCTGTCGGGCATCGCGAAGATGCAGGACGGCCTGGCGCAAACCGTCTTGTCCGTGCGCACGGGCAGCGAAACGATCGCGGCGGCCACCAGGCAGATTGCCGCCGGCAACATCGACCTGTCGTCGCGTACCGAACAGCAGGCCGCATCGCTCGAAGAAACCGCGGCCAGCATGGAAGAGCTCACCACCACCGTCAAGCAGAACGCGGACAACGCGCGCCAGGCTGCGGTGCTGTCGGCCACGGCATCGGAAACCGCCAATCACGGCGGCGAAGTGATCCGCGACGTGGTCGCGACCATGAGCGAGATCAACGAGAGCTCGGCCCGCATCGCTGACATCATCAGCATCATCGAGGGCATTGCCTTCCAGACCAACATCCTCGCGCTGAATGCGGCCGTGGAAGCAGCGCGCGCCGGTGAGCAAGGCCGGGGCTTCGCGGTCGTCGCGGGCGAGGTGCGCTCGCTCGCGCAGCGGTCCTCCAGCGCCGCCAAGGAGATCAAGGACCTCATCGACAAATCCTCGGCGCGCGTGACGACCGGCACCGCGCTGGTGGACCAGGCGGGCTCGACCATGACCGAGATCATCCGCGACATCCAGCGCGTCTCCGACATCATGGGCGAGATCTCCGCCGCGTCCGTCGAGCAGACCGCCGGCATCGACCAGGTCGCGCACGCGGTGAGCCAGATGGATGAAGTGACGCAGCAGAACGCGTCGCTGGTGGAGCAAGCAGCGGCGGCAGCGCAATCGCTGGAAGAGCAAGCCGCCAAGCTGAACGACACGGTGGCCGCGTTCAGGCTGGGCAACCATGGCGTAGCCGGCGCGGCGAGTGCGCCGGCGCCCCATGCCGTGCGAGCCGCAAGCCGGCCCGCGGCGTCGTCGCCACGCCGCGCCGCGCCGGTGGCACCGCGTGCCGTTGCGGCTTCTGCGCCGGCGTCCGACTGGTCGTCCTTCTAAGCGGAACGCCGCGCGGCCGCATAAAGCCGGGCCAACTGCGCGGCGGCGGCCTCCAGCAGCGCCCCGCCCTGCGCGATCGACCAAGCCAGCGACGCAGGGCCGGCCTGCACCGAGAAGCAGCCATCGAATGCCTCGCGCAGCAGCGCGCCATCGGCAATCGCTCCCGATAGCAGGGTCACGGGCACGCCGTGCCGGCGTCCCAGCGCCGCGACCAGCGCCGGGCCCTTGCCAAGCAAGGTCTGGCGATCTGAGCGGCCTTCGCCGGTCAGGATCCAGTCGTACCCGGCCACCGTCGCCAACCCGGCAGTGTCGAGAATAAAGCGGCCTCCCGGCAGCAATGGCGCGCCAAGCAGCCGCAAGGCAAAGCCCAGCCCGCCCGCAGCGCCCGCGCCCTGCGCTTGCGCTGCGTGGCAACCGAGCGCCAGCTCGCAACGGGCCGCGAACTCGCCGATTACCTCGTCCGCTTGCGCGAGGTCCGTCACCCCTTTTTGTCCGCCAAACATCATGCTGGCGCCATCCGGCCCGCACAAAGGGCTGGTGACGTCGGTGAGCGCCACCAGGCGCAGCCCATGCAGCAGGCCCGCATCGACCCGAGGGCGCAGGCTGCGGATCGATGCAAGATTGTCGGGCACCGGGTCGACACGCTCGCCCGCGGCATCGAGGAAGTCGAACGCCAGCGCCGAGAGCATGCCGGCGCCGGCATCGTTGGTCGAGGAGCCGCCCAGGCCAATGACGATGGTGGCGAAACCTCCCGCGGCAATCCCGCGTATGGCCTGCCCTACCCCGCGCGTGGTGCGCGCGCCGGGCGCCGCCACCGCATCGGGAAGGCCGGCCACGGCCGCCACATCGAAGATCGCAAAGGTGCCAAGCGCCGCGTTCTCGCAGGCGGCAAACGGCATGCGCACCGGCTGGCCGTTGGCATCCGTCGCCTCCACCGCATGCCAGCGCCCGCCGCATGCCGCGGCCACCGCGGCGGCCGTGCCTTCGCCGCCATCGGCAATCGGTACCTGCGTGACCACGGCGTGCGGCAGCGCATGGCGGATGCCGCAGGCCATATGCCGGGCCACCGCCGGCGCGTCCAGGCTGCCCTTGAACGAATCGGGCGCGAGCAGAACGCGCAGCGCTCGCGCCGGCACGTTATTCAACGCCGTCGCGCCGGTCACGGCGCGTCCAGCTCGGAGATCTCGATCAGGTTCAGGTCCGGATCGCGCACGTAGACGGAGCGGATCTTCTGCGTGGCGCCGGTCCGCGCGACCGGGCCCGCAACAATGGGCCAGCCGGCGGCGCGCAGCCGCTCGATCACCGCATCGAGCGGGATCGACGCAATGAAGCACAGGTCCAGCGCGCCGGGCACCGGCAGGTGCGCCTTGGGCTCGAACTCCGCACCGCGCACATGCAGGTTGATCTTCTGGTTGCCGAAGCGGAACGCCACGCGGTTCTCGCCGAAGGTTTCCAGCTGCATGCCGAGCACGCGCGTATAGAAATCGATGGTCGCGCCGGCATCCGTGCTGGTCAGCACCAGGTGGTCGAGGTGGTCAATCATGTCGCGCTTGCTCTCTGTGCGGTTTAGCCGGGAGCCATCATGGCAGTCGCGCGGGCACATGAACATGTCGGATTGCGCCAGCACCCTTTCCGAAAACGCAAGGCTGAAGCGGCCGCCTCAGTGCGGCGCCAGCAGGTGATCGAACAGCTTGCGCGCCTCGGGCTGCAGCGCCGCGACCGATTTCACGCCAAGCCACAGCGTGCGCGAGGCCCACGGATCAGCAAGGCGGATGGCGCGCAACCCGGCGCCAAGTATCTCGGCGCGCACGGCGCCCTCCGGCAAGACCCCGATGCCAAGGCCCGCCTCGATCATGCGGCAGATCGCATCGAAACTGCTGACCTGCACGCGCAGCTTGAGCACGCGCTCCAGCGCGGCCGAGGCGTCGGCCAGCCGCTGCAGCAGCGAGCTGCCCTGGTTGAGACCAACGAAATCGAATTCGAGCGCATCGGCAAAGGCCACCTCGGCGCGCGCCGCCAGCGGATGATCTGGCGGCACCAGCACCACCAGGCGGTCGCGACGGTATTCGAACTTTTCCAGCGTGCCGGCCGCGACGTTGTCGGCAAACACGCCGATATCCGCCTGCCCGCCCGCCACCGCCGCGATCACCTCGCCGCTCATGCGCTCCTCCAGGCTGACGCGGATCAGCGGCTGCGCGTGCAGGAACACGCCCAGGTCCCGCGGCATGAACTGGATGATGGCCGAGGTGTTGGCCCACACGCGCACATGCCCCCGCACGCCGATGGCGAAATCGCTCATGTCGCCCGCCAGGCGATTCACGGTATCCAGCACCGCCCGCGCATGGCCGACCAGCCCAACGCCGGCCGGGGTGAGTTCAAGCCCGCGCGGCATCCGCACGAACAAGGCGCAATCGGTGGTCTTTTCCAAGTCGGCAACACGGCGGCTGAGCGCCGACAGCGTCATGTGGGTGCGCTCGGCGGCCTTGGTGAAGCTGCCGCTCTGCGCCACCACCAGGAACAGGCGCAGGGACTGCAGGTCGAGATGGGCGGGATTGATCACGCGAAAGCGTCCGGTGGGCGGCGGCATCGATGGCGGCCGGATGGCCAGGGCCGTCAAGCCATGCCCTGAGGTTTGAGAATCGGGAAAGGCTAGTGGACGAGAACGGCATTGTCAATTTGGGCGCCCGGGGCCACCATGGCCGGTCCACGTGCTCCGGCCGATGGCCAGAGGCGTGGCGCATTCACCACCCAGGCTTACCGACAGGCAAACACCACAAACCCCATGAATCCAACCCAGACCACGCCGGAAGTCGTTTTCCTGGACCGCGGCACGCTGGCCCCCGAGACCGTGCTGCGCGCGTTGCCGTTCGCGCACCAGCTGACGGTCTTTGACGCCACCGCGCCGCATGAAGTGGCCGCGCGCATCGCCAACGCGCAGATCGTGATCACCAACAAGGTCAAGCTGCCGGCCGAGGTGCTGCGCGAGGCCGCCAGCCTGCGCCTGGTGGCGATCGCGGCCACCGGCACCGACCACGTCGATCTGCGCGCCTGCGCCGCCCGGGGCATCTGCGTGTCGAACGTGCGCAACTATGCCGTGCATACGGTGCCCGAGCACACCTTCGCGCTGATCTTCGCGCTGCGCCGCAGCCTGCATGCCTATTGCGACGCGGTGCGCTCGGGCCGCTGGCAGGCCTCGGGGCAGTTCTGCTTTCACGACTATCCGATCCACGACCTGGCCGGCTCGACCATCGGCATCGTCGGCGGCGGCACCCTGGGCCGCGCGGTGGGCGAGATCGCCCGGCTGCTGGGACTCAAGGTGCTGTACGCCGCCCGCAAGGGCCAGCACAGCGCCGACACGCAACACACGCCCTTCGCGGACATGCTGCGCCTGAGCGACATCATCACGCTGCACTGCCCGCTGACCCCCGCCAACGCGGGGCTGATCGGCCGCGAGGAGTTCGCGCAGATGACGCGCCACCCGCTGCTGATCAACACCGCGCGCGGCGGCCTGGTCGACGAGGCCGCACTGGTCGACGCGCTGCGGCAAGGACAGGTTTCCGGGGCTGGTTTCGACGTAGCCACCCAGGAGCCCCCCAGCCCCGGCCACCCGTTCCACGCGCTGCGCGACCACCCCGCCTTCCTGCTCACGCCGCACGTGGCCTGGGCGAGCCGGGAGGCCATCCAGGCGCTGGCGGACCAGTTGATCGACAATATCGCGGCGTTCGCGGCCGGCTCGCCGCGCAATGTGGTGGCGGGCTAAGCCCTCTCCTGCCCCGCCCCCCTGCCCCCCTGTCCCATGCGCATGGGACCCGCCAGCCGCAGCGGCCACTGGCGTGCACCCCGGCATCGGGCCAGACAACGACGATAGCGCTCGTGCGACGCCCGGATCCGTGCCGGATAGCCGCTTCGCGTCTATATTGTTCCTGTTCGGGATCACGACGGAGGGAGCATGCGTGCGCAATGCGGCAGGCTTGTGCTGGGGGCAGCGACTGCCTGCGCGCTGGGCCTGGCCCTGAATTCCGCGCCGTGTTTCGCCCAGGCCGGTGGGGGCGCGCCAGTGCCTTTCGTGCGGATCGTGCTTGCCAGGCAGGTTGCCGTTCAGGTTCCCAAGGACTGGACCATCCTGTCCGGGGCCCGGGGACGGACCCACGGCACCATCGCGGACGCGGTGGGGGGTGTCTCCATCGTCCCGGCGCCGGCGGGCCAGACGGTCAACCTCCTGCATGCCGTATCCAATGTGCAGAATCCGTACGCGGCCGTGATCGTCAACTCGATGGCGCAAGCGCCGGTCACGCCCGAGCAGGTCCGCCGGTTCGACAGGTCACTGCTTCTGGCATACGCGGCGAGCTTCGAGCGCAGGATGCGCGACTCCCTGAAGACATCGGGCAGGGAGATGCTCTCCATCGACGAGCCCCGCATCGAAAGAATCGGTGGCTGGCCGGCGATTGCAATCAACTACGTGCGCACCGGCGCGCAAGGCACGATCTACGTGCAGCATTTCGACATCTATACGCCGGACCAGGAACTGCTGCTCATCCTCTCGTGCCGCGACACGGCGCGCGGCGCATGGCTGCCGCTGCTGGACCAGGTGCGCGGCTCGATCGTCGTTGGCGAATAGCCTGGATGGCGATCGGCCTGGTTCCCATCGGGCTGGTTCCCCTAGTGGCTGATCATCCAGGGCCGCGTGCCGGGAAAGGACTTGGCCGCGCCCGGCTTGCCGGCCAGGCCGACGCTGCCGCCCGAACAGCCACAACCCGGCCCATGCCGGTGCCCCTGGGAACTCAATGGCGCGTGGGCGCTGCGCTCGTTGCCCGCGTGCGCGACGCGGCGGGACGAGGGCATCAGGGCCAGCATGGTCGCGGTGACCTGGCGCCGGGCCGCGTGGCCGCAGCCGGGGCATGGCTGCGGCGCGTCGCGCTCGTCGATGCGGCGCACCGCGGTGAAGCTGCCGCACGCCTCGCAGGCGTATTCATACATGGGCATACAGGTCTCTCCGCTTGGTGGAAAGTGGCAAGCGCGGGCCCCCTTGGGTAAGGAGGAGGAAGGCGGGAGCCCGCGCTCGCCGGGACTTCACATCTCTGGCTGGCGCTCAGATCGGCATTCAGGCCGCATCCTGCGAAAGCAGGACGTCGGCACCGCCCTTGATATGCACAGTCGGTCCATTGGCCTGCGGCCGGATATCGAAGTCGAAGATCTGCGTCGGTATCCAGAGCGTGGCGCAGGAGTTGGGGATGTCCACCACGCCGCTGATATGCCCCTGCACCGGCGCCGTGCCCAGGATGGCGTAGGCCTGCGCGCGCGAGTAGCCAAACTTGGTCAGGTATTCGATCGCGTTCAGGCAGGCCTGGCGGTAGGCGACGTTGACATCCAGGTAGTGCTGCTTGCCTTGTTCATCGACCGAGATGCCTTCGAAGATCAGGTAGTCGTTGTAGGTCGGCGTGATCGGGCTGGGCTTGAAGATGGGGTTCTTGATGCCGTACTTCGCCATGCCGTCCTTGATCACGTTCACCCGCATGTGCACCCACCCCGCCATCTCGATGGCGCCGCAGAAGGTAATCTCGCCGTCGCCCTGGCTGAAGTGCAGATCGCCGACCGACAGCCCTGCCCCATCCACATACACCGGGAAGTACACCTTCGAGCCACGTGACAGGTCCTTGATGTCGCAGTTGCCGCCATGCTCGCGCGGCGGCACGGTACGCGCGCCCTCGGCTGCCGCCCGCCTGCCGGCGTCGCCAACGAGCTTGCCCATATGGGCGGTCGCGGCAAACGGCGGGTTGGCCAGCGGCGGCACGCGATCGGGGTCGGTCTTGATCAGCCCTGTCTCGCGTTCGTTCCAGGTATGGAGCAGCTTGGGATCGGGCAAGCAGCCGATCAGCCCGGGATGGATCAGCCCGGCGAACTCCACGCCGGGCACATGGCGCGACGTGGTGTAGACACCGTGGAAGTCCCAGATGGATTTCTGCGCCAGCGGGAAATGGTCCGTCAGGAACCCGCCGCCGTTTTTCTTCGAGAAGAAGCCGTTGAAGCCCCACTGGCTTTCGGGCTTGGCGCCTACGTCCAGCAGGTCGACCACCAGCAGGTCGCCCGGCTTGACGCCGCGCACGCCCACCGGCCCTGAGAGAAAGTGGACGATGGACAGGTCGATGTCCCGCACGTCATCCGCCGACTCGTTGTTCTTGATGAAGCCGCCGGTCCAGTCATAGGTTTCCAGGATGAACTCGTCGCCGGGATTGACCCAGCAGGCCATGGGAATGTCCGGGTGCCAGCGGTTGTGGACCTGTTCGTTCTCGTACGCCGATTGCGCGAGATCGACCTTGATCAGGGTATCTGCCATGTGCCTGTCTCCTTGGTGTGTGTCCGGTCAGTCGCCGGATTGCGGCCTTGAAACGATGCAGCCGCCTTGGCTGCATGCCTGGATCAGCGTTGGTCGCGTGCGGCTGCCCGCCGCCGCGCTGTGGTCGATCTTTGCGGTACGTCTTTGCGGTCTATCTGAATGATTCGCTCAGCAGCAGATAGCCTGGCAGCCAGCCGGTGGCGATACCTGCCAGGACAGTGGCAACGCCGGTGAACTTCAGGATCGGGCGCTGCATCGCCAGCAGCAGGAAGTACAGGAACCACAGCACCCCCCAGCCGACCCAGCACCAGGCGAACCAGGTATCCCAGACGGAGTTGGCATGGCGCAGCGCATCAATGGCGACGGGAATCACCGTGACCGACACGAACAGGCTGAACCAGCCCAGGCCACGTCCGTCCGCGCCGTTGAAGCGGTTGAGCGCAACCCACAGGTAGGTGAAGGTGAACAGCAGCGTCAGCGCGCCGGCCTTGATGGATGCGCTGTCCGCCTCGCCGCCGAAGATCAGCCGCAGCGACACCAGCATCGTCACCCCGCCGGCAAAGATATTGACGACCCAGATCTCACGGTCGCCAATCTTGCCCAGCAGCCACAAGCCGTTCAGGCACAGCACGGCACCTACGTAAAGCAACGTCAGGCCTAGCATGGCGTATCTCCTGCGTGACGGGTTCTGGTTGTTCTTTTTCTGTTGGCGCCGGCTGCCTCGCGGCGGCCGCGTGGCGACGGGTCAACTATAAGCAGGCCCGAGAAGATGCGAATCCTTCACGACGAGGATTCCGCGCATCATGTGGCTGGGTGAGGTGGCCTCACCCAATTGAATGAGGCAATGGATAAGGCAGCGGACAAGGCAACGGCGCGATGGCCAGGTGAGGGACGTTCAGGCCGGCGGGCAATGCTGCGCGTGCAGGCGCACCAATTCCATCTGGCCATGGGTGTTGGTCTTCTGGAAGATCTGCTTGAGGTGGCTGCGCACCGTGTTCTCGGACACGTGCAGTACCTGCGCCAGGCTGGCGATGGAGTGGCCGGCGAAGACCAGCGCGTTGACCCGCGCCTGGGCCTCGCTCAGCTTGAACTGGCGCGCGAACAGGCAATCGTGGTGCGCATGCTCCGCACCCTGCCGGCGCGCGCTGACCACCACCAGCGCGCGCTCCTCGCCCAGCCCGTTGCGCATGGATGCACCGGCGGGCTGCAACGTGAGCGTCGTGGGCAAGGCAAAGCCGGGCGCGGAAACCGACAGCACCTGCGTGGGCACCAGCGTGGCGTGGCCCGGGTGGGCGTCGCGCATGTCACCGGCCTTGGGGGGAAGTCCCTGGGAAGCCCCGGCTAGCGTGGCCAGCATCTCGTGCAAGGTGCGGTGATCGGTCGGCATCACCGCGGCAAGATACTCGCCATCCCGGTACAGGCCGCTGCCCTGCCCGCACAGCGCCTGCGCGCTGCGGTTGCAGTAGACGATGCGGCCATCCTGCTCCACCAGGAAGGTCGCGTTAGGATGGCCGTCGATGACGCACATCAGCGCCTGGCTCAGGTCGGCGGCGCTGTGGCGGTGCCAGCGGTTTTCCAGCGACAGCGCCATATGCGCCAACAGGCCGCGGAACTCCGCCTTCTCCTTGCTGGCAAAGCGCCGCTGGTCTTCGCGCCGGTACAACTCAAGGTAGTAGACGACATCCGCCTCGCGCGCCACCACCCCGCACAAGCGATGCAGATAACGATGGGGCCGCAGCAACGCCTGGTAGTAGTCCGTGCGGACCAGGTCGCCGCTGCCCAGCATGTCGTCGCCGCTGATCACCTGCAGGGGCTGGTAGGCCGTGCTGGAGAGGAACCACGGGTTGCGCGCGGAGTACTGCGCAAAGGTGCAAAAAAACGCCGGGTCGTCCGGGGCGCCGTGCAGCACCGCGCCCTGGCCGCCGGCCAGGTGCCGCCGCGCCAGCACGGCCGTGCCCGCGGCGAACTGATCGCGCACCAGCGCAACCACGCCGCGCCAGCCATCATCATCGCGCGCGGCGTGGATACGGTAGATCAGCTCCCCGGCCTGGGGATCGGCGCTATCGGCGCTATCGGCCTTATAGGCGCTATCGGCATTCTGGGCGGGCAACCGCGCTTTCTCCATGGCATCGGGCACAGCGGATTCGGGCAACGGCGAGCGCTATGCGGCGCTGCCCGCGGCCTCTTCGATATGAAGACTGCCGGCCAGTGTTTGCGCTGACACCCTAAATGTCAAGGCGCCGCGCCATGCTGCCGCGCAGCATCCGTACGGCATGCTGCAGCGCGTTCCGCACCATTTGCCGCGCCGCGCGCATGTCATTGCGCGAGGGGCGGATTCAGACAATAATCGGAGCGCCCGCTGCCAGCCATCCGTCCCGACCCGGATCGCACACCCGCCTCCCGGAGCCGCATCGCACCCGACGCCACCACGCCATGCGCATCAAACGAGAATATCAATCCTGGGTCGCGAATGAAACGCTGGAGGATTACGCGCTGCGCTATGCGGCACGCTCTTACCGGCGCTGGTCGCCGTTCACGCTGGCCAACACGGCCATCGGCGGCGTGTCCTTCCTGGCGCTGGAAGCCATCGGCGCCAGCGTCACGCTCAGCTTTGGCTTCCAGAACGCGTTCCCGGCCATCCTGCTGGTCTGCGCGCTGATCTTCCTGATCGGGCTGCCGGTGGCATACCACGCCAGCATGGCCAACGTGGACATCGACCTGCTCACGCGCGGCGCGGGCTTCGGCTATGCCGGGTCCACCATCACCTCGCTGATCTACGCGTCCTTTACCTTTATCTTCTTCGCGCTGGAGTCGGCCATCCTGGCCCAGGCGCTCGCCATTGCCACCGGCCTGAACCTGACAGTGGGCTACCTGGTCTGCTCGCTGGTGATCGTGCCGATGGTGTTCTTCGGCGTCACGCTGATCAACAAGCTGCAGATGTGGACACAGCCGCTGTGGGCGGTGCTGCTGGTGCTGCCCTTCGCCTACATCCTGCGCCACGATCCCGGCGTGCTGGCGCAATGGGCGGCATTCACCGGGCGCGATGCGGCCTCGCCGGCGTTCAATATGCTCGCGTTTGGCGCGGCCACCGGCGTGCTGTTCTCCCTGATGGGCCAGATTGGCGAGCAGGTGGACTACCTGCGCTTCCTGCCCGACCGCACGCCGCAGAACCGCTGGAGCTGGTGGAGCGCGCTGCTGCTGGCGGGCCCGGGCTGGATCGTGATCGGCGGCCTCAAGGTGCTGGCTGGTAGCCTGCTGGCGGTGCTCGCGCTGCGAGCCGGCGTAGCCGCCAATCACGCGATGGAGCCGATCCACATGTACGTGTGGGCATACGGGCAGGTATTCGATCGGCCCGAGGTGGTGCTCGCGGTGGCGATGCTGTTCGTGCTCGTGTCGCAGATCAAGATCAACGTGACCAATGCCTATGCGGGCTCACTGGCCTGGTCCAATGTGTTCGTGCGGCTGGCGCACTACCATCCGGGCCGCGTGGTCTGGCTGGTGTTCAACGTGCTGATCGCACTGTTGCTCACCCTGCTGGGCATCTTCAGCACGCTGGAGGCCGTGCTGAGCGTGTATTCCAACCTGGTGATCGCCTGGCTCGGCGCCCTGGTGGCCGACCTTGTCGTGCTCAAGCCGCTGGGCATCAGCCCGCGGCACATCGAGTTCCGCCGGGCCTACCTGTATGCGTTCAACCCGGTGGGCTGCGGCGCCATGCTGATTGCCTCGCTCGCCGGCATCGGCGCTTACTCCGGCTTGCTTGGCGCGCTGGCGCAAGCCTATTGCGCCTTTATCGCGCTGGGCGCTTCGTTCGCCAGCGCCATCCTGATCGCTTATGCGACCCGCGGCCGGTACTACATCGCGCGGGAAGACCCACACCCCCTCGACAAGCACACCGACGAGCCGATCCGCTGCTGCATCTGCGAGCGCGACTACGAAGCACCGGACATGGCGCACTGCCCCTTCTATGCGGGGCCGATCTGCTCGCTGTGCTGCGGCCTGGACAACCATTGCCACGATGCCTGCAAGGCGCCTGGCACCGCCGCGCAAATGCAGGCGGCGCCGTGGCAAGGCAGCTTCCTGCGGATACTGCCGCCGCATTTCCTGCGGCGGCTGGCGCGCTTCCTCGGCCTGTTCGTGATTGCCGCGGCGGCCATGGGCGCCGTGTTCCTGCTCGCCTACCGGCTGATCGGCGAAGGCCATGCCTCGCACGCCGACGGGATCGGCGGCCTGCTGCTGCGCGTGTACTCGGCCACCCTGCCGCTGCTGGCTTTCGGCGCATGGTGGATCGTACTCTCACACGAAAGCCGCGAACTGGCACAGGCGGAACTGATGGAGTCGCTGCGCCATCTCGAGTCTGCGCGCAAGAACCTGGTGGACGCGGAAAAGATGGCCTCTCTCGGCGGACTGGTCGCGGGCGTGGCGCATGAGATCAACACGCCGGTGGGCATCGCCGTCAGCGCCGCCTCCTACCTGCAGGACCGCACCAGCGCCACGCAGGCGCTGGTGGCGAGCAACGAGCTGGCACCCGAGGCGCTGCAGCGCTACCTGTCGGATGCCGCGCAATCCGCCCGTTTGCTGTTGTCCAACGCCAACCGCGCGGCCGAGCTGGTGCAGAGCTTCAAGCAGATGGCGGTCGACCAGACCAGCGAAAAACGGCGCAGCTTCGACCTGGGCGACTATATCCGCGAGACCGTGGTCAGCCTCGACCCGCGCCTGCGCGACACGCATGTGCAATTACTGATCGACTGCCCGGCCGGCATCGCCATGAACGGCTACCCCGGCGCGATCGCGCAGATCCTCACCAACCTGGTCATGAACTCGCTGGTGCACGCATTCGGCAGCGGCGACACAGGCCCTGTGCGCGGCACCATCCGCATCGCCGCCCGGCTCGCCGCCGGTGACGAAGTCGTGATCCGCTACGCCGACGACGGCGGCGGCATTCCCGATGCCCTGCATGAGAAGATCTTCGAGCCCTTCTTTACCTCGCGCCGCGGCAAGGGTGGCAGCGGCCTGGGCCTGCACCTGGTCTACAACCTGGTGACGCAGCGCCTGGGCGGCACCATCGCCGTGGGCCATGCGGTGGGCACCGATGGCGGCGGTACCGTCTTCACCCTGCGCATGCCCCGCATCACACCCTCGGCAAAGGCCACCATCCCGATCGTATCCGCCAGGACTCTGCCATGAACTCCTCTTTGTCCATGCCCGCGTGGCAGGTCCTGCTGGTCGACGACGACCCCGACGTGCACGAGATCACGCGCCTGGTACTGATGGACCTGACCTTCTCCGGGCGCAAGATCCAGTTCCACAGCGTGTATTCCGGCGAAGCCTGCAGGGCCCACCTCGCCCGTCACCCCGATACCGCGCTCGTGCTGCTCGATGTCGTGATGGAAACCGACGATGCCGGCCTGGCCACGGTGCGCTACATCCGCGAGCAACTGCGCAACCCCGACCTCCAGATCGTGCTGCGCACCGGGCATCCCGGCATGGCGCCGGAGCGCGAGGTGGTGACCGGCTACGAGATCAATGGCTACTTCCTCAAGACGGAGATGACCGCGCAGAAGCTGACCTCCGTCGTCATCGGCGGCCTGCGCGCGTACCAGTACGTCAAGGCCTTGCAGCAAGCCCATGCCCTGCCCAAGCCAGTACCGCGGGCGCCCGAGCTACCCACCTCCGAGGCAGCTAGCGACGCGCAGGTCGAAGCTGCCATCGAGCAAGCGCTGCACAGCGGCCAATACCGGCTGCAAGCCGTCTCCCAGTTCGACCTGGGCTCCGCCGCCATTGCGGCCATCGCGCTGCTGCCGGCGTGGCCGGGCCCCACCGGCTGGATGCCGCATGCCGAGATCGCCAACTACGTGCGCAGCCCGGGCCTCATTGGCGCGATCAATGCCGTGCTGCTGCGCCGCGCCTGCGAACTCGCGCTAGCCTGGCACTCGGATCCGCAAGCCGCCCTATCCGGCCCGGCCCGCGTCAGCGTCCCCATCCTGCTGCCGCTCATGGCCGGCGCCGAGGAGTCCGAACTGCTGGCGTTGCCGGAGCTGCTCCGCCAATACCTGCGCGAGACCGCCCAGGCCGGCAGCGGGCTCGACCTGCAATTGCCGGGCATCCTGCTGGGCACCGCCACGGAAGCCGCCCGCCTTGCCTGCGCCCGCATCCAGGAGCAAGGCGCATCCGTCACGCTGGCCGACGTCGGCAACACGCCCATCTCGCTGGCCAACCTGCAGCGCTTGCTGCCCGACCGGCTGCAGATTCCCCAGGACTACGTGCGTAACGTGGCAACCGATGCCAAACGCGCCGCCATCGCGCGTGCCGTGATCGCGCTGGCGCACACGCTCGGCATGCAGGTACTGGCCAATGGCCTGGCCAGCTCGGAAGAACTGCAGTTCTTCAAATGGGAGGGTTGCGACATTGGGCAGGGGGACGTGCTGGGCAGCGTTTGGGAGACCACGGGTCGCGGCTCGCCAGGCGCTTAGCGTGCCGCGGCACCCGGCTCGGTGATGGCGCTGTAGACCAGCGTGCGCAGCTGGCGGCGCACCGGGTAGGCGGACGACGGCAAGAGCTGGGTCAGGAACAGTCCGATCAGGTCCTCCTGCGGATCGACCCAGAAGAAGGTGCTGGCCGCTCCGCCCCAGAAGAAGTCGCCGGCGCTGCCGGGAATCAACGTGGTCGCCGGCGTCACCGTGGTGGCGAAGCCAAGCCCGAAGCCAACGCCATCATAGGTGGCTTCGCTGAACATGGAGCGCGACATGCGCGGCAGGTCCACCCCGCCCGGCAGATGGTTGGCGGTCATCAGCGCCAGGGTCTTCGGCCCCAGCAGGCGCACCCCATCGAGCTCACCGCCTTGCAACAGCATGCGTGCGAAGCGCATGTAGTCAGCCGCGGTGGACACCAGGCCGCCACCGCCGGAGATGAAGCTTGGCGGTTTCAGGTAGGGGCTGGTGCGGGGATCGTCCTGCAGGACCGGCGCGCGCGCGGATACTACCTTCGAACCGAGCGAGCCGACGGCGTAGCAGGCGCAAAGGCGCGAGGCCTTGTCTTGCGGCACGTGGAAGGCAGTGTCAACCATGCCCAGCGGATCGAATATGCGTTCCTTCAGGAAGGTCTCGAAAGGGATTCCGCTGATCTTGCCGACAAGATAGCCCAGCACGTCGGTGGCAACCGAGTAGTTCCAGGCCTCGCCCGGCGAGAACTCGAGCGGCAGCTTGCCCAGCTTCGCGATCATGTCGTCCAGCGTGCCGCCGGTGGCGAGTTCGCCCAGCATCTGCTTGCGGTAAGCGGCGTCGACGTTGGTGTTCTGCTGGAAACCATAGGTCAGGCCGGACGTATGGCGCAGCAGGTCGACCACCAGCATCGGGCGCGCAGCCGGGCGCGTCTGGAAGCTCTCCATGAAGCCCCCGGCATAGACGCCCAGGTTTTCCCATGCCGGGATGTACTTGCTGACCGGATCGTCCAGGGCGATCTTGCATTCCTCGACCAGCATCATGACCGCCACCGAGGTGACGGGCTTGCTCATCGAGTAGATGCGGAAGATCGAATCCTCGGCCAGCGGAACCTGCCGCTCGCGGTCAGCCAGGCCCAACACCGAGTTCAGCGCCAACTCGCCGCGCCGCCACACCTGGATGAGCGTGCCGGGCAACTTGCCGGTCGCGATATAGGCGTCGTCGATGAAACGTTCGACCCGCCCAAGCCGCTCGCGGGACATCCCCTGTGTTTGCCTGCCTTGCATATCCGTGTCTCCTCATTGATACCGTAGGTGAAATGCCGGCTCGCTGGCTGGAAATGCCGCTCGCTCGCACCTCGCCATCATGACATCGGCGCCTCCCCACGCCAAGCGGGCTGCGCGGGCAGCGGCAACATTCAATGAAACCGGAGAAGCGGTGGGCCGGCGCCTGCCGCACGGATCGCATCGACTCACCGAAGGATGCGATGAGGTATGCGGCCCCTGCCCTTACTCCAGGGTCACATTGGCCTTCTTGACCAGGGCCGCATAGCGCGCCGCTTCGCTCTGGAAGAACCTGGCGGCTGCCTCCGGCGTGCTGGGACTGATCGTATTGCCCTGCTTCTTCATCACTTCCAGCACGTCCGGACTGGTGAAAGCCTTGGCGAACAACGTGTTGAGGCGCTTGACCTCGGCCGGCGGCAGCCCTGCGGGGCCTACCACGGCAAACCAGCCCTCGACCGCGTAGTTGGGCAAGCCTTGTTCTGCGATGGTCGGAATATCCGGTGCGGCCGGCGAGCGCGTCGCGCCGCACAGGCCGATCGCGCGCAGGGTGCCGCTCTTCAGGTGGGGCGCCACGGCGTTCAAGGCCACGACCCCCATCTCCACCTGGCCCGCTATCAGGTCGGTCATCATCGGTCCGGTGCCTTTGTAGGGCACATGGCGAGCCTTGACATGCGCCTCATCGAGGAACATTTCCGCGGCGAGCTGGATGATGGTGCCGTTGCCCGACGACGCATAGTTGAGCGAATCGGGCTTGGCCTTGAGCAAGGCAATGAGTTCCTGCACGTTCCTGGCGGGAACCTTGGGGTTGACCACCAGGACCAGCGGCGTGGAGCCGATCACGCTGATGGGCGTGAAGTCCTTGATCGCGTCGAACGGCATCTTCTTGTACACGCTCGGGTTGATCACGTGGTTGTTGGAGAACAGGCCCAGCGTGGTGCCATCGGGTGGCGCCTTGGCCACCGCCGCCGCGCCGGTCATGCCGCCGGCGCCGGGAAGATTCTCGATCACCACTGGCTGGCCCAGGCTCTTGCCCAGCGCAGGCCCGGCAGCGCGTGCGATCGCGTCCACGCCCGAGCCAGCGCTGATCGGCAGGATCAGGCGCACCGGCCGGCCCGAGCCTTGGGCCAGCACGGTGCCGGCCGGCAAGGCAAGCATAAGTGCGATCGCCGAAACGGCCATGCCGAGTGCTGCCCGGCGCGAAAGGGGGAATGCCATGTCTGTCTCCGTATGTTTATCGTTCTGGTCCGCGTGGCCGTCCGAAGCCACGTGGCAATGCGGGAGGATTCAGTCCGGGGCACGCCCGCCCAGGCCGGACAGGATTTCGTCGTTGTGCTCGCCAATGCCCGGCAGCGGCATGCGCACGCCGGGCCTGCGTCCGCCCATCAACAGCGGCAGCAGCACAACGTCGGTGGTGCCGCCGTCCTCGGTCTGCATCGGCACCAGGCCACCGCTTGCTCTCAGGTGCGGGTCATCGAGCAGTTGCTCCGGACGCATGATGGGCGCGTAGGGAATGCCCGCGGCTTCGAGCTTCGGCGCGAGCGCTTCCACGCGATGGTCCTTGAGAATCTCGCCAAGCCGCTCCAGCAATGCCGGGCGTACCGCCACCCGCATCGCGTTGGTGGCAAGCGCCGGATCAGCGGCCAGGTCGGGACGTTGCAGCACGTCGCACAAGGTGTTGAACTGCTTGTCGCTGACGGCCCCGATGAAGAGCTGCTCGCCTTCGGCCAGCGTGAACACGTCATAGACGCTCCAGGCGGACACGCGCGACGGCATCGGCGGCGGCGGCTCGCGGGTCATCGAGAACTGCTGCATATGCTGGGACGACAGGAACACGCAATTCTCGAACAGCGCGCTCTGCACTTCCTGCCCCTTGCCGGTACGGTCGCGCTCCCGCAGGGCAGCCATCACGCCGATGGCGCCGAACATGCCGCCCATGATGTCGTTGACCGAGGTGCCGGCGCGCAGCGGGCGGCCCTTGGGCCCGGTCATGTAGGACAGGCCGCCCATCATCTGCACGACTTCGTCGAGCGCCAGGCGGTGTTCATAGGGACCGGGCAGGAAGCCCTTGTGCGAGACGTAGATCAGTCCGGGAAACCTGGCGGACAGCGTCGCGTAATCCAGCCCGCATTTCGCCATCAGCCCCGGGCGGAAGTTCTCCAGCAGCACGTCGCACTGGCCAACCAGCTCCGCTGCCGTGGCCTGCCCTTGCGGGGTGGTGATATCGATGACGACGCTCTTCTTGTTGCGGTTGAACGAGCGGAAGAAGCCAATGCCAAGGCCGGGCAGGTTGCGGGTCTTGTCGCCACCGGGCGGCTCGACCTTGATGACTTCGGCGCCCAGGTCCGCGAGGATCATGCCGCAGGTCGGGCCCATCACCATATGGGTGAACTCAACCACGCGGACGCCGGCGAGCGGCAAGGAGGCATGTTCAGCGTGCATGGTTCTCTCTCAGGCGGACAGCCGCATCGGCAACCGATGCGGGAAATGTCTTGGGCAGGCCGGCGCGCCACAACGTGCCGTGCAGGGTTTCATGGGGCAGCCAGCCGGCCACGCGCTCGCGCAGCGCCAGCAGACGGCTGATATCGATGCCGGTATCGAAGCCCATGCTGCCCAGCAGGTAGGCCAGGTCTTCGGTAGCGACATTGCCGCTGGCGCCGGGCGCGTGCGGGCAGCCGCCGATGCCGGCGAGGCAGGCATCGAAGCGGGTCACCCCGACCTCCAGGGCGGCATGGACGTTGGCCAGGCCAAGCCCGCGCGTGTCGTGGAAGTGGCCGCACCAGAAGCGGTCGCCGGCCATAGCCGTGGCGCGTTCGAACAGGCGGCGGACCATGCCGGGATCGGCGTAGCCCACCGTGTCGGCCAGGCTCACGCGATCGGCGCCCGCGTCCAGCAGGGCCTGCATCAGCCGCAGCACCTCGTCCGGATCCACATGACCCTGGATCGTGCAGCCAAAGGCCGTGCCCACGCCACCTTCGATCAGCGTGCGGGAGCCGGCCGCGTCGCGCTCGGCGCGGATCCTGGCGACTTCGGCTACGACTTCGTCGGGGGTCTTGCGCAGGTTGGCCAGGCTATGCGCATGGCTGGCGGAAAGCGGTACCAGCATCAGGTCCGCGCCGCTGGCGATGGCGTTCTCCGCGCCCCGCAGGTTCGGCACCAGGACCGAGACGAACAGCCCCGGCAGCGACCTGGCAAAGTCCACGAGTTCCGCGGTATCGGCAAGTTGCGGCAGCAGCTTCGCCGGGACGAACGAGCCGACTTCGATCTCCCGCTGGCCCGCCGCATAGGCCGCCTGGATCCACTCGCGCTTGGCGCAAGTCGGCAGGATGGTGGCGATGCTTTGCAGCCCGTCACGCAGCCCGACCTCGCGGATCACGGCTTGGCGCGGTGCCGATGGAATGTGCGTTGTCATTGGATCTGTGTCCCCTCGGAGATTAGTGCTTCAGTCTGGCCTATGCACTCTATGTTGTTCCAGCCTAGGCCAGAAGCGGTAATCAAGAAGCACCAGCATTCCGGATTGGAACATCTAAGCGAATCACTCCGAAGCGTGCTCAAGCCAGCGGCCCGCCGACTGCCGCACACGAGGCGCCAAGTGCCACCGCTCGTGTCCAGCCCGAGGAATTTCCGGTGATGACAAGAAACGTTAAGATGGCCGCACTTAATTTCCAGACTGGAAATCCACCGTTGAAGGCTTTCGATGCGTGATCTAGACCTCACCTCCCTGCGCCTGTTTGTTGCGGTTTGCGAGACCCGCAACATGGCGCGCGCCGGCGAACAGCAGCACATCGTGGCTTCGGCCATCAGCAAGCGGCTGGCGCAGCTGGAAGACACGGTGGGCGTCACGCTGTTCGAGCGGCGCCGGCGCGGCGTGATCCCGACCGCGGCGGGTGAGATCCTGCTTGAGCACGCTCGCGCCATGCTGGCCGCGGCTGATCGCGTGGAGCGCGACATGGCCGACTACGGGACCGGCATCAAGGGGCAAGTCCGCTTGCTGGCCACCGTATCGTGCATGGCCGAGTCGCTGCCCGACGATATCGCGAGCTTCCTGCAGGTGCCCGAGCATCGGGACATCCGCGTCACCGTCGAGGAAAGCCTCAGCCGCGACCTCGTCCGCGCATTGCGTGAGGGATCCGCACCGTTGGGTATCTGCTGGGATGCCGCGGATCTGGAAGGATTCCGGACCCGCCCCTATCGCAGCGATGCCCTGGCGGCCATCGTGCATCCCGAGCATCCGCTCGCTAGCCAGGCGGATTGCACGTTTGAGCAAACACTGGAGTTCGACCACATCGGGCTGCCCGGGCAGACGGCTGTGCACACCATGCTCGCGCGCGCCGCGGCCATCATCGGCAAGCCGATGGCGTACCGCGTGGTGGTTTCCTCGTTCGATGCGTCCCTGCGCTGCGTGCGCGCGAATCTGGGTCTTGCCATCATGCCCCGCGAGGTGGTCGAGCCCACTTACGCCGGCTTTGGCGTACGGGTGGTCCCGCTCACCGATACCTGGGCGCAGCGCCGCTTCGCGATCTGCATGCGCGACGAGGCAAGCCTTTCGCCAGCGGCAAGGCTGCTGGTGGACTACCTGGAACAAAAGGCGGCAGGCTGACGGCACGCCTGCGCGCATCGCCTTGCGCAGTCGGCGCAGACTGGTATCACGATGACAAGGCGTACAACAAACCGAGGGCTAGCAGCCATCCGGTCAGTTTCAGGTAATACCCGCCACCGTGATGAGGTTGGCCTGTGCGTAGTGCATTGCGGCTGTGCGGCATCATGTTGCTCACCGGTTTGGACAGTCCACAGATTAAGAACTCGTCCATGCAAATGGCGTAGAAAGCTATCGGCCAGGCATAAACAGCCCGTAAATGTCCATCTGCTGCCGGATGATTCCCCACCTACAATGAATTGTCGGGCCGGGCCAGCTTGGACCTTTGCCTTGTTGCGGGCAGCCGCAGGCTACGGATGACGGTCCGGCAAAGGAGCATGATCGATGCGCTCGCCAGGGATATCCGGCCTGCGCCTGAGGCGCATTACCGCCAGGGTTGCGGTTGGCATCATCGGCCTGATCGTCATCGGCCGCCTCACCGGCATGCTGGTTGACTGGCTGTGGTTTTCCTCCATCGGCTATGTCAACGTCTTCTGGACGGTCCTTGTCACCAAGGTGCTTCTGTTCGCCGCTGTCTTCGCTGCGTCGGCTGGCGCGATCTGGGTGTCGGGATCGCTGGCGCACCGCTATGCGAGCCCGCCCGGCTCCTGGAAGGCAGAGGTCTTGAGCGAGCTGGTGGGCGAAGTCGCGCCGCACCTGCCCTGGCACGCCGCCATCGCCGGTGCCGCCGTCCTCCTGGGCCTGCTCCTCGCCACCAGCGAAATCCCGGACTGGGACCTCGTGCTTCGCTACCTCAACCAGGTGCCCTTTGGCAAGGCCGATCCGATCTTTGGCAAGGACATCGGCTTCTATCTCTTCTCGCTGCCCGCCTATCTTGCGCTGAGGAACTGGCTGCTACTGCTGCTGTGCTGCAGCGCTGCGGCGGCGGCCACGGTGTACGGAATGCGCGGCGACATCGCCTGCATGCGCTCGCCGCGCGGGCTTTCACCCGCGGCCGCGGCCCACGGCTCGGCCCTGCTGGGCCTGTTCTTCCTGCTGCAGGCCTGGTCCTACTGGCTCGACCGCTTTCTGCTGCTCTACGGGGACAACGGCGTGGTGGTAGGCGCCAGCTATACCGATATCCATGTGGGGCTGCCAGTCCTGTGGCCGCTGATCGGCCTGGCCACCGCGGCCGCAGCCGCCTCGTGGGCCAATATGCGCTGGCGGGGCTATCGCATTCCTGCCGCCTCGGCGCTATCCGTGTTCGGCAGTGCATTGGTACTGGTGCTGATCTACCCGGCGCTGTTCCAGCGTTTCTATGTCAAGCCGAACGAACTGCAGCTGGAGACGCCCTATATCGCCCACAACATTGCGCTGACGCGCGACGCCTATGGCCTGGCGCAAATCTCGGTAAAGCCGTTTCCCGCCGAGCAGAACCTCGATCTCGCCGCGCTGCAGGCCAATCGCCCGACCATCGACAACATCCGCCTGTGGGATCTGCAACCGTTGCGCGATACCTACGCGCAGTTGCAGGAGATCAGGACCTATTACAAATTCCTGGCGACGGACATCGACCGCTACCGGTTCGACGCCCGTTACCAGCAGGTGATGCTCTCGGCGCGGGAGCTGGAGCCGTCGCTGCTTCCTGCCAATGCCCAGACCTGGGTCAACCTGCATCTCCTGTTCACCCACGGCAATGGCGTCGTGATGTCGCCGGTCACGGAGAAATCCGCGGAAGGCCTGCCTACGCTTTACCTGAAGGATATTCCGCCTGTCTCCAACGGCGGCCCGCCCATGGTCGAGCCGCGCCTGTACTTTGGTGAAGGCGGCAAGGGCTATGTGATCGTCAACGGCAACGCGCCCGAATTTGATTACCCCAAAGGCGATGAGAACGTTTATACGACCTACCACGGGCGCGACGGCGTCGCGATCGGCAGCATGGCGCTGCAGGCCCTCTTCGCCTGGCAATTCGACGATCCCAACATCCTGGTGACCAGCTACATCACGCCCGCGAGCCGGATCCTGCTCCATCGCAATATCCAGGACCGGGTGCGCACGATCGCCCCGTTCCTCAGCCTCGACCATGACCCCTACATCGTCGTCGGCGGCGGGCGGCTTTTCTGGATCCAGGATGCCTATACCACCAGCCGCTGGTTCCCATACTCCCAGCCGGGCACCGGTGACGGCGACAATTACATCCGCAACGCGGTCAAGGTGGTGATCGATGCGTACAACGGGACAGCCGATTTCTACATCAGCGACGCCGCCGATCCCGTCGTACGAACGTACCAGCGCATTTTCCCGGGCCTGTTCAAGCCGCTGGGCGCGATGCCGCAAGACCTGCAGCAGCATATCCGCTACCCCGAAGACCTGTTCCTGATCCAGGCGCAGGTCTACCGCGCCTATCACATGGAAACGCCGGAAGTCTTCTACAACCGCGAGGACCTCTGGCAGTTCCCGCGCAAGCAGGCCGACATCGATGCGGGCACCGGCCCCGGCATGCCCATGACGCCCTACTACATGATCGTGCGGCTGCCCGCGCAGCCGCGCGCCGAATTCGTGCTGATGCTGCCGATGGTGCCCAGCCAGCGCGAGAACATGATTGCGTGGCTGGCGGCGCGTTGCGATCCGCCTGACTACGGCAAGCTCGTCGTCTATGCCTTTCCCAAGGACAAGCTGGTCTATGGGCCATTCCAGATCGAGGCGCGCATCCAGCAAAACACCGAGATTTCGCAGCAGATTTCGCTGTGGAACCAGATGGGGTCGCGCGTCATCCGCGGCCACCTCCAGGTCGTGCCCATCGACAACTCGATTCTCTACGTCTCGCCGCTCTACTTGCGCGCGGAGTCCGGTCAGTTGCCCGAACTGAAACGGGTGATCGCCGCCTATGGCGACCATGTGGTGATGGAGGAAACCTTGGGCGCGGCCCTGGCGGCGCTCTTCAAGGAGGCGGCCCCGGTGGCGGCCGCGCCCGGTGGCGCACCAGACGGCCGCGCCCGCGAGGCACTCGCCCACTATGACCGCGCCATGGAGCGATTGAAGGCAGGCGACTGGGGCGGCTTTGGCGCGGAACTCGATGCGCTGAAGCCACTGCTCGAAGCGCTCGGCGCCGGGCGCGCCGATACGCAGAAATGACGAACGATCATGCAAACGACCGCGCCCGCCGCCGAGCCGGCGAAAAAGGCCGACGCTCGCTTGCAACGGCTAGAATGATCGCCAACCACCGCCGCACATTGTTCGCTCGCCCTGGAGGAAGACCCATGAAAGTCTGGATCGCAATGGCCGTTGGTGCGCTTGGATGCGCCATGGCGTTCCTGGCGGGTCCGGCTTGCGCCGCGGACACGGCGACGCTGACCATTGCCGCCGGTGCGCAACAGCGCAACTGGACGCGGGATGCGCTGCTGAAAGACCGCCGCCTGACCGACGTGACGGTGGACGACGACAACCTGAAACGCCGCCTGACGTTCAAGGCGATTCCCTTGGCCGCCCTGCTGCGCGGCATGCCGGTGACGGCCGACGCGAGTGCGACGACCGCAGCCAGCGATGGCTATGTCTCTCACCTGCCGACGCGCCTGTTGCTGGCCGATAGCGCCGACGAGCCGCGCGCCTGGCTCGCGGTGGAAAATCCTGCCGCGCCGTGGCCGACGCTCAAGGGCCAGGACATCGGGCCGTTCCGCCTGATCTGGACAGTGCCGGCGGGCCGCGCCGCTTCCCTTGTCAACGAGAGCCTCTGGACGTACAGCATCGTGCGCATCGACATCACCGCGCCGCCGGCGGAGCGCTTTGCGGCCATCCGGCCCGCCCCCGGCCTGCCGGCGGACGGCGCGGTCATGCGCGGCTTCGCGACGTTCCAGCGCGTTTGCTTCTCGTGCCACTCCCTCAACCGGGTCGGCGACGCGCACCTTGGCCCCGATCTGAATGTGCCGCACAGCGCCGTCGATTATCTGGGCGACGACAAGCTGGCCACGCTGATCCGCGACCCGCAGTCGCTGCGCTGGTGGCCCAACGCGCGCATGTCGGCGATCGACGAAAAAACGCTGTCCGACGCGGATCTGAAGGACTTGCTGGCGTATCTGCATCACATGGCTGGGCGCAAGGTGGCTGCGCCTCCCGCAGGTTCCTGAGTCCTGATGCGCCCGTGCCGCATGGCATGGCACGGGCCAGCATCCGGTTCAATTGGCGATGTGATAGGTGACCGAATGCGCCTCAACCGGCGACACCACCTCCCACCTGTGGAGCATTCTCTCGATGGCGGCGTTGGTCAGCGTGGTGTCGCGCTTGCGGTTGCGCGACAGGATGGTCTGCTCCGCGGCCTCCAGATAGACGACATTGACTTCGGCGCCGTACGCGAACAGCAAGTCGAGGGTTTTCGCGCGCATCTGCCGGCTCAGGTGCGTCGCGTTCCAGATGAACGGCCTGCCCTCGCGCAGCAGCGCTTTTGCCTGGTCGACGGCAAAGTGCATCGCCGCGCCCTCGTTCTTCCCGTATTTCAGCCCGAGGGCCTCGCGTGCGTCGTCAAACCCCACAACCGGCAGACCGACGCAGCATGTCTTGATCCAGGTGCTCTTGCCTGTGGCCGGCAGGCCGCTCAGGACCGTCACGGTGGAGCCCGCCTCGCGGTGGTAAGCATAGTCCGGATGGACGTCTTCGCCCCGGAGGTAGCGCATCCGAGTCCAGCGGTCCGCGAAGGCGCGCGGCTGGCCGTAGCATCCCTCCTCGCGCGCCAGCTCGCGAAACAGCGCGATGTCGACCAGCACGTCTTCGCTGTCTGCGCATACCCGCCCACGCATGTCGGCCTCGGCCAGCGCCGCCAGCTCGCGTATATCGAGTTCCAGCGACAGGCGCCGCACCACCATCTCGGCGGACTCGCCGGACCGGCTTCCCCGGATGGCATAGAACGGCAGCTGATGCACGTGGATCAGCCGGCAAACCGCTTCGCGCAAGGCAAAGGGCACACCGCTGCGCCACAACAGCACGCGCGCATCGACCGCGCCGCGCGCCGAGTGGCCCGGCTGGCCGATCGCCCCGGTTTGCGGGTCTACCCGCGTGGTGGCTGGCTTGGCGATGTCGTGCAGCAGCGCCGCATGGAACAGGACAAAGCGGCGCTCGGGAGTGGCCATCGCATAGTCATCCAGCCCCACCAGGGACTGGACCACCAGCTTGGTATGGGTCCAGACGTCGCCCTCCGCGTGATAACGCGGATCCTGCGGCGTGCGGCGCAACGGCTCCAGGCATGGGAATGCCGCCATCAAGGCCTGCCAGTCCGGGTCGACACCCGGGGCAGGCACGAGTGCCATCAGGCTCGTGTAGGCAGGCGCCCGCAGCACAGGTGCCGTGCGCAGCGATTGCTGGTTCGCTGCGGTCAACAGGTCGGTCATTTCCATTGCGGCTCTCCTGCGCGCTCACGCATGTGGTTCTGCTCGAACGCGTGGTTGTGCATCCAGTGCGCGTCCGTCTGCACATGCCCGCTGCGCACGAACTTCGCCACGCAGCGCCTGAAACCGGCATAGGGGAACGCGCCCGCGATCCGGACCACATAGCCCTCCATCCGCTCGCGCTCACGTTCGCCCCAGAGGGACTGGATCGCCGCGGCGTCGAACACGCCGTCGTAAAGCACCGGCACCGGCTCGATACCGAGCAGGGCAAACCACTCCAGCGTTTCATCCCAACCGAGACATACATTGCGAGCGTTCCAGATCGAGAACCCAAGGAAGAACGAAGCCAGGTCGCGGTAACGGATCGAATGCATGGCGAACAGGTTCTCGCCGCAGACGCGCCAACCCTGCGGAATATCCATGCGCATCGCGCCCCAGAATCCCTTGAGCCAGTCACGGCTTGGATGATGGCGGCTGTCCAGGCTCCTGGCGTGCATGCCCGTGCGGTAGAGCGAGGTGTTTTCTCCGTCCATCTTGGACGTGACAATCACGCGGCAGCCCTGGAAGGCATCCAGGGACTCGATCCTCCGGTCATCGTCGCTAAGTCCTGGCGACCACGGCAAATGCAGCGTGCGCGGATACTTCACGCGATCGGCAATCGGGTCGGCAGGGTTGGTTTCCCGAAGCGCTTCGGGTTCTTGCATCGTCATTTCGAACTCCAGAAAAGATTGGAGCCGACGATGGGATGGCGCGTGGTGGCATTGGCGGTGCCCCGGCAGGCAACTCAGGCCTGGGACAGCGTAAGCGCTTGAGGCAAGCACAGCAGGCGAAGAGCGCGGGCGCGCCATCGGCACTCTGCGTGTGCAGGTATCGTCGGCATCAGAGGGTGATGGCGGACGTGCGGGGCACTTTACTCTCCAGGAACAAGGGGTGAACGATCAACTGCACAAGCGTGCAGGTGCCGGATATTACACAGGCGGCGCGGCTGCGTAAATCGTGCGTTGTTCGCTTTCCACACCACGCCCGCCCGGAGTTGCGGCCCGATTGGCGCTTTGCAGCGTGGCACGGGCGGGCCGTGCGCGCCCAATCCCGGCATAATCCGCAAGAGATACCCAGACGAGCCGGCGCAAAACATGAACGACTGTCCCCGATGCGCTCAACCAGGGCTTGCCGCTTCCCTTGGCGAGGTTACCCATGACATTGCGGCCCCAATACCAATCAGGAAGCCGGTCGGCAAGCCGCCGATCTTGCCGGCGATACTTCTGCCAGCCGCCCTTGCGCTGGCACTCGGCCACGGCCACGACGGCTGGGCGGCGCCCCAGGCCGAGCAGCCCACGCTAAGCATCGAAGAGCGTGCGACGGAGCCGCCCCAGCTGTTCCCCCCGACTTACGATGAAGCGGTCACGGCGCTGATCCGTGCGTTTGACGTCGGCGCCATTCTTGCGGCTGGCCTGGACCAGGCCTTTGCCAGGCTGCCGGCGAAAATCGGGCCCATCCCCAAAGAGCGCTACACGCGATGCGCCCGCGCGAAGCTCTCGCCCGAGGTGGTCGAGGCGGCAGTCCGGCCCGCGCTGGCACCGGAGATCCAGGATGCCGGACTGGCGATGCGGCTGGCGCGCTTGCTGGGCTCGCCGGTCGGGCGCAAGACCAAGGAGGCGGCGCTGTCGGGCAAGGAGATAGCTGAAGCCGGCATTACGGGTGCCGACCTGCTCGAATTCAACCGCTTCATGGAGAACCCCGCATTGAAGGCCTTCCTTGAGCAGGGCGGGCTGCGCCGGGTCAAGGATGCCGTGACCCGTGCAATCAGGGTGGAAAGCAAATCGGCCTCGGACGCTTGCGTCAAGGAGCTGATGCCCCTGTACCGCCTCACCAACGAGCGCTCGGCCTGATGCCCCCCTTGCGTCCGGCACGCCGTGAAATATCGTTACAGTTGTAATCCCCTGCAGTGCGGCGGCATGGCTAGAGTCAGCTTATTGCGACTGCAAGATGAGGATCGACATGCAGCAAGGTAACTTCTACGCGCTGGGGCTTGGCGCATTTGTTCTGGCGCTCGCCCAGCCCGCATTGGCACGCGTCGATGTGGACCTGAACGTCGGCGTGCCTGCGCCGGTGGTGGTGGCGCCGGCCTACCCCGCGCCCGTGTATCAGGCTCCGCCCGCCTATCCCGCCCCCCCGCCGCCCGCGGCCTATCCTGCGCCGGCTCCGGTCTATGGGCCCCCTCCCGGTTATGTCGGATATGGGCCGCCAGTGGTGGTGGCGCCGGCGGTGGTGATCGGGTGGCACGGTGAGCGCTACTGGGATGGACGGCGCTGGTGGGGTCGCCGCGACTGGTATGCCTACCATCACCCCTACCGGCGCTGACGAGCGCATCTCCGGGATGCATGTGATACATGTGATGCAGGCGTGACCCGAGGGTGGCGCGGATGCAACGGCCCGGACCGCATTTTATTAATGTTGATTACAAAGAAAAACCGCCCCGGCAAAGGGGCGGTTTTTCGTTCTGGCGTACTGCCGTGGTAGTGCCGTGGTAGTGCCGTGCCTCAGTGGCCCTTCGGACCGAAGGTGTACTCCCCATCCTGGTAATCCACCGGCACCACATCCTTGGCGGCGAACTTGCCTTCGAGGATGAGACGCGCCACCGGGTTCTCGATCTGCTGCTGGATCGCACGCTTGAGCGGACGCGCCCCGAACACCGGATCGTAGCCAGCGCTGGCGATCTTGGCCAGCGCAGCTTCGCTCACCTCCAGCGTCATGTCCATGCGCGCCAGCCGTGCCGTCAGCCGCTCCAGCTGGATGCGGGCGATCGACTCGATATGCTGCTGGTCGAGCGAATGGAACACCACCACCTCGTCGATACGGTTCAGGAACTCGGGCCGGAAATGCGTCTTCACTTCCTGCCATACCGCGCCCTTGACCGCTTCGTGCGGCTCGCCGGTCATTGCCTGGATGATGTGCGATCCCAGGTTCGAGGTCATCACGATCACCGTGTTCTTGAAGTCCACCGTGCGGCCCTGGCCGTCGGTCAGGCGACCGTCGTCCAGCACCTGCAGCAGCACGTTGAAGACGTCCGGGTGGGCCTTCTCGACTTCGTCGAGCAGGATCACGCTGTACGGCTTGCGGCGCACGGCCTCGGTCAGGTAACCGCCCTCTTCATAGCCCACGTATCCCGGCGGCGCGCCGATCAGCCGGCTCACGCTGTGCTTCTCCATGAACTCGCTCATGTCGATGCGGATCAGGTGGTCCTGCGAATCGAACAAGAACTCGGCCAGCGCCTTGCACAGTTCGGTCTTGCCCACCCCGGTGGGGCCGAGGAACAGGAACGAGCCGTAGGGCTTGTTCTCGTCCGACAGGCCGGCACGCGAGCGCCGGATGGCGTCCGACACCAGGCGCACGGCCTCGTCCTGGCCCACCACGCGGCGGTGCAGGTAGTCCTCCATCTGGATCAGCTTCTCGCGCTCGCCCTGCATCATCCGGGACACCGGGATGCCGGTCGCGCGGCTTACCACCTCGGCGATCTCCTCGGCGCCTACCTGCGTGCGCAGCAGCTTGTTGGGCTGCTTCTGCTCGCTGGCTTCGGCGACCGTGGCGGCCTTGAGCTTGCCTTCCAGTTCTGGCAGCTTGCCGTACTGCAGCTCCGCCACCTTGTCGAGCTTGCCTTCGCGCTGCAGGCGCGTGATCTCCAGGCGGATCTTGTCGATCTCTTCCTTGAGCGCGGCTGCGCCCTGGGCGGCACCCTTCTCGGCCTTCCAGATCTCTTCGAGGTCGGCGTATTCCTTCTCCAGGCGACCGATTTCCTGCTCGATCAGTTCGAGCCGCTTCTTCGACGCCTCGTCGGTTTCCCGCTTGACGGCCTCGCGCTCGATCTTGAGCTGGATGGTGCGGCGCTCGAGCTTGTCCATCACCTCCGGCTTGGAGTCGATTTCCATCTTGATGCGCGCGCCGGCTTCGTCGATCAGGTCGATGGCCTTGTCGGGCAGGAAGCGGTCGGTGATATAGCGATGCGACAACTCCGCCGCCGCGACGATGGCCGGGTCGGTGATCTCCACGCCATGGTGCAGCTCGTACTTCTCTTGCAAGCCGCGCAGGATGGCGATGGTGGCCTCCACGCTGGGTTCGTCGACCAGCACCTTCTGGAAGCGGCGCTCCAGCGCGGCGTCCTTCTCGATGTACTTGCGGTACTCGTCCAGCGTGGTGGCGCCGATGCAATGCAGCTCACCGCGCGCGAGAGCCGGCTTGAGCATGTTGCCGGCGTCGATCGCGCCCTCGGCCTTGCCGGCCCCGACCATGGTGTGCAGCTCATCGATAAAGACGATGGTCTGCCCTTCGTCCTTGGCGATGTCCGACAGCACGGCCTTGAGGCGTTCCTCGAACTCGCCGCGGTACTTGGCGCCGGCCAGCAGCCCAGCCATGTCGAGCACCAGCACGCGCTTGCTCTTGAGGCTTTCCGGCACTTCTCCGTTGACGATGCGCTGGGCCAGGCCTTCCACGATAGCGGTCTTGCCCACGCCCGGCTCGCCAATCAGCACGGGATTGTTCTTGGTGCGGCGCTGCAGGATCTGGATGGTGCGGCGGATTTCGTCGTCGCGGCCGATCACGGGGTCGAGCTTGCCGATGCGGGCACGCTCGGTGAGGTCCACGGTGTACTTTTTCAGCGCTTCGCGCTGGGTTTCGGCGTCGGCGCTGTTGACCGAATCGCCGCCGCGCACGGCTTCGATGGCGGTCTCGAGCGATTTGCGCGAGAGGCCGTTTTCACGTGCGATGCGGCCGGCCTCGCCCTTGTCATCGGCCACCGCGAGCAGGAACAGCTCGCTGGCGATGAACTGGTCGCCGCGCTTGATGGCCTCTTTCTCGGTGGCGTTGAACAGCGCGCTGAGTTCGCGCCCGACCTGGACCTCGCTGGTGCCCTGCACCTGCGGCAGGCGCTTGATGGCGGCATCCAGCGCGGTGGTCAGGCCGCCGACGTTGACGCCGGCACGCGCCAGCAGCGCACGGGCGGCGCCGTCGTTCTGCGCCAGCAAGGCGCGCAGCACGTGCAGCGGGTCGATGTATTGGTTGTCGTTGCCGATCGCCAGGCTCTGGGCATCGGCCAGCGCTTCCTGGAATCGGGTAGTCAGTTTGTCAAGTCGCATTTAGGAGCCCTCTTTTTCGGATGAGTGCCCGATGCGGTAGGCAAGGCGCTTGCGCCCCGGCCTGCCGATCCCGCCACGCGGGCCGGACACTGGTGTCTGATCGAAAGATAAGGCTTTGCGCGTGCATTTCAAGGCCTGACTGCACGGCCCTTGATGTGGCGCAGGAAATACGTTGCACCTTGGCCACCCACGCGGCTTCAGGCGGCCGCCAGCGACCGCTTGTCCTCCAGGTTGCGCACCAGCACCAGCGCCTCCCCGGCCAGCACCACGCGGCCATCGTCGCCGGTGACCACCGTGGCCAGGTTGACCAGGTCCTTGTCGCCGCGCAGGCGCACGATGCGCACCGATGCGCTCAGCAGCTCGCCCAGCCGCGCGGGCGAGCGCAGCCGCAGCGACTGCTTCATCCAGCCAGTGCCGCGGCCCGGCAAGCGCGTGCCCAGCAGATCCGAGAACATGCCGGCCAGCAATGGCAGCGGCACGATGGTGCCCTCGAAGCCACGGCTGTGGGCGAACACCGGGTCGGTATAAAAGGCATTGCCATCGTCGGTCAACGCCACGTATTCATCGATATCGCCCGCGCTGAAGCTGCGTACCGCCGAAGCCTCCTGGCCCACGCTCAGGTGATAGAGCGCACGGTCGCCAGCTGGCTGCCCCACAAGCTGCCCGGCGGATTGCGCAACTTCGTCGGCATCCTGGCGCTGGGCCTCGGCCAGCGATTCCGCGCTGGCGTCGACCAGCAGCACCGCGTCGCCATGTGCCGTTATCTGCTCATCCGTGACGGGCGTGCGGTTGCGACCACGCTGCACGCAGCGCACCGACGTGTCCAGCGCGATCCGGTCGCGCCCGGGCGTTTCGTTCAACACCAGCACGGCGGCCACGCCGTCGCCGACAAAGGTGGGACGCGGGAACATCAGCGTTTGCGCGATGGGCAGCACCGGCCGGGGGTTGCTGCGCTGCATCTGCGCGCAAAGCAGCGAGAACAGGAACATGCCATGCGCGACCGTGGCGCCAAAATGCGTCGTGCGGGCGAACGCCGGATCGCAGTGGATGGGGTTGTCATCGCGCGAGAGCGAGGCGAAGCGGTCGAAATCTTCTTGCGTCAGAACGCGTGGGCGGGATGCCTTCATCAGTTGGGTACCTCTACGGTGCTGCCGTTGACCGTGATCCGGTCCGCATCGGCGGGCGTTGCGGCAAACGGCGGCAGGTTGGTGGGCAAGATGGCGGGTGCCGGCGACGCGGTGCCACCGCGCGCGACCGTGCGCACCACCTGCGAGGGTGGCAGCGCGCGGCCGTTGGCGAGGTTGTCGTAGACCGCGTCGAGCGCCCGGTTCAGGTAGACGTGGAGCGGGATGAAGCGGTTGTCGTAGCCCGCTACCGCGCCGATGAAACTGTCGAAATGCTGGCCATTGGTGACTTCCATATAGGACAGCTTGCTGGCGCTGCCCTCCTGGAGCCGGTTGTAGCCGAGATAAGGCCGCGACGTATGGTTGACCGGCAGCAGCGCATCGCTGCGGCCATGCACGATGATGGCCGGCTTGCCGTGCAGGTTGCCCGAGCGCAGCGTCTGGGCCAGGCCCGCCTGCAGCGCCTGGGCCTGCGCGCCGGTGCCGGTGAGCAGGCCGCGCAGGCAGCGGGCGCCGTCGAGGTTGGCATCGGCCACATTGTTGCTCGGCGACTGGGAATAGATATCGCGCAGCGGGCCGCCGGGATTGTTGTCGTTGATCAGCTGCACGCCGGCCGCCGGCGGCACGCCATTGCCTGTCGCGTACAGCACATTGAGCGTAGCTGGCGCAATCGCCGCCGGCGTCAGGACTGCCGTGCCGGTCGCGGCAAAGCTGAAGCCGCACAAGCGATCCGCCACGCCGGCCCGCGCGAGCGCGTTGGCAAAGGTCACCGAGACTGCATTGGCCACCTCAAACAGGGCCAGCGACGGATGGAGCACATCGGACTCGGCTTCCCAGCCAAAGGCGTGCAGCGCCTGCAACGCGCTGACGGACTGGCTGGCGGCATCCGGCCCGGTCACCAGGCCCGCGTTGGCCAGCGACTGGCAGCGGTTGAGCGCCGGCTGCGCCAGCCCGACGGTGGGCAGCGCGTACAGCGCCACACCCGGCGCATTCACCAGCGCGCTCGCCTGCGAGGTGCAGAGCTGCAGCAGGTTGGCCGTGGTGGTGTAGTCATACAGCGGGCGCCCGGACAGGCTGACCGGCACGCCGCCACGGGTGACGGTGACGCCCGTGTTGCTGGGCAGGTTGAGGTTCGGCTCGCCCACCGCCACGCCGTCAATCAGGCCCTGGGTGTCCTGCTCCGCCGCGGCAATCGCCGCGCCGCCGCCGTTGGACACGCTGGACGCGATCACCACGACCTTGTCCGGGCCCAGGCTGCGCTGGCGCGTGCCATTGGTGGTCACGTTGCCAAAGCGGTCGTTGATGGCCCAGATGGCGAAACTGGCGGCCTGCAGCGTGAACGTGCCCCAGTCCTTCTCGGGGTTGCGCTGCGAGTGCGCGTGCTTGAACGCCAGCCGGTGCGGCGCCAGCGCATTGAACGCGGCCAGGCTGGTGTTGGGAAACGGCGCGGCAAACTGCGCGTTGGCGCCGGCCGCGGCGCGGCTGGCGCGGGTGCCGTCGATCAGCGCAACGGTATCGGTGTCCAGGTCGTGCGGCGCGGCACCGGTGCCTTTGTCCGTGTAGGCGACGGCGCAGCCGCGCTTGAGTGCCCACTCGCCGGTGGAGATCGCGCCATAGACGCCGCGCGAGCCGGACGACGTGGCGGTGATCAGGCACGGCTTGGCCAGATTGAAGCTGTCGGGAATCTGCACCAGCATGGTTACGTTCTGCTGGCCGCTGCCATCGTCGGAGAAGGCCAGGTACTCGCGCCCGGCGACCTTGCCCTGCCCCGTCGTGACGTTGCCTTGCGCGTCCACATTGGGGCCGTACAGCGAGCCATAGCCACCGCCCGCCGTGGTATCCACCAGCGCGCGGTAGTTGGTGTAGATAGCGTAGCGGCGCAGCTCGGCCGCGGTGGGCGCGGCCGGATTCAGCGGCAACGGCGCGGTGGCGGAGCCCAGGCCGTCCTTGCCGAGGCCAGCAGTGAGCAGGTCGTCCGTGTTGCCGTCGTAGGTCTTGATCGTGACCGCGCCGATATTGGCCGGCTTGGTATTGGGATTGGTATTGCCGCTGCTGGTGTTGTTATCGCCCGAGCCGCACGCCGCCAGCAACAAGCCCGCTGCCCCTGCCAGCGCCAGGCGCGCGCCGTATCTGGTCAAATCGCTATGCCCTGCAAATCCGCGCAACATGTTGTGCCCCCTTACTGCATGCCGGCCCGGCATGCTGGATCGATCGGAACGCAATACAGAAACGACAGAAACGAGAATTTCACGAGACAGCCACTGCATGACTTCACACGGCGCGCCGCCCTCACTGCGACTGGAAGCGCGCGCGCAGCTTGTGCTTTTCCACCTTGCCCGACGGCGTGCGCGGCAGCGCCTCGATCATCCGCACGTGGCGCGGCACCTTGTAGCTTGCCAGCGCGGCGCGGCAATGCGCGAGCACGCCTTCGGCATCGAGCGCCATGCCGGGCTTTGCTACCACCAGCGCCATGCCGACCTCGCCCCAGCGCGCATCGGGCACGCCGATGACAGCGGCCTCGGATACGGCAGCAAGCTGAAACAGCACATTCTCCACTTCGGCCGGGTAGACGTTCTCACCGCCGGAGATAAACATGTCCTTGGCGCGGTCGACGATGTAGTAGTCGCCCTCCTCGTCCATGTAAGCGATATCGCCCGAATACAGCCAGCCGCCACGGATGGCGGCCTCGGTGGCCTCCTGCAGGTTCCAGTAGCCGGGCGTGACGCCCGGCCCCTTGATCAGCAGCTCGCCACGTTCGCCGGACGCCACGTCGCGGCCCTGCGGATCCACCACCCGCGTCAGCATGGAGCCGACCGGCTTGCCGATGGTGCCGATCTTGCGGCGCGCCGTGGCTTCGTCGCACACGAACACGGTTGGCCCGGTCTCGGTCATGCCAAAGCCGAAGCAGATCGTCACGCCCTTGGCCAGGTAGGCCTCGAGCAGCGGCCGCGGCACCGCGGAGCCGCCCGCGGACATATTGCGCACGCGGGAAAAATCCGCCGCCGCGAAGCCGGCATGCTGGCTCAGGAACAGGTAGACCGCGGGCACGGCGAAGAACATGGTGATGCCCTCCCCGGCGCTGGCATCGAGCTTGCGCAGCGTCACCTCGGCGTCGAACTGCCGCATGATGTGCACGGTGCCGCCGGCATGCAGCACGGGATTGGCGTACAGGTTCAGCCCGCCGGTATGGAAGAACGGCAGCACGTTCAGGAACACGTCGTCGCGCGTGATCTTGTTGGCCAGCATGGCGTTGACGGCGTTGAAAAACACCATGCCGTAGGTCTGGATCACGCCCTTGGGCCGTCCCGTGGTGCCCGAGGTGTAAAGCAGGTGCCAGACCTCGTGCTCATCGCGGCACGGCATCTCGATGACACGCCCGGAACTACCCGCCAGCATCGCTTCGTACTCGGTCCAGCCGCCCGGCACGTCCGCGCTCTCGTCGTCAGCCAGGTGCAAAACCGCGCGCAGCGGCAAGGTGTCGGCAAGCGCGGCGGCGGTGGCAAGAAAGCCATCACCGGCCACCAGCACGTCGGGCGAGCAGTCGCGCAGGATCGGCAGCAGCTCCGCGGCCGCCAGCCGCCAGTTCAGGCAGACCATCACCATGCCGGCCTTGGCGCAGCCATAGAGCATCTCGAAATAGTCCGAGCTGTTGTGGGCCAGTACGGCCACGCGGGCCCCGGGCGCCAGCCCCAAGCGCTCGCCCAGGTATTCCGCGAAGCGGCTGGCGCGCTCGTCGAACTGCCGGTAGGTCACCGTGCGGCCGCTCTCCACGTCAACCAGGGCGACTTTGTCCGGCGTATGCAGGGCATTCTTGTGCAGCCAGTCGACTACGTACATGGTCTGGGATCTCCGCTTGTGGATGTTCTTGTTATCTTGCTAGCCTTTTATTGCATGCAGATCTACGACGCCACCTCGTGCTCGGCGCGATCGCCGCGCAGCCGCCCGACGATGCCTTGCGGGAAGTAATACACGCTGAGGATAAACAACAAGCCGAGCCACAGCAGCCAGCGGTCCGGATGCAGCAGCCCCGACAGCAGCGGGATCGCCGCGGTGGCATCGCTCGCCAGCTTCATCACGTCCTGCAGGTAGGTCTGCGCCACCAGGAACAGCGTGGTGCCGATCAGCGCGCCGTACAGCGTGCCCATGCCACCGATCACCACGATCAGCAGGATATCGACCATGATCTCGAAGGACAACGAGGTGTCCGGGCCGTTGTAGCGCAGCCAGAGCGCCATCAGCACCCCGGCCAGCGTGGCGAACCCGGCCGACAGCACGGTGGACACGGTACGGTACACCACGGTGCGGTAGCCAATGGCCTCGGCCCGGAAATCGTTCTCGCGGATCGCCTGCAGCACCCGGCCGAACGGCGAGTTCACCACGCGCAGCAGCAACAGGAACAACACCAGCGCGCTCGCAAACACGAAGTAATACGAAAACAGCTTGCCGTTGAGCGGCACGCCAAGCCACTCGGCGTCGCCCAGCGAAAAGCCCGGCGTGAACACCTCCGGCACCTTGAAGCTGATGCCATCCTCGCCGCCGGTCCACTCGGAGAGCTGCGACACCAGCGTGGCAAAGGCGGTGGCTACCGCCAGCGTGATCATGGCAAAGAAGATCGCCCTGACCCGCAGCGAGAACAGCCCGATCAGGAAGGCCAGCAGCATCGACACCAGCAGCGCGCCCAACGTGCCGAGCGCCAGCGCGCCCCACCCCGGCTCCAGCCGCGACATGGCGATCGCCACGCCATAGCCGCCAATGCCGAAAAACATGGTGTGGGCAAAGGAGACGATGCCGGTATAGCCGAGCAACAGGTCGTAGCTGGCCACCAGCACCACGAAGATGCAGATCTTGGCCGCCATATTGAGCGCGCGCGCACCAGGAAACAGGAAAGGCGCGCACGCCAGCGCCAGCAGCATGGCCACCAGGATCACGGTCAGCACGCGGCTTCGTGGCAGGTCGCCGGAAAGCAGTCGGGTCATGGTTTTTTCCTAGGCGCTCAGCGCTTGGCTACCGGGTAAAGGCCCTGCGGACGCCACAGCAGGATCATCACCATCAGCAGGATGTTCGAGAACAGCGCCACCTTGGGAAACAGGAAGCCGGTGTAGTTGGCCATCAGGCCCACCAGCAAGGCGCCGACAAAGCAGCCGGTGGTGGAGCCGAGCCCGCCGATGATGATCACGATAAAGATCAGCACATTGACCTGGGCCCCGATGGACGCGGTAATGTTCTGCTGGTACAGCCCCCAAAGCACGCCGCCCATGCCGGCCAGCCCCGCCCCCACCACGAACACGCCGATGAACAAGAGCCGGATGCGGTAGCCGAGCGACTCCACCATCTCGCGGTTCTCCACGCCGGCGCGGATCAGCAGGCCGATGCGCGTGCGGTTGAGCACCAGCACCATGGAGATAAAGATCACCAGCCCGAGCACCACGGCGATGAGCCGGTACTTCTCGATGGCCGCGTCGCCCAGCAGCACCGCGCCGCGGAAGGTGGTGGGCACCTGCAGCGCGATGGTCTCAGCACCCCAGATCGCCTTGATCAGCTGCTCGGCCACGATCATGCCGCCCATGGTGATCAGGATCTGCTTGAGGTGCTGGCCGTAGACCGGGCGCACCACGATGCGCTCGAACAGGAAGCCAATGGCGCCCGCCGCCGCCATCGCCGCCAGGATGGCCAGGCCAAACACCGCCAGGTTAAGCCACAGGCTGTCTGCCTCGACCCAGGCGCCCAGCGGCAGTAGCACGGATGCCGCCACATAGGCTCCCAACGCGATAAACGCGCCGTGCCCGAAGTTGAGCACGTCCATCAGCCCAAACACCAGCGTCAGGCCCGACGACACCACGAACACGATCATGCCCATGGCAAGGCCGGCGATGGTCAGCGTCAGCCAGGTCGAACCGCTGCCGATCAAGGGGTAGGCCAGCAGCATCAGCAGCGGCGCCAGCGCCAGCGGGGTCCAGTCGAGCCGGACCTTGGGCAGATCGGCCGGTGTCGCCGGGGTGGTGGGTAAGGAGCTTGTACTCGCCATTGTCTCGGTCCTGACGATATCTTGTGATGTGTCTTGTTATTTGTCTTGTCCTGCTGGCCACTATTGATACGCGCTACTGGTGCGCCGCCAGCGACAATCCGAGCAGCCGCTGCTGCAGGCTTTCGTCCCCCGCCAGCGCTGCCATCGTTCCCGTATGCACCACGCGTCCGTCATCCATCACGGCAACGGTATCCCCCACCGACTTGGCCATGTGGAAGTTCTGCTCCACCAGCAGGATCGATACGTCCGTCTGCTTGAGCTCGCGGAACACCGTGATCATGTTCTGGATGATGGCCGGCGCCAGGCCCTTGGTCGGCTCGTCCACGATCAGCAGCTTGCGCGGCTCGATGATGGCGCGCGCCACCGACAGCATCTGCTTCTGCCCGCCGGACAGCACGCCGGCGCGCTGGTGCCAGAAGATCTTCAGCGCGGGGAACATGCGGAACACCCAGTCAAGCCGCTGCCCGTCGATCGCGCCGCTGCGCGCGGCCAGCCGCATGTTCTCGGCCACCGTCAGCTCGGAGAACACGCTCATGTTCTCCGGCACATAGGCGATGCCGGCCTGCGCGATGGCGGGCGTGCCGCGGCGCGTGATGTCGGCCCCGTCGAACACGATCCGCCCTTCGCTCGCCTGCCACAGGCTCATGATGGTGCGCAGCGTGGTGGTCTTGCCCGCGCCGTTGCGCCCCAGCAGCATGGTCACGCCGCCGCGCGGCACGGCAAAGCTCACGCCGTGCAGGATGTGATATGGCCCGATATGCGTCTGCACGCCATCCAGGCTCAGGATGGGTGCTGCGGATGCTGGGGATAATGCGGGTGCTGCCGGTGCTTCAGCCATGACTGCCCTCCTGCTGCGCGCTCTCGTCGCCGGCAGCGATGCCCAGGTACGCCTGCTGCACGATCGGCGAGGCGATCACCTCGGCCGGATCACCATCGGCCATCAGGTTGCCGTTATGCAGCACGATGATGCGGTCGGCCAGCGAGCGCACCACATCCATCTTGTGCTCCACCAGCAGCACCGTCTTGCTCTTGTCGCGCTTGATCTCCTGGATCAGGCCGAGGATCACCGGCACCTCGTCCACGCTCATGCCGGCGGTCGGCTCGTCGAACATGAAGATGCGCGGCTGCAGCGCCAGCAGGATGCCCACCTCCAGCTTGCGCTGGTCGCCGTGCGGCAAAGAGGCCACCGGCAGGTGGCGCTTGTCGGCCAGGGCCACCCGTTCGAGACAGTCCTCGGCCTGCTCGCGGACCGCGCGGTTTGCGCTCCACACGCTCCACAGATCCAGCCCGATGCGCCGGCGCGACTGCACTGCCAGGCGCACGTTCTCGAACACCGACAGATTGGGAAACAGGCTGGTCAGCTGGAAGGCGCGGCCAATGCCGCGCAGCGCCTTGTGCGGCACCGGCAGGCGCGTCACGTCCTCGCCGTCGAGCAGGATCTGCCCGGCGCTGGGCGGCAACTGGCCCGAGATCAAGTTGAAGTACGTGGTCTTGCCGGCCCCGTTGGGGCCGACGATGCAGGTCAGCTCGCCGGGATGAAACGCGCAGGACACCGCGTTGACCGCCACGTGGCCGCCAAAGCGGATGGTGAGATCTCGCGTCTCGAGCGCGGGCGGCCCCGCCACCGCCCGCGAGAGCGCTGCCGTTGTATCGATGGAAGCGGCGCCCACTGTCATCACCGCTTGTTGCGGATCGGCACGTTCATTTCTTCCGGCTTGATCTCGCGGACCAGCTCGGGCACCCCCCAGGCGAACGCGGGATCGACCTTGATCTTGAAGTGGTACATCGACTGCAGCGCCTGGTGGTCTTCCTTGCGGAAGGTCATCTTGCCCTTGGGCGTCTCGAACGACATGCCCTCCATCGCGCCGATCAGCTTCTCGGTGTTGGTGTCGCCATTGGTCTTCTTGAGCGCCTCGACCAGCGCGATGCCAGCCGTCATGCCGCCGGCGGTGAAGAAATCGGGCGGCGACTTGAACTTGGTGTAGTGGTTGGACACCAGCCACTCGTTGGCCTTGTTCTTGGGAATGCCGAAGTAGTAATACGTCGCGCCTTCCATGCCGGGGAAGTTCTTGTAGTTGCTCATGGCGGGCAGGATATTGCCGCCGGTGGCGATCTCGATGCCGTAGCGCTTGGGATCGAGGTCGGCAATCTTGAACGGGTTGCCGGCGCCCGCCCAGATGATGAAGATGATCTTGCGGCCCGGCTTGTCCTTGAGCGAATCAAACAAGCGCTGCGCCCCGGCGGTAAAGTCCGTCGTGTTGGTCGGCAGGTATTCCTCGTGCACGATCTTGGCGTTCTTGAGCGCGCCCTTGAAGGCCTTCACGCCGTCACGGCCAAAGGCGTAGTCCTGCGCCAGGGTGGCGATCTGCACGCCGGGCTTGTCCAGCGCCACGGCGTTGGAGATGGCATCCTGCGACGAATTGCGGCCGGTGCGGAAGATGTAGCGGTTCCACTTCTCGCCGGTGATGGAATCCGCCACGGCGGGCTCGACCAGCAGGATCTTCTTGTACTCCTCGGCCACCGGCAGCATCGCCAGCGCCGTGCCGGAGGACGTCGGCCCCACGGCGATATCCGCCCGATCGTCGCTATACGCCGCGGCAAGCTGGGCCTTGGCCACGTCGGGCTTGCCCTGGGTGTCCTTCTCCATCACCACCAGCTTGTTGCCATTGACCATCATGGTGCCGTTGGTGGCGTAATCCAGCCCCATCATCAGCCCGGTCTGGGTCTGCTTGGCGTAGGCCTCGAGCGCCCCGGTCTTGTCGTAGACGTGGGCGATGCGGATGTCCTTGGCAAGGGCGCCGCCGGCGGCCAGCAGGCTGGCCAGTGCGATGGCGCCAGCGGCTTGGTGCTTGAATTGCATTCTTGTCTCCTCTGAGGGTGTCGCTTGTCGTTGCAAGTGCAGATCCTGCCTGCTTGTTGCTGCTTCGCTTTCCTGTACTCGTTCCTGCGCTCGTGTCTGTGCTCGTGTCTGTGCTCTTTCCTGCCGTCCTGCCTTTCCGTTTGCTGCCTTAGCCTGTGCAGCCATCGCCAAGGAAGCGGCGCATGCCTGCCGCAGCCTCGGCGCTCGTCACCTGCGCCACGAACGCCACGCGCTCGCGCTCCAACCCGGCGGCCAGCACATCGGCATCCCAGCGCAGCAGCGCGCGCGTATGCGCCACGCTGCCCGGTACCTTGTCCTTCAGGCCGGCCGCCAGGGACAACGCCATCGCCTCGGCCTCGCGGGCCGGCGCGAGATGCGTCGCCAGGCCCAGTGCCACGGCCTGGCTGGCCGTCAGCGTGGTGTTCTCAAGCTGGATCGCCCGCGCGCGCGCGGCGCCGATCAGTTGCGGCAGCATCGCCGTCCAGCCACCGTCCGGGCTGAATCCCACCACGGTGTAGTAAGGCGCAATGCGCGTGCCCTCGCCCAGCACCGTCATGTCGCAGGCCAGCACCAATCCCAGTGAGCCTCCCGTCAGCCAGCCCTCCACCGCCGCGATCACCGGGCGGCGCAGCGCCGCCAGGCGCAGGATGGCTGCGTTGAGCAGGCCGAGCAGACGCTGCGCATACTGCGCCAACTCCGCGCTTTGCGGCACAAAGGCGGCAAAAGCACCGACATCGCCGCCCGTGGAAAAAGAGCGCCCCGCATGGCTCAGCACCACGGCGCGCACCTCCGGGTCCGCCTCCATGCGCTCCAGCGCGGCCAGCAGCGCTTCGAGCAGTTCCGGCACCAGGCTGTTGTGCCGCTCGGCGCGATTGAGCCGAAGCACGGCCGTGCCGCCAACACGTTCGACCAGCACCAACGCGCTCATCGCGCCGCCAGCCCGTGCGAAATCATGTCGAAGGCCGTATCGACCACCTTGTCCATCGACGCCGGCCGTTTCCACAGTGCATAACGCATGCCTAGGAAATTGCTGATGCCGATCAGGCACCACGCCCGCACTTCAGCGTCGCCCGGCGAGATCTCACCCTGCTCCTCGGCCTTGCCCAGGCGCCGGCTGTAGACGTCGGCGAACACCTGGAAGTAACTGCTGTAGATGGTCTCGTCAACCGAGTAGGAATCGAGCACGATGCGGTACAGATTCTTGTGGCGCGACACAAAGGACAGGAAAGCCTTGAGCCCGAGCCGCTCGGCCTCGATCTGCGTCTGCGCCGGCCCCACGTGCTTGCGCAAGTGGGCCCGCACCAGTTCCAGCATGTGCTGCACCAGCGCGCGGAAGATGTCTTCCTTGTCCTTGAAATAGAGATAAAAGGTGCCCATGGCCACCTCTGCCTCCTGCGTGATCTCTGAGATCGAAGCCACGTAGTAGCCCTTCTCGCCGAACACTTTCTCGGCGGCGCGCAGCAGCGCTTCGCGGGTCTTCTGGCCGCGCGCGGTCTTGGGCTGGCTTACGCCGGATTCGGTAAGGGACATCGGGGCTCCGCGTTGGCTGGTCAGACCGGGAAACGGCAGTCAGGCAGCGGCATTGCACCGCGGAAACTGCCTCCTCCGGCGACCCTCAAAACATGATAACTGATTCATGTTTCATGATATAAAGTTAGCGATCCGTATGTCAATACATGGCTTACCCGGAGCTTTGGCCACGCACGTGGCCAGGCCATATGCCCAGACTGCAAGTTCGCCATTGGATGCTTCGCACGCGATGACTAACGCCGAGCCCGCCCCCGCCTTCGATAGCCACCCTGCTTGCGGTTCGCGGCCCGGCTGGCGGGAGGCCGGCGATGGCCGGGCACTGCTGTTGCTGCACGGTTGGTCGCTATCCGGCGAGGCGTTCGAGGGGCAGCGCGCGCTGGCGCGTGATGGCTATCGTGTGATCGCCCCGGACCATGCCGGGCATGGCTTGTCTGCTGCACTGCCGCACGCCGGACAAGCCAGCCTTGCGCAGCTTGCCGCCGATGCTGCCGGGTTGATCGGGTACCTGGGATTACGGGACGTGGTGGTGATTGGGTGGTCGATGGGCGCCATGGTGGCCTGGGAGTTGATGCGCGGTGAGCCCACCCTGCCCCTGGCGGCAATCGGCGCCATCGACATGACACCGCGGCTGGCCAGCGCGGCGGACTGGCCGCATGGCCTGCATGCGCACTACGACACCGCGCAGGCAGCCCACATGGCCGCGCACGTGCGCCGGGACTGGCCGCGCCTGATCGATTCGGTGCGCGCCGGCTTATGGGCTGCCGGCAGCAAACCCGATGCGCACGAGACGGACCGGATCGCCGGCATCATGCGCCAGTGCGCGCCGGATGCGCTTGCCGCGTTGTGGGAAGACATGGCCCGCCAGGATTACCGCCCGGCGTTGCGCCAGGCTCGCCTGCCGTTATTCCATCTGGTTGGGGAGCGCAGCCGCCTCTACGCGCCGGCAGTGGGACAGGCTACGCTGGCACTGCAGCCGGCTGCCCGGCTTGTCACCATCGACGGCACCGGCCATGCCCCGCATATGGAACGGCCGGCCGCCTTCAACGCCGCGCTGGCGCAGATGCTTGCGTGGCTGGATTCATTGGAGTCATTGGATTCATTGGAGTCCTCAGGCTCATTGGCTTCTACGGGCGCTCAGGCCAGCAGCCGGTAGGTCCACAAGCCCAGTACGGTCAGCAGCAGCGAGCCGCCAAGGTGCGCCAGCAGGTGCACCGCCGCCCAGCCATAATCGCCCGCCATCAGGTTGCCCACGACCTCGCTGGAGAACGTGGAAAACGTGGTCAGGCCGCCCAGGAAGCCGGTCACCGCCAGCAAGCGCCATTCGGGTGACAACTCCACATGCGCACCGAAGAATCCCACCGCCAGACCGATCAGGTAGCCGCCGACCAGGTTGGCCGTCAGTGTTCCATAGGGCAACGCTGGGTTGGCGGCATTCCACAGCACGGAGAACGCCCAGCGCAGCCAAGCCCCCACCGCGGCCCCGACCCCGACCGCCACAAAACCGAGCGCGCCCATCAGCGCTTGAGACCCAAGGGCTCCACCGGCTCCGCCTCGCCTTCGCCGCTGGCATTGAGCGAGCGAATGCCCCAGCGCGCCAGCGCGGACGCATCGGTCACGCGCGCGTCGACCCAGCGCGCGCCGTCCGGCGTCTGCTCCTTCTTCCAGAACGGCGCCTCCGACTTGAGGTAATCCATAATGAATTCGCAGGCGGCAAAAGCATTGCCGCGATGGGCTGAGGCCACCGCCACCAGCACGATCTGGTCCAGCGGCAGCAAGGGGCCAACGCGATGCACAATGGTGACGCCAAGCAGCGCCCAGCGCTCCCGCGCCACCGCTTCGATCCGGGCCAGCGCCTTTTCGGTCATGCCGGGATAATGCTCCAGCTCCATCGCGCTGACCGCGCTGCCGTCGTTCATGTCGCGCACCGTGCCAACAAAACTGGCCACCGCGCCCACGCCTGGCTGCTCGCGGCGCAGTGCCGTCACCTCGGCGCCCAGGTCGAAATCCTCGCGCTGTACTCTGACGCTCATTTCAGCCTCCGGTCACGGGCGGAAAAAACGCCACTTCGCAGCCCTCGGCCAACACGCTGTCCGCACTGGCCACCTCGTGGTCCACGGCCATGCGCAAGGCACGGCCCTCGGCCAACACCTCGGCCCACGCGCCGCCGCGGGCTCCAAGCCAATGGCGCAGGTCCGCCACGGTAGCCACCTCGGCCGGCACCGCGACACGCTCCTGCCCCAGGCCCAGCTGCTCGCGCACGCTGGCAAAAAAACGGAGTTCGATGTTCATGGCGGTCTCGCTCCTTATGCCAGCAGGCCGTCGAAACCGATGTACTGCACGGTATCTCCCCGCGCGATCGGCTGGTTGGGCGGGTTGTCGACCAGGCCCTCGCCCCACACCGTGGAAGTGAGCACACCCGAGCTCTGGTTGGGGAACAAGTCGAGCCCGCCGGCCTGGTTGAGGCGCACGCGCAGGAACTCGTTGCGGCGGTCGCCCTTGGGCAGGTCGAAATCGGCACGTAGCGGCAGCCGGCGCGGCATCACGTCCTGCACGCCTTGCAGCCGCAGGATGAAAGGCCGCACAAACAGCAGGAAGGTGACGAAGCTCGAGACCGGATTGCCCGGCAGCCCCAGGAAAAATACCGGCGCCTGCCCAGTGCGCGCCACCTCGCCGAAAGCCAGCGGCTTGCCCGGCTTGATAGCGATCTGCCACAGGTTGAGCCGGCCTTCGGCCTCGACCGCCGGCTTGATATGGTCTTCCTCGCCCACCGAGACGCCGCCCGAGGTGATGATCAGGTCATGCCCCTCGGCCGCCCGGCGCAAGGTGTCGCGCGTCGCGGCCAGGGTGTCAGGCACGATGCCGAAATCGCTGACCTCGCAGCCGAGGTTTTCCAGCAGCCCGCGCAGCGTGAATCGGTTGGAGTTGTAGATGGCGCCCGGCTTGAGCGGCTCGCCCGGCATGGCGAGTTCGTCGCCGGTAAAGAACACGGCCACCTTGACGCGCCGCACCACGTCCAGCGACGCCTGCCCCACCGAGGCCGCCAGGCCCAGCGCCTGCGGCGTCAGGCGCGTGCCGGCCGGCAGGATCACGCTGCCGGCGCGGATGTCCTCGCCGGCCCGGCGGATCCACTCGCCCGGCTGCGGCGTGTGATTGACGATCACATCCTCACCCTGCGCCACGCACTGCTCCTGCATGACCACCGCGTCGGCCCCCGGCGGAATCAGCCCACCGGTAAAGATGCGCGCCGCCGTGCCAGCCGCCAGTGCCGTGCCGACATGGCCGGCGGGGATGCGCTGGGCCACGCGCAGGCGCGTGCCTGGCGCCGTCAGGTCGGCGCTGCGCACCGCGTAGCCATCCATCGAGGTGTTGTCAGCCGGCGGCACGTCCAGCGTGCTCGACACCGGCGCAGCCAGCACGCGGCCATTGGCGTCGAGCGTGGCGATGCGCTCTGCCTCGGCGAGCGGGCGGGCGCCGGCCAGCAAGGCTTCGAGGGCCTGGGCCATGGTCAACATGGGGGGGCGGGCGGGCGCGGCGGCTTCGGTCATGAGGAAAACGGGTAAGTGAGACAGCGTAGTCAGCGTAAGCAGCGTAGGCAGTGTCAGACCGCAAACCCATGGCCATTCAGCGCCCATGGGAAACGGCCCGCGTACCGCCCCCGATACATCCGGAGCAATGCGAGGGCCGTGCGATTTCTGCTCGGCAAGTCTGATTGTAGCGAGTTGGCGCGCTGCCGGCAGGAACACCGCCGGCAGCGCCCGGGGCTTACAGGCCGGTGTGGCCGGCGATGTAGGCCTTGATGCGGTCGGCATCCGCCGGCATCACCTCGAAGCGCTGCGGCAGGTTTTCGATGCCTTCGAAGGCTGCCGGACGCTCCGGCTCATGGCCAAGCGCCTCGCGGATGGTGTCGGCGAACTTGGCCGGCAGCGCGGTCTCCAGCACCAGCATCGGCACACCGGGCGTGAGATGCTCGCGCGCGACCTTGATGCCATCGGCGGTGTGGGTGTCGATGGTGATGCCGTAGCGCTCGGACAGGTCGCGGATGGTGGCGAGGCGATCTTCATGCGTGCTGCGGCCCGAGACAAAGCCGAAGGCGCGGATGCGCTCGAATTCCGGTGTGCCGGACAGGTCGAAGCCACCCTTGGTGTCGACGTCTTCGCGGAACATCTTGGCCAGCTTGTCGCCATCGCGGCCCAGCAGGTCGAAGACAAAACGCTCGAAGTTCGACGCCTTCGAGATGTCCATGCTCGGACTGGAGGTGTGATACGTCTCGGCCGACTTGCGCACGCGGTAAGTACCGGTGCGGAAGAACTCGTCGAGCACGTCGTTCTCGTTGGTGGCAACCACCAGCTTGTCGATCGGCAGGCCCATCATGCGCGCGATATGGCCGGCGCAGACGTTGCCGAAATTGCCCGACGGCACGCAGAACGAGACCTTCTGGCCCGGGCCGTCGGTAGCCAGCAGCCAGCCCTTGAAGTAGTACACCACCTGGGCCACCACGCGTGCCCAGTTGATCGAGTTGACCGTGCCGATCTTCTGGCGAGCCTTGTAGCCGAGGTCGTTGGAGACCGCCTTGACAATGTCCTGGCAGTCGTCGAACACCCCTTCCACCGCCAGGTTGAAGATGTTCGGGTCCTGCAGGCTGAACATCTGCGCGGTCTGGAACGCGCTCATCTTGCGGTGCGGGCTGAGCATGAAGACACGGATGCCGCGCTTGCCGCGCATGGCGTATTCCGCAGCGCTGCCGGTATCGCCGGAGGTAGCACCCAGGATGTTCAGCTCCTGTCCGGCACGCGCGAGCGCGTACTCGAACAGGTTGCCGAGCAGTTGCATGGCCATGTCCTTGAAGGCCAGCGTGGGGCCATTGGACAGGCCCAGCAGCTGCAGCTGCGTGCCGCCCTCTTCGCCCAGCGTGCGCAGCGGGGTGATGTCGGCGGTGTTGTCGCCAGGGCGGGCGTTGCAGTACACCTCGGCGGTGTAGGTCTTGCGCGTCAGGGCGCGCAGGTCCTCGGCCGGGATGTCGCCGCAGAAGCGGGACAGGACTTCAAAGGCGAGATCGGCGTACGACAGCTTGCGCCAGGCTTCCAGCTCGTCGGCCGTGACCTGCGGGTACTCCCGGGGCAGGTACAGGCCACCGTCCGGCGCCAGGCCGCCCAGCAGGATCTCGGAGAAGGTTTGCGGCATCTCATGGCCGCGCGTCGACTGGTATTTCATCGGTGCGTTCAGTTCAGTTCTTCCATGCGCAGGCGCGTGACGGCCGACAGCACGGTCGGCAGCGCCTCGATCTTGGCGATGGCGGCGTTGACCTGCTTCTCGAGGGTGAGGTGCGAGAGCATGATGATGTCGGTCTGCGGCTCGCCTTCACGCGACTCCTTCTGCAGCATGGCATCGATGGAGATGCCGGCGTCAGCCAGGATGCGGGTGATGTCGGCCAGCACGCCGGTCTCGTCCGCCACGCGCATGCGCAAGTAGTACGAGCTGGTGACTTCCTCGATCGGCAGCACCGGCACGCTGGACAGTTCGTCCGGCTGGAAAGCCAGGTGCGGCACGCGGTGCTCGGGGTCGGCAGTGTGCAGGCGGGTCACGTCGACCAGGTCGGCGATCACGGCCGAAGCGGTCGGCTCGGCGCCAGCGCCCTTGCCGTAGTACAGCGTGGCGCCCACGGCATCACCTTGCACCAGCACGGCGTTCATGGCGCCTTCCACGTTGGCGATCAGGCGCTTGGCCGGCACCAGCGTCGGGTGCACGCGCAGCTCGATGCCGTTTTCGCGACGGCGCGTCAGGCCCAGCAGCTTGATGCGGTAGCCCAGCTCTTCCGCGTAGCGGATATCCACGGCCGACAGCTTGGTGATGCCTTCCACGTAGGCCTTGTCGAACTGCACCGGCATGCCGAAGGCGATCGAGCTCATCAACGTGATCTTGTGCGCGGCGTCGATGCCTTCGATGTCGAAGGTGGGATCGGCCTCGGCATAGCCCAGCGCTTGCGCTTGCTTGAGCACGGTGTCGAAGTCCAGGCCCTTGTCGCGCATTTCCGACAAGATGAAGTTGGTGGTGCCGTTGATGATGCCGGCGATCCACTCGATGCGGTTGGCGGTGAGGCCTTCGCGCAGCGCCTTGATGATGGGGATGCCGCCGGCTACCGCGGCTTCGAAGGCGACGATCACACCCTTCTTGCGCGCGGCTTCGAAGATCTCGTTGCCATGCACGGCCAGCAGCGCCTTGTTGGCGGTGACCACGTGCTTGCCGTTCTCGATGGCCTTGAGCACCAGCTCGCGGGCGATGCCATAGCCGCCAATCAGCTCGATCACGATGTCGATCTCGGGGCGGGTGACGACCTCGTTGGCGTCGGCCACCACCTCGACCTGCCCACCGGTCAGCTCGCGGGCGCGCTCGGTGTTGAGGTCGGCCACCATGGCAATCTCGATGCCGCGCCCGGCGCGGCGGCGGATTTCTTCCTGGTTACGTTGCAGCACATTGAACGTGCCGCTACCGACGGTACCGATGCCAAGCAGGCCTACTTTGATGGGATTCATGGACGATCTGACTCTGAGTTGCTGAAAAATGGATTGCGCCGCAAGCGTGCCGGTTCAGGCCGCGCGGCCGTGGCGTTTGCGGTAGGTCTCGAGGAAGCGCCCGACGCGGCTGATGGCCTCGCGCAGGTCTTCCTCGTGGGGCAGGAACACGATACGGAAATGGTCGGGCTTGCCCCAGTTGAAGCCAGTGCCCTGCACCAGCAGCACCTTGGACTCCTGCAGCAGCTCATAAATGAACTCCTGGTCGTCCTGGATCGGGTACATCGACAGGTCGAGCTTGGGGAACAGGTACAGCGCGGCCTTGGGCTTGACGCAGGTGACACCCGGGATCTGCGTGATCAGCTCATGGGCAAGATCGCGCTGGCGGCGCAGGCGCCCGCCTTCGCCCACCAGGTCGTTGATGCTCTGGTAGCCTCCCAGCGCGGTCTGGATGGCCCACTGGGCCGGCACATTGGCGCACAGGCGCATCGAGGACAGCATGTTCAGCCCCTCGATATAGTCCAGCGCGGGCCGCTTGTCGCCCGACACCACCATCCAGCCGGCGCGGTAGCCGCACGAGCGGTAGTTCTTGGACAGGCCGTTGAAGGTCACGGTCAGCACATCGGTCGACAACGCGGCGATGGACGTGTGGCTATGGCCGTCGTACAGCACTTTGTCGTAGATCTCGTCAGCAAAGATGATCAGGCCGTGTTCGCGCGCGATCGTCACGATGGACTTGAGCAACTCGTCCGAATACAACGCACCGGTGGGGTTGTTCGGGTTGATGACGACGATGGCCTTGGTATTCGGCGTGATCTTGGCGCGGATATCGTCCAGGTCGGGCATCCACTCATTGGCCTCGTCGCACACATAGTGCACCGGGGTGCCGCCCGACAGGCTCACCGCCGCGGTCCACAGCGGGTAGTCCGGCGCCGGGACCAGCACTTCGTCGCCGCTGTTGAGCAGCGCATTCATGGACATCACGATCAACTCGGAGGCACCGTTGCCAACGTAGATGTCGTCCAGCCCCACACCCTCGATATTCTTCTGCTGCGTGTAGTGCATGATCGCCTTGCGCGCGGCGAAGATGCCCTTGGAGTCCGAGTAGCCAGCCGAATTGGGCAGGTTGCGCATCATGTCCTGCTGGATCTCTTCCGGCGCATCGAAGCCGAAGACGGCCAGGTTGCCGATGTTCAGCTTGATGATCTTGTGGCCTTCCTCTTCCATCTGCTTGGCCTTCTCCAGCACCGGGCCGCGGATGTCATAGCAAACATTGTTGAGCTTGTTGGATTTCTGGATCGGTTTCACGGCGATGTTGGCAGGAGGCAAGCGCCGCCGGGTAGCGGCGGCTATCTAGGGAATCTGGGTGGAAATGGAGCGGCCCGGGTAGCCTGTGCGCTGCGTTGCAACGCAAAACGTGGCAGGCAGGGAGGCAAAAGCTATAATTTATCGGATTATGACAGACTTCGGCAGGGATTCTTGCATTGCAGCGTACGCCGCCGGTACCACGGGGCCGCGGCAAAGCCGCCCGGCCCGCCTGCCTCAAAATGCTCTCAACCCGCCCTGCGCTGCCCCGGCCGAGTCGCCGCGCGCGCCGCGAAGGGCAGCGCCAGATAAGGTTCGCCCTTGAAACTCCACGCTGACCAGCCCAATGCCCTCAATACGGTAACGTCGTACGGCCCGGGCTATATCGAAATCAATATGGTGCGCCACACCCAATCCGTGCTGGTCATGCCCGAAGGCGAGATCCGGCCCTGGCCGGTGCAACGCTTCGAAGACCTGGAACCCGCGCACTTCGAGGGCCTGCTGGCGCACTCGCCCGAGGTGGTGCTGCTGGGCACCGGCAGCCGCCTGCGCTTCCCGCATCCCCGGCTGACCGCCTCACTGGCGCGCCTGCATGTCGGGGTGGACGCCATGGATCTGCAGGCCGCCTGCCGCACATACAACATCCTGATGGCTGAAGGCCGCAAAGTGGCGGCCATCCTGCTGCTGGAGGAACCTGCCTGAGCCCGCCCGGCGGCCCGGGAGGCCGGTTCTCGCAAGTTAGGCACACGCCACGCTTGAAGTTAGCCGCCCTGCCCCCATCTGCCGCCACCATGGTGACCGCACTCACGCAGCCACCCCCTTCCTGTCCCTCCCAGGAGCCATAAGAATGACAACAGCCAGTCTCAGCCAGCCCGTACCCGATTTCAGCGCGCCCGCCACCGGCGGCACGTTCAGCCTTGCCGCCCAGCGTGGCAAAACCGTCGTCCTGTATTTCTATCCCAAGGACAACACCCCGGGCTGCACCACCGAAGCCATGAACTTCCGCGACCAGCATGACGACTTCGTCAAGGCAGGCACGGTGGTCTTCGGCATCTCGCGCGACAGCCTGAAGTCACACGAGAACTTCAAGGCCAAGCTGGAACTGCCCTTCGAGTTGATCTCCGATGGCGATGAAGCCGTGTGCCATCTGTTCGATGTCATCAAGATGAAGAAAATGTATGGCAAGGAAGTGCGCGGCATCGAGCGCAGCACCTTCATCATCGACGGCAAGGGCATCCTGCGCCATGCGCTGCGCGGCATCAAGGTGCCCAACCACGTCGACGAGGTGCTGGAAATCGTGCGCGGACTCTGATCCGGGGCTTGATCCACGGCGATTCGGCCCGGCGCTTTAATGCGGCGCAGCAACACCTTCAAAAGTCCTCTCGGCAAGCGATTGCAAAAGAGAAAACCTTCGGATACATTGACCTTTAATGAGTTCAAGATCCGGATGCCACGCTGCTTCATCGTCCCGGCCCAGGCGCACCCTGCCACAGGCCGGTAGCGGACCTGCCGTGTCTCCGGTCCGAAAAAAAGCCGCCAAACCTGCTACCCAGGTTGGCGGCTTTTTTGTTTGTGTGTTTTGTACGCACAGGACACGATCCCCAAGTACGCGGCGCCATGCGGCCGCGCCGGTGTCCTGCGCCGTTTTCCAGCCGTCTTCTCCCCCTGAAAGGAAAGCCTAGCATGCCGCTGCCGACCATGCCCGCCAAGCCTGCCCAATTGCTTGACCCGAGCGAATTCGCCCCGGTGACCAAGCTGACTAAGGCCAAATCAGCGTCGCAGGGTAAGAAACCTGTGCCGGCGCTGGAGCGTGTGGCCTTGCTGGAAACCGGAACTAGCAAAGCGGAAAATGCGCCGGCCGTGGTGGCCAGCGCCAGCGGTTCGACGCGAGCGCGCACCAAGGATGCGCCGCCGTCCGCGCTGAAGTCCGTGCCGTCGCTGGCCGCCGTGCCCAAGGCTCCCGCCAAGGCCCCCGGCACGACCAACCGTCGCATGCAAAAACACACCGGCCCCAGCAAGCTGTTCGTGTTGGACACCAATGTGTTGATGCACGACCCGTCCTCTCTGTTCCGCTTCGAAGAGCACGACGTCTATCTGCCGATGATGACGCTCGAGGAGCTGGACAACCACAAGAAGGGCATGAGCGAAGTCGCGCGCAACGCCCGCACCGTCAGCCGCACCCTCGATGCGCTGGTGGGCGGCACCGACGGCGTGCTCGACGACGGCTTGCCGCTCGCCAAGCTGGGCAACCGCGACGCGCAGGGCAAGCTGTTCCTGCAAACCAAGCTCAATGAGATCAAGCTGCCCGACGGCCTGCCGCAGGGCAAGGCGGACAACCAGATCCTGGGCGTGGTCAGCGCCCTGCAGCAGCAGTTCCCGGAGCGCCAGGTGGTGCTGGTGTCGAAAGACATCAACATGCGCATCAAGGCGCGCGCGCTCGGCCTGCCCGCCGAGGATTACTTCAACGACCAGGTCCTCGAGGACAAGGACCTGCTGTACTCGGGCGTGATGCTGCTGCCCAACGACTTCTGGGCCAAGCATGGCAAGGGGGTGGAAAGCTGGCAGGACCCGAAGTCCGGCGCGATGTTCTATCGCCTGACAGGCCCGCTGGTGCCTTCTTTCCTGGTCAACCAGTTTGTCTTCCTGGAACCCAGCGACGGTAGCCTGCCGCTGTACGCCCAGGTCAAGGAGATCAACGGCAAGACCGCGCTGCTGCAAACGCTCAAGGACTACACGCACCACAAGAACAATGTGTGGAGCGTGACCGCCCGCAACCGCGAGCAGAACTTCGCGCTCAACCTTCTGATGCATCCTGAGATCGACTTCGTCACCCTGCTGGGCCAGGCCGGTACCGGCAAGACCCTGCTGGCGCTTGCCGCGGGCCTGGAGCAGGTGCTCGACCAGAAGCTCTACAACGAGATCATCGTCACCCGCGCCACCGTGCCGGTCGGCGAGGATATCGGCTTCCTGCCGGGCACCGAGGAAGAAAAGATGCAGCCCTGGATGGGCGCCTTCGACGACAACCTGGAAGTGCTGCAAAAGAGCGACGACAGCGCCGGCGAGTGGGGTCGCGCGGCCACCCAGGAACTGATCCGCTCGCGTATCAAGGTCAAGAGCATGAACTTCATGCGCGGACGTACTTTCGTCAACAAGTTCGTCATCATCGACGAGGCCCAGAACCTGACGCCCAAGCAGATGAAGACGCTGGTAACGCGTGCCGGCCCCGGCACCAAGATCATCTGCCTGGGCAACATCGCGCAGATCGACACGCCTTACCTGACCGAAGGATCGTCCGGCCTTACCTACGTGGTCGACCGGTTCAAGGGCTGGAGCCACAGTGGCCATGTGACGCTGGCGCGCGGTGAACGCTCGCGCCTGGCCGACCATGCCGCGGATGTCCTCTAAGGGGCGGGGGCGCATCATCGCTGAAGACTAAGCTTTCGCAACCTCTGGCACCATCGGATGCCTTGTAGGACCACGACCGGCAGATTTGCCTGCCGGCGTGGCCTAGCATCAAAGCATCCGGAGCGCCCGCCATTTCGGCATCTCGCGTGCCGGCGCTTGGCGGGCGCTTTTTTTGCCCCTCCCGGCTTGTTGGATCGATGGAGACATTGATGGACAACCACCTGCACCACACACCGCTGCGGCTCGCGCTGGCCAGCAGCGTCGCAATTGCCGCGGCCGCGTTGCTTGCGGGTCCCGCGCTCGCCGCTGACGAAATGGTAATCCGCACCATGGGACCCGTCAGCTACGTCTGCGGCGGCATTGCCGCGGACGAACAACAGCAACTGGCCGCGCAGCAAAAGAACTTCAACATGGGCCTGCTGTTCACCCAGGGGGAGCGCGGCGAATTCCTCGCCGACGTGGCCGTCAAGATGACGCGCGAAGGCCACGAAGTGGCCAGCTTTACCGCTTCCGGGCCCAAGTGCCTGATCAAGGCCCCGCAAGGCAGCTACAATATCGAAGCGACTTATAAGGGACAGGCCAAGTCGGTCAACGTGAGTACGGGCACCTACAACGCGCAATTGCGCTGGTAAGGCGCCAGGGGAGGCACCCTCGCCGCGCTGCACCCCTCACGCCACGGCTCCTGGCCCGGGATCGGACCAAGAAGGATGCCTCTGCGCCAGATAGCCCCTGCCGGAAGACGTGTGCCCAGCCTGGCCCACGCCTTCCACACTGCCCGCCTGCCCCTGCTTTGCGCGGCGGCATTGCTGCTCGCCGCCTGCGCTTCGACGCCGCCTGGGCGCTATAGCGCCCAGCCGCGGCCGGCAGGCACCCCCATGGTGGATCCCAGCGCCGGGCTGGAAGAAGTCTCCATCCAGGCGATGTCGCTGGTTGGCACGCCCTATCGCTACGGCGGCAATACGCCTGACTCGGGCTTCGACTGCAGCGGCCTGGTCCGCTATGTGGTGCTGCGCGCCGCCAACGTCAACCTGCCACGCACCACCGAAGCCATGGGCGACCGCGGCGTCTCGCTGGAGCGCAGCCAGGTGGCCTCGGGCGACCTGGTTTTCTTCAATACCACCGGCCGGGCCAATTCGCATGTCGGCATCTATGTCGGGCAGAATCGCTTTGTCCACGCCCCCTCCACCGGCGGCACGGTACGGCTCGAGGACATGACCAAGTCGTACTGGGCCTCCCGGTACAACGGCGCGCGGCGGGTTGCATCGGGAATCAACCAGGCGCCGGCATCGGTCGCGCCCCCGGCCGCACCAGCAGCACCGCCGCCTTCCGTTGCGCCCCCGGCCCCCGTGGATGACGATCCGATTGCCGCGTTCGCCAATCGATAGCCATCGCAATAGCCATCGGCTCCGGCATTCCCGACAAACAAAAAGCCAGGCATAGCGCCTGGCTTTTTGTTTGCTTGTCGAGCGAGAATCCGATGACCCGGAGGCTTAGAGGATCTGCCGGCCAATCCACCATGCGATGGCGGCCATGAAGGCGGATGCGGGAATCGTCAGCACCCAGGCCCAGACGATATTGCCGGCCACGCCCCAGCGCACCGCCGACATCTTCTGCACCGAGCCCACGCCGACAATGGCGCCGGTGATGGTATGGGTGGTCGACACCGGCACGCCCAGCGCCGAAGCAATGAACAGCGTGATCGCGCCGCCCGTCTCCGCGCAAAAGCCGCCTACCGGCTTGAGCTTGGTGATCTTCTGGCCCATGGTGCGCACGATGCGCCAGCCGCCAAACATGGTGCCCATGCCGATCGCCACGTAGCAGGAAACGATGACCCAGATCGGCGGCTCCGCACCGCCCTGCGCCACGTGGCCGCTGGCGATCAGCAACATCCAGATGATGCCGATGGTCTTCTGCGCGTCATTGCCGCCATGGCCCAGGCTGTACAGCGATGCCGAGACCAGCTGCAGCCTGCGGAACCAGCGATCGACCCGCGACGGCGGCGTACGGAAGAATGTCCAGGCCACGATCACCATCATCAACGAGCCGAGCAGGAAGCCCAGCAACGGCGAAATGACGATAAAAGCCACGGTCTTGAGAAGACCGCCGCCCACCAGTGCGCTGGTGCCGCTCTTGGCCACCGCAGCCCCAACCAAGCCACCGATCAGCGCGTGCGAGGACGACGAGGGAATGCCGTAGTACCAGGTGATCAGGTTCCAGGCAATGGCACCCATCAGGGCTCCGAAGATCACGTAGTGATCGACGATGTTGACGTCGATCGTGCCAGTGCCGACGGTTGCCGCCACCTTCAGGTGGAAGATGAAAATCGCCACCACATTGCACATGGCCGCCATGGCCACCGCGTGGTGCGGCTTGAGCACGCCCGTCGACACCACCGTGGCAATCGAGTTGGCGGCATCGTGAAAGCCGTTCATGAAATCGAACAGCAGGGCGAGAGCCACCAGCAGGCCAATGACCCACAGGCTCATTTGTATTGTTTGCATGCCGATTTGTGCCTCAGGCGTTTTCCAGGACGATGCCTTCGAGAATGTTGGCGACGTCCTCGCACTTGTCGGTAATGGTTTCGAGCTGTTCGTAGATCGCCTTCAGCTTGATCAGGCGCTTGACGTCCGTTTCGTCGCGGAACAGCTTGGACATGGCGGCGCGCATCACGCGATCAGCCTCGGACTCGAGCTGGTCGATCTGCTGCGCGGTCTTCAGGATGGCGCCGGCATTGCTCATGTCCTCGAGCAGGCCGACCGCGATCTTGACCTGGTCGCAACACTGCACGCAGATGGAGGCCAGCTTGCGCGCCTCATCGGTCAGGCTGGTCACGTCGTACAGCGAGATGGTTTCAGCCACGTCTTCCATCAGGTCGAGGATGTCGTCCATGGTGGTGATGAGCTTGTGGATCTCATCGCGGTCCAGCGGCGTGATGAAGGTCTTGTGCAGCAGGTCGATCGTGTCGTGCGTGATGCGGTCGGCTTTCTTTTCCGTGGCCTGCACGCGGCGAGCGTGGGCCTCGGCATTGGGCAGGTCGTTGACCAGCACTTCCAGCTCGCGGGCGGCGGTCACCGCGCAATCGGCATGCTGGTTGAAGTATTCGAAGAACTTGCCCTCAGTGGGCATGAATCGGCCGAACATGGAATGTTCCTTGTCGAAGCGCGGGGGCGCCGCGGGTAGTTACTGAATCAGGCGGATACGCATTAAACGACAGCCGCCCGAGGGCGGCTGTCATCAAAACGCAATATTTTACAGGTTTGTGCGGCGATGCCGGGGGACTTTGACACGCGGCAGGCACGATCGACTGTGGCCACCGAGCCACGATGCCCGGCAAGCCGCGCCAAGACTGGCTTCAGTTGTCGTTGTCGAAGAAGGCGGGGCCACCGCTGAAGTTGTCGAACTTGGTGAACTGGCCCAGGAACGTCAGCCGCACGGTGCCAATCGGGCCATTACGCTGCTTGCCGATGATGATCTCGGACGTGCCCTTGTCCTGCGAATCGGGGTTGTAGACCTCGTCGCGGTAAATAAACAGGATCACGTCGGCATCCTGCTCGATAGCGCCGGATTCACGCAAGTCGGACATCACCGGGCGCTTGTTCGGGCGCTGTTCCAGGCTTCGGTTCAGCTGCGACAGTGCAATCACCGGGCAGTTGAGTTCCTTGGCCAGGCCCTTGAGCGAGCGCGAGATTTCCGAGATTTCGGTGGCGCGGTTTTCCCCGCCGCCCGAGCCCGACATCAGCTGCAGGTAATCGATGACAATCAGTCCGAGCTGGCCGCACTGGCGCGCCAGCCGGCGCGAACGGGCGCGCAACTCCATCGAGCTCAGTGCCGGCGTTTCGTCGATGAACAATTGCGCATCGTTCATGCGCTGGATGGCGTGCGTGAGCCGCGGCCAGTCTTCGTCAAGCAGGCGGCCGGTACGCAGGCGGTGCTGGTCAAGCCGGCCGACCGAGCCCAGCATACGCATGGCCAGCTGCGTGCCCGCCATTTCCATGGAGAACACGGCCACCGGCAGGCCCTGCTCCACCGCCACGTGCTCGCCGATATTCAGCGAGAAAGCGGTCTTACCCATGGAGGGGCGCCCCGCCACGATGATCAGGTCGCCGGCCTGCATGCCACTGGTCATGCGGTCCAGGTCGATAAAACCGGTAGGCACGCCGGTGACGTCGGTGCTCGAGTCACGGTGGTACAGCTCGTCGATGCGCTCGACCACCTGGGTCAGCAGTGGCTGGATTTCCTGGAACCCCTTCTGCCCGCGCGAGCCTTCCTCGGCGATGGCGAACACCTTGGATTCCGCCTCGTCGAGCAGCTCCCGCACCTCGCGCCCTTTGGGGGCGAAAGCCGCGGTAGCGATATCGTCGGCCACCGTCACCAGCTTGCGCAGCACCGAGCGCTCGCGCACGATCTCCGCATAGCGGCGGATATTGGCCGCGCTAGGCGTGTTCTGCGCCAGGGAATTCAGATAGGCCAGGCCGCCCACCTCTTCCGCCTTGCCAGCGCCTTGCAGCGACTCGTAGACGGTGATGACGTCGGCCGGCTTGGTAGCGGCGATCAACCGGGAGATGCTCTGGAAGATCATCCGGTGATCGAAGCGATAGAAATCGGCTTCGTTCAGGAAGTCGGCGATACGGTCCCAGGCGGCATTGTCCAGCAGCAGGCCACCCAGCACCGATTGCTCGGCCTCGATGGAATGCGGCGGTACCTTGAGATTGTCTAGTTGGGGGTCTGCGACAGGCGCGTTCATAGGGGGGGATTATAACGGTCGACGCCAGCGAGCCGGCGGAGAATTCGCAGCCGGCTGTTGGGGCATCCTGCCGTGTGACGGCGGGACAACCGGCCCCGCCCCGTAGCAGTCGGGCAATCAGGCAAGCAAGGGGCGCGGCCAAACAAAAAGGCAGGAGCGCGATGCTCCTGCCTTTTTGTTTGGTCAAGCAAGCGGCGCTGGCATCCGGCTCCCACCAGCCCGAAGGACAAGTGGAAACCGGCAGCAAGGCCGATGCTTAGGCGTGTTCGCCCAGGACGGAAACCGTCACGTCGACCAGCACGTCGGTGTGCAGCGAGACGCTGACCGGGTGGTCGCCAACAACCTTCAGCGGACCATTGGGCAGGCGCACTTGCGCCTTCTCGACCTTGAAGCCTTGGCCAGCCAGGGCTTCAGCGATGTCGGCGTTGGTCACCGAACCGAACAGGCGGCCGTCCACACCCGACTTCTGGGTGATCTGCACGGTCAGGCCATTCAGCTTTTCGCCTTCAGCTTGCGAAGCTGCCAGCTTTTCAGCGGCTGCCTTTTCCAGTTCGGCGCGCTTGACTTCGAACTCGCTGATAGCGGTCTGGGTAGCGCGGCGGGCCTTCTTGTTCGGGATCAGGAAGTTACGGGCGTAGCCGTCCTTCACGCGAACGATGTCACCCAGGTTGCCCAGGTTGATGACTTTTTCAAGCAGAATAATTTGCATCGTGTTTTCTCCTTAACGGACCTAGGGCCGATCAGTTCTTGTGCAGGTCGGTGTAGGGCATCAGCGCGAGGAAACGCGCGCGCTTGATGGCCGTGTCGAGCTGACGCTGATAGTGCGCCTTGGTGCCGGTCAGGCGGGCCGGCGTGATCTTGCCGTTGTCGCCGATGAAATCCTTCAGGGTGTCCAGATCCTTGTAGTCGATCTGTTCCACGCCAGCCACGGTGAAGCGGCAGAAGCGCTTGCGCTTGAACAGCGGGTTTTGCTGTTGGAAGCGCTTCTTGTTCTTGTTGTCACGTTTGACGAATGCCATGATTCAATCCTTTTCGAATGCTTTACATCCAGTGATGTGAAAGACGAGAGCCTTGCTGTTGCGGTGCCTGCGGGCCAGGAATCCTTCGCAGTCGAGCATCGCGCCGAGCGGAGTACGCTCAAGCCGCTGGCCGATCTGACCAATTCCCATGGCGGCGATGGCGAACTCCACCTGCCTGGGCGTTTGCGCCTCGACCGTCTCGCCCGCGTACTGCAAGATGCAGTTGACCACGGGGACCCCGGCCGGGGTGTAACGCAAGGCATCGCGTTCCGCGAGCGTTGCGCAGAGCCTTAACTGGTTCAACGCACTCTCCCGCACCGATGCCCGCACTTGCCGCCGCGGCGATCAACGCCGGCGGCAACCACAACAGTCCGCACTTAGGCGGCCTGGACTTCGCTGGTCTGTTGCGCGGCCTTGCGAGCTTCTTCGCGCTGCACTTCCTTCATCATCGGGGACGGTGCGGTTTCAGCCTTCTTGGTCTGAACGATGAGGTGGCGCAGCACTGCATCGTTGAACTTGAACGCGTGTTCGAGTTCAGCCAGGGTTTCCTTGCCGCATTCGATGTTCAGGCAAACGTAGTGAGCCTTGGCCAGCTTCTGGATCATGTAGGCCATCTGACGGCGACCCCAGTCTTCCACGCGGTGGATCTGGCCTTCCTGGGACGTGACCAGCGTCTTGTAACGCTCGATCATGGCCGGGACTTGTTCGCTCTGGTCCGGATGGACGATAAATACGATTTCGTAATGACGCATTGACGCTCCTTTTGGATAAGCTGCCCGAGCGCCATGTCCGGTGCAGCAAGGTTGAATAGCCTTAAAGTATAGCGTGCTTTTACCATCCGGAGCAAGCCGCCTCAGTTTTCGGTGAATAGCGCCTGCAGCGCCGCCGGATCCTTTGCCAGTCCTGGCTCCGCAGCCAGAGCCAGCGCCAGGAGCACACGCGCCTTATAAGGATTGAGGTCGCCGGCCGAAACAAAAACGCCCGACGCCGGCCGGGGAGGCGCTGGAATCGCCACATGCCCCGCCCCTGTGCGCGAACTGCGCACCACTGCCACGCCGGCGCCGGCAGCATCGGTTAGCGCCTCCACCAGCGACTGGTGAACCGACCCGTTGCCAGCGGCCGCCACGACCAGGCCCGACACGCCCGCCTGCGCCAAGGCATCCACCACGATCCGCCCCGGCTCCGCATAGCTAGCCACGATCTCGACCTGCGGCCATGCGCAAGGGACCGGCCAGGCCTTGGCCGGCAAGCGACTGGGGGTACGCACAAAGCGCACGAGGTTGTCCTGAACAAAACCAATCGGCCCGGATACCGGCGACACAAACGCATTCACCGCCGATGTGTGCGCCTTCATCACGTCGCGCCCCGCGTGAATCTCCTGATTGATCACCAGCAGCACGCCCTTTGCCGTCGCGCCAGCATCCGCCGCTACGCGCACCGCATCCAGCAGGTTCAACGGGCCATCCGCCGACAACGAGGTCGACGGTCGCATCGCGGCCGTCAGCACAACTGGCACCCCACCCACGCAGGCCAGGTGCAGCAGCATGGCCGTCTCCTCCAGGGTATCGGTGCCGTGCGTAATGACGATGCCCGACACATCGGGCTGCGCAGACCAGAACGCCACGCGCTCCACCAGCCTGGACCAGAGCGCGAACGACATGTCCTTGCTATCTACCTGCGCAACCTGCTCGGCTTCGATCCGCGCCACCGTGCCCAGCGCCGGCACCGCATCGAGCAGCGCCGTCACCGGCACCGTCGCCGCCTGGTACTTCGCGCTGCTGGCTGGGTTGGAAGAAGAACCGGCAATGGTGCCGCCGGTAGCGAGCACGACGACACGAGGCAGGAGAGACATGGCGGAAATGAGCTCGGGAGCCCCAGAAAAGTTGAACAGTGCGCAACGCAAGACGCTTCAGGTGCCGCGGATTGTAACCCTCCGCCCACTCGCCACGGCACGCGCCAAGACCCGCGGGACGCACCTGTCAATGCGCAAACTCCCAAAAATTCCGCTTGCACTTCACTCGATACTGTATAAAATCACAGCATACTGTTTAAACATACAGTGCCTTCAAACACCGGCGACCATGGCGACCCTGACACCGCGACAGCAGCAGATTTTCGACTTGATCCGCAGCAGCCTCCAGCACACGGGCTTTCCGCCCACGCGCGCAGAGATCGCCGCCAAGTTCGGCTTCTCCTCACCCAATGCAGCCGAGGAACATTTACGTGCCCTGGCCCGCAAAGGCGTGATCGAGCTCACCCCCGGCGCCTCCCGCGGCATTCGCCTCAAGGTCTCCCGTAGCGACTCCGAGCTACCCGACCAGTTCTCCCTGCCTATGGCTGGCGTCATGCAGCTAACCCTGCCATTGGTCGGGCGCGTCGCAGCCGGCAGCCCGATCCTTGCCGCCGAACACATCGACCGCCAATACCAGGTCGACGCATCGGTGTTCGACGTGCAGCCCGACTACCTCCTCCGGGTGCGTGGTCTCAGCATGCGCGACGCCGGCATCCTCGATGGCGACCTGCTCGCCGTCAAGCGCGCCAGCGAAGCCGCCAACGGCAAGATCGTCGTCGCCCGCCTGGGCGACGACGTCACCGTCAAACGCCTCAACCGCCGCGGCGACACCATCGAGCTGATCGCCGAGAACCCCGACTTCCCCAGCATCATCGTGCAAGCCGGCCGCGAAGAGTTCTCACTAGAAGGCATCGCTGTCGGCCTCATCCGCCCCGGCGCCTTCTGACGAGTGCGGCTGAGGCGGGCGATCCCCGTACAAGCCGACACCCGATTGTGCCAACGCACCCGCGTAGCGGGTACCGCTAACTGTTGTTGCAAGTCACCAGGTGTAGCCATGCTGCCAGCCAACCGCCTCTCCGCCCGTCGCCCCGTCAAGCCCGTGCCCTTTCGCCAATCAAAAGGCGTGCGCATCTACCAGGGCGCGCAACGACGCACCATGGTTGGCAGCATGGCCGCTATCTGCCGAATGCTCGAGCTGGAGGAATCCTCCAAGCTGGCCGGTTAAACAGGTGGCACTAAAAAAAATTTGTGCAGAGTACTAGCCATCCGGCTTTTGGCATTGTATGATCTTGTTCTTCGTCGTTCGGCACCAAGCAGAACGACATCGACGGTGGCTGTAGCTCAGTTGGTAGAGTCCAGGATTGTGATTCCTGTCGTCGTGGGTTCGAGTCCCATCAGCCACCCCAGAATTCTTATTAGTATCAACGGCTTACGCTTTACCTAGTCGTTTCACGATACGAACTTTCCCACGGAAAGCGAAATTTTCCCACGGCGCCCTTGGCGCCGTTTTCGTTTTCTGCACTCGCGCGCGCCAAGATCCCTTCTTCCCCCTCTTGCTGTGGCCCACAGCGGTGGATTATTGCTGCCCACGCGCGAGAGTGGCCTCTACCCCTCCAGCTGGGCTTTGGTGCCGGACTGCCAGCCTTGGGGGCAGGCACTGAGCCAGTTCATCGACGAGGGCCCGCGAGTTCGGGGGGCGCGCCCGACGGCTCAATTAATCGGCAAGAGGAAAGCCGAAGACATCCCGCTCCAGGTCTTGCTCGAATGCCACCGTCCATGGGGCCCCAGCTCCGCCAGGATAGCGCCGAGCCTCGCCGCCGGCTACACGGGCGACGATGACCTCCCGCAAGATACGATTCGGCCCGCCGCTCAACGGAGTGCCTTCCTCCGCAGCCACATCGAAGTCCTCTCGTACAAATCCATGCAGTGCGCAAGCCGACTCGAAACCCTCGCGCTCATCCACTGGCAGTTCGTGGAATAACTTTTGAACCATGGCTATCTCCCAAAGCCTCGCCCGGATCCGGGCATGAGCATTTCGGACATCCCGGGACCGCTCGGCCATGCCATCTGCAAGGCAATCACGCTCCAGGAAATCGAGTCCCGGCCCTGCGTATCCTTACGCTGCCCGCAGTAGCTTTCGGTCAGGCCAACCGCTCGGCCAAGCGCCAGCGTCTCATCGGCAGAAACGTCGAACATCCTTCGACCTCGGGGAATAGGTCCGTGGCGGAGCGACATGATGATCGTGGCGCCCGGCGCTAGCAGCTCCGCGATCGAGTTCATCGCAATGGGTCGTTCGGTGGCATCCAGATGCATCCATACGGCAGTCAGCAGTATCAGCTCAAAATGCTCTCGCCTGGATCGCATCGCCGACAGGTGTGGCAGTGAATCATCCACCCACTCGATCGGCAATGCCGCGTGAATGCGTTGCCCCTCTCGACGCAATTCGCCCGTGGGTTCCACGGCCACAACCCGATGTCCCAAGCGGGCGAGCGCGGCCGCATCGCGGCCTGACCCTGCTCCGATATCCAGAATATTGCTGAGCTCACGTGGAAATAGGTGCAGTACGTCTCGGTGGATATCGTCGAACTGGAGGCTCTCGTACTGCTGCACCAATGCGGCCGCGTTCTCGCCATATCCGGCAGTACTTGCTGCTGCTTTTCTCATTCATGTCCCCTTCTCACTCCCAATGGGGGCGCTTCTGTGCTCATGTTCGGCAAGAGAGGCAGCGTGCCCCCCACCGACGGCGGATAGCAAGCAGGCGTGTAGTTTGGCATATTTCAATTACTCGTTGCTTGACCCCGACGAGACTTCCCGTAGACCGCCCTGCTATCCCGCCGGCGGTCTTTTTTTTGACGGATGCCCCAGGCGGCTCCGATTCACATCCTGAATTGCCAGCCCCCTAGAGGCGCGACGCCGGAATGGCGATGGTTCGCATCGCTTGCGACGCCTGTGGCACAGTATCGCGCTATGCGCCCTCCGTGCGACGGGGTGCTTTCCTTACGTCTACTTGGGAACCTTGGATATGGCCGGCACCAGCCTGCTTCTGCTGATCGACGACATCGCCTCCATCCTCGACGATGTAGCCACCATGAGTAAAGTTGCGGTCAAGAAAACAGCCGGCGTACTAGGCGACGACCTGGCCTTGAATGCGCAGCAGGTCAGCGGCGTGAAGGCAGAGCGCGAATTACCCGTTGTGTGGGCTGTAGCGTTGGGGTCCTTTCGCAACAAGGTGATTCTGGTGCCGGCAGCTCTGGCGATCAGCGCTGCCGTGCCCGCAGCCATCGTGCCACTGCTGATGGCTGGCGGCGCCTTTCTTTGCTACGAGGGATTCGAGAAGATTGCGCACCGTTTCCTGCATAGCGATTCCACTCAGGGGCAAACCGATTCCGAAGCGTCACAAGCGGCAAATCCCGAGACGGATATGGCTGCCTATGAGCAAGCCAAGATTCGCGGTGCGGTGCGCACTGATTTCATCCTGTCGGCGGAGATCATCGTGATCTCGCTCGGGACGGTATCCGGTGCGACATTCGGCACCCAGGTGGCCGTGTTGTCGACCATCTCTTTGATCATGACAGTGGGCGTCTACGGCCTGGTGGCGGGCATCGTCAAGTTGGACGATGCTGGCCTGTATCTTAGCCAGAAGGCTTCCGCCGGCGCGCGAGCCATTGGCCGCGGCATCCTGCGCCTGGCGCCTTGGTTGATGCGCACGCTGTCCATGATCGGCACAGCGGCGATGTTCCTGGTGGGGGGCGGGATTCTGGTTCACGGTATTCCTGCCGTGCATCATCTGGCAGGGCCCACGACTGAGATGCTGGCTGGGGTACCTATGATCGGAGCAGGCCTGGGAATGCTAGGCCCGGCATTGATCAATGCACTGACGGGCATCGTAGCGGGTGCACTGGTCACGGCTATAGTCGCCATTGCGAAACTTGGCATGCGCGCCCTGCGACCATCGGCGAGCTAATTTATTTCTTGCTTTCGAGATATTCGAAAGCAGATGCCGCAAAAGCAAAACCCCCCAGTACTTTCGTACTGGGGGGTTTCAAGGGAGAGCCTGGCGATTACCTACTTTCACACGGGTATCCGCACTATCATCGGCGTGGAGTCGTTTCA